>CALDTJ010000510.1 GCA_937924145.1 uncultured Saprospiraceae bacterium
GAAAAGGTATGACTCAATATCTAGGTGTTCTTTCTCTTTTAAGAAATTTATACAAAAATCTACTTGTTCTTTGAAAGTAGGATAGGTGTGATATAAACCTTTAGCCATCGACAAATACTGTGCGCCACCTCCTGGAAAAAGGAAGACTATTGGCGCATTTTTTAGTACTGAGCCCTTGCTCGATGTTATGGTTTTGCCAAATGGGAGTTTAGGGCTACAGATTCTAGCACTTCTACTATTAAAGGTGTTTCTTCCAGTTGCTAAGGTGTAAGCAACATCAGTCAAGTTCACATCTAGTTTTCGCTTTAAAAAATCAACTACATTCTTTTCTTGTTCCTTTAAAATACTTTCATTTTTTGCCGATAGCAATAATAAATGCGGATTGATTTTTGAGTCTTTAGATGGAATTTGTACAGGTGCCTCTTCCAAAATAATGTGTGCATTCGTGCCACCCAAACCAAAAGAACTAACACCTGCTCGTCGAATTCGTTCTCCTCGTTCCCAGCGATTTAATTTATCATTTACATAAAAAGGAGAATTAACAAAATTAATTTGTGGATTAGGCTTTTCAAAATTTAAAGAAGGTGGTAATAACTCATATTTTAAAGCTAAAGCTGTCTTGATAATTCCTGCCACACAAGAACCTGCATCAAGATGCCCAATAGCTGTTTTTACTGACCCTATCGCACAAAATTGCTTTTGATCGGTGTGTTCTTCGAATGCTTTAGTTAGACCTGCTACTTCAATTGGATCGCCTAAAATAGTGCCTGTTCCATGTGCCTCGATGTAATCAATTTCGTTAGGATTTAAGTTAGCTTTTGCCAATGCTTTTTTGATTACATCCGCTTGACCTTTGACACTTGGAGCGGTAAATCCAATTTTATCCGAGCCATCATTATTAATAGCTGTTCCTTTGATAACTGCCCAAATGTGGTCTTTGTCTTCAACTGCTTTATCTAATTTTTTTAGTACAATAGAAACCATTCCATTTCCTCGAACCATACCTTTTGCATCGGCATCAAAAGCACGGATATATCCATCGGGAGATAGTGGCCCACCTTCCATATATTCGTAGCCCAAGTTTAACTCTGGATGAATTCTTCCACCACCGACTATGACCATATCTGAATCGCCATTTAAAATACTCTGACAAGCCAAATGGACTGCTGTTCCTGAGGTAGAACAAGCTGTCTGAATATTTACAGCAGGCCCTTTCAAATTTAATTTATAAGCGATTCTACTAATCGAAAAAGTTTTTTCACTTCCTAAAGTATCCGCATAATCGCCAGAAGACGCTAATAAATCTGGATGTGTGGCAATATTTTTTGTGAAATAAGTATTCTTAGCCACTCCACCAAAAATTCCAATATTGCCTTCGTATTGAAAAGGATTATAGCCTGCATTTTCTAATGCTGCATAAGCAACCTCTAGCAATACTCGATGCTGAGGATCCATCATTTCTGCCTCCTTGGGATGATACCCAAAGAAAGGTGCATCAAAACAATCGTGGTGGTCTAAAGATAATCTTTTGGCTACATAACTTGACTGATTTAATAAATTAGGATCGATGCCTGCTTTAGCTAATTCGTCAGCTTCGACCTCTTGACTAATGTCTGTCCCATTGACTAGATTGGTCCAAAATTCATGGAGTGTATTGGCACCTGGTATCCGACAAGACATTCCTATGATGGCTATATCTGTTGTTTCTTTTTTTGTAGCTTTAGATTTGTCAGATGCCACAAATCTTTCTTGCGCTGAACTTGGTGATTGATAACCTAATTTGTTAGCTATTTGCCAAGTGGGATTACTTAGAAAGTTATCTTTAAACGCAGCTTGCCATTCTTTTGCTTTTTCAGCATTAATACTTTTAAATTTCAATAAATTACTATCGCTCATGGAGCGAGAATTTTCATGAATTCCGCTAATATTTTTCTGCTCAATATTTGCGTAAGGCTTTAATAAATTTGTGTGAAAAGGCAGATTTATTTGCTGACAAAGTGCGCTAATAATCGTTTCTGGTGCTTGAACTAAATCTTCATATTTTAAAGTAAATTGTTGATTATTAGGAACATCTTTTAAAAAATCAATAATATTTTGATGGCTTTCTAACCAAACTAATTCTCCTAATTCTTTTGCTGAATAATCATGCTTTTTTAAGTAAAGCACTTGATCCAGATGGTACTTTTCAAATGAGTTGACCATGGAGTAAGGATGCCGAACTAAGTGGATAAAAATCGGCTGATCGAAGTCTTGTGTTATTTTTTGCAGCGTCTTTGAATCTAGAGCGTAAGAGGGGGTTTTATCTACAATTATTTTAGGGCTTGCCCATGCTTGTAATTGGCGATAAAATGCTTTGGTTGTTCTCTCATTTTGTTCAAATTCACTAACAATTGATTTTGCCCTTTCGACACTACAATTTTTTAACTCCATGACTGCTTTAATCGCTCCTTCTTGCCATAAGCTAAATTTATTGATGTAAGCGTTATTCCTTTCTTCTAGTGAGTGAAATCCTAATAGTTTTAATTCATTAAAAGCTATTAAGTCTGGATGCCCTGCTAACATGAGGCTCAATAAACTAGTGCCCGAACGTGGAGGTGCGAGAATAAAAATTGCAGATGGATTTTTTATGCTAGAATCGTCAAATTTGGAAAGTGTAGGTATATATTTTTGAAAGTCTTTAATTTGAATTTCCGAAAGTGTTTTTATTTCATTTGGTTGGGTATCTTCATTATTTCCCAAAAATTTGTAAACCTCTTTTTGATAATCTTTTGACAGCATTCTAACATAGGCAGCTATGGTCGGATTATCAAAAATGGTTGTGACAAAAATAGAAGTGTTTAACTCTTTTTGTAGTTGCCCGATAAACTGTGCTGCTTGGATAGAATTGCCGCCCAATTCAAAAAATTTATCGTTTCTACCAATAGGATTTATTTGTAAAATGGCCTCCCATTGTTTGGTTAATTTCTGCTCTAAAGGGTTTTGAGGAGCTTGATAATTTTGTGCTAAATTGGGACGGTCTGTTGCTGGTTCTGGTAGTGCTTTTCGATCAAATTTACCATTTGGGGTTAATGGCATTTTGTCCAAAAAAACAAAATTAGATGGGATCATATAGTTAGGTAGTTTATCCCCTAAAAATGATCTTAATTTTGAAATATCAATATTTTTATCACCATTAGTTGTTGTGTACGCAACTAATTTTTGTTGATTTGTTGATCCATTTTTTTTTAATAGAACGACGTTTTCTTTAATTTTTTCGTATTGACTTATAGCTGTTTCTATTTCGCCCAATTCTATACGGTATCCATTAAATTTTACTTGAAAATCAGCTCTTCCTAAAAATTCTATATTGCCATCTGGCATCCATTTGGCTAAGTCGCCAGTCTTATATAAAATAGCTCCACCTCGAATTTCCTCATAAGGGTTTTGTATGAACCTTTCTTTATTTAATTTTGGTCTATTCCAATATCCTTTTCCAACGACATCTTTATTTCCTCCAATATAAATTTCACCTACCTCATCACCTTTGATTTCCATCAAATCTTTATTTAAAATAAAAATTTCATAATTATCAATGGGTTGACCGATAGGTACTTTATCGACAGTAAAACCTTTTGGAACTTTAAAAAAAGTACAATTTACTGTTGCCTCTGTCGGTCCATATAAATTATAGAGTTGACAATTAGGCAAAATCGATTCATGTTTTTGTACTAATGAAGTAGGACAGACTTCCCCAGAGACATTTATTAATTCGAGCGATTGTAATTTTTTAGGATCTGCTTGCTCTAAAATTAGGGTATGTAAAGATGGTAGCGTAAGAATATGTGATATTTGATGTTTTTCAATAGTGTTAGCAAGTCTGTTAATATCTTTTTCTTCATCTTGATCGGGGATAACCAAAGTTGCTCCATCATATAATGTCCAATAGATAGTTAGTACCGAAACATCAAAAGAAATGGAACAAGTCAACAGCATTTTCTTGATCCGATTGGGAGCGATATTATGCTGACCTTCCAATTGATGAAAAACATTTTCATGACTAATCATTACACCTTTAGGTTTACCTGTTGAACCTGAAGTATAAATCATATAGGCTAAATCTGCGGATTGATTGACTACCTGATAATTATCACTATTATTTTGAGTTTTTTCCCATTCTTTATCTAGGCAGATGACTTTCGTGCTAGTAGAAGAAATATTACCTTGAAGCGTACTTTGTGTTAATAAGATTTTTGCTTGACTATCCTCAATCATGAAATTAACCCTGTCTTTTGGATAGGCAATGTCAATAGGAACATAAGCCCCTCCTGCCTTTTGAATCGCAATGATGGAAATAATTAATTCTGAGGAACGTGCTAAATGAATAGCTACAAAATCACCTCTTCGTACGCCTGAATTTTGTAAGTATTTAGCTAATTTGGACGATTGTACATCTAAATCAAGATAAGATAAATGCTGATTATTAAACGATAAGGCAATAGCATTAGGAGTACTGAGTGAATAGTATTCGACTAGTTCTGGTAGGAGTTTGTGTACTCCAAAAAGTATTGTGTTTTTTGAGAACATTACATCGCTTGGTCTTGTAAAATAATCGGGGGGATTATAGGGGGGCGAAATTTTGGTCTTAAATTGAAGTAGTCTAATACAAATTTACAAAAAATTCACTTTAGCTGCTCTTTTATTTAATAAGATAAGTATCTTAGTCGTATATCAAATCAAAAGTGACTTTTTTAACTTTGAAAGTAATAGGTTTAAACATACTAATGAGATGAAAAATAAAACAAAAAACATTCCCTTTGTTCACAATTATTGTGACCGTTGGTGCGAAAGATGCCGATTCGTAGATCGGTGTGCCGTTGGTAGTTCTGAAAAATTGTTAGAAACAGAGTTGAAGATGGAGTTAGCGCTAACGGAAGAGAAAAAACAGGAGATTATGTGGCAACACGTTGCCAATAATTTTGCCGAAACAGCCCAATTATTAGAAAAGATGATTAAAGAGGCTGGTTTAGATTATGAAGAAATTTGTAGAGAGGTGAAGGAAAACCCACCTCCAGAAACAGTCTTAACAGATCGGCAAGAGGCAATTAAAGAATTGACGATGGATTATGCTAAAGATATGATGGACTGGATGGAGAAGAATCCAAAGATATTTGAATCAGAAGATTTAACGAGTCGAGCAATGGTGCAAAAAGATGAACCTGAGCAATTTCTAAATGCCATCAAAGATGCGATTCACACGGTCAATTGGTTTTGTTTTTTCATTAGCGTAAAGGCTCAAAGGGCTTTTAGTGGAAAACAGGAATATATATATGATACTAAGGAGGAACTATTGCAAAGTGATCACAATGGAAGTGCTAAGGTTGCATTGATTGCAGTGGGGCGCAGCATCAAAGCATGGGAAGTTTTGTTAAATGCTTTCCCCGAACTCGATTTTGTTATTATTGGCTACTTGGCTCAATTACAAAAAATTAGTCGGAATTTATTACTAGAATTTCCGGATGCTGGAAAGTTTATTCGACCAGGTTTTGATGAGGAAAAATACGACCATATTAAATGACGATATTCTACCATAAATTTTTAGAACCCTTTGCTACTGAAAAATGGGAAGTATATTTTCAGCAAATGCCAGCAGATATTCAAGAAAGAATTCGACGTTATCGAAAAGAGGAGAATAAATATCAGTTGTTGATTGGTAGACTTCTATTGCAATATGGAATGAATGACCAAGGTTTTAAAAATTTTGAATTAAAAGACCTTTATTATGATGAATTTAATTGCCCTTTGTGGAGCAAACAGATTCGTTTTAATATCGCACATTCTGGAAATGTGGTGGCTTGCGCTTTTTCAACTGAGCAACAAATAGGATTGGATATTGAAAAAATACGTGCTATTCATTTAGCTGATTTTGACTACATTTTAAATGAAGTAGACCACCAAAATATCCTAAAGGCTGATAACAAGTACCAGGCCTTTTTTAAAATATGGACCATTAAAGAGGCAGTCACTAAAGCAATTGGTAAAGGACTAGCAATTGATGTGCAGCAGATTTATATTTTTGATAAATATGCAGTGTTTGAAAAGCAAAAATGGTATTATCATGTCATTCAATTTGAAAAGGAATTTGCTGCACATATTGTAGCTGACCAAAATAATTTTTCTGATATGAAATTAGTGCAACAACTCTTTTGATCCCTTTATTTTATAGATACTCTGATTGAATTTTCTATACTCGAAGAAGGCGTAACGAAAATAATTTAAATTTTATTTTTAAATATAGAAACTTTTTAAATTTGTTTTCCGTTTCGCATTCTAGCTAAATTGTTTATAGGTTTTTAATTGGGGATCTCCAGGTGAGATCCCTCGTTTTTTCTACTCACTTCATTCCGATTCTATATTTCTCCAATATTTCCCATTCATAAGTATCCATTTTAAAGTTTAGTTGATTTTATACCAATTCTGAATAAACAATTTAAGTTTATTCTGTTATAGATAGGTGATCTATAAAATAATCCTCAATTGTATATAAAATAGGTTGTGATTCAACGTTTTTGTTTAGAATCAGTCTAAATAATTTCAAAACTAATTGAGTTATACTGCTAACCTATTTTTTAACATAAAAAGGTTTTATATCTTTGCGGAAATTTTTGAAAAATTGATTCAAACAAGTACTTTATTTTTACAGTAAAGTTAAATCATAAAGTTTTGAAAAACAATACATTATACACTTTTCTAGTGGCGTTATTTATGTTTTCTTCAAATAGCGTCTTCGCTGCCAGTTCTGCTAGTGGTAGTAGCATTTTAAACCTTGCTTTGTGGGCAATTGCGATTTTAATCATCTTTTTCTTGATAATTCAAGTTTCAGATAACTTAATTCGTATAGAAGCTAAAGATGCTGGCATTGATGAGAAAAATAAGGCAGGATTGTCTTTATTTCCTTCATTATCTGGACTGTTTTCTCCAAAAATGCCTGACTATGTAGGCGGAGCTCCTGTTCATATACTAAAGGCAGGACATGACATAGTATTAGAAGGCGCAGCAGAGAAGACTATCCGTAGTGGGGCTGCAACTACTTATGCAGTGCTACCGCAAAATTTTATTGGTATTTCTCCTATTCCAAAAGTAACGGTTGCTGTTGGTGATGAAGTAAAGGCAGGGGATGTTGTTTGTTTCGATAAGAAACGGCCTGATGTTAAATATGTAGCACCTGTGAGTGGCGAAGTGATCGCAGTGAATAGAGGAGCTAAAAGGTCTATCAAGGAAATAGTCATCTTAGCAGATAAAGAAATTAACTATAAATCTATTACTCCCGTTGATTTAGCAACAGCTAGTAGAGAAGAGTTAGTGAATTTTTTATTAGAAAATGGTGCTTGGGCAATGATTCGTCAAAGGCCATTTGGTATTGTTCCTGATGCTGCTGATGTGCCAAAAGACGTTTTTATTTCAACTTTTGATTCTGCGCCTTTAGCACCAGATTTGAATTTAGTGGTAGAAGGAAAAGGTGCTGCTTTCCAAAAAGGACTAGATGTTCTAGGAAAATTGACTACTGGTCAGGTTCATTTAGGATTAAATGCTGCTAGTGATAGTGCGCCATCTAGCGTTTTTACAAATGCTACTGGTGTTAAGAAAAATTGGTTTCACGGTAAACACCCTGCTGGAAATGTTGGGATTCAAATTCACCACATCAGTCCAATTGCAGGAAATGACAAAGTATGGACACTAGGAGTACAAGAAGTTATTACTATTGGTAAATTATTTACAGAAGGGAAATTTGATGCCTCTAGAATTGTTGCTTTAACAGGCGCAGAAACTGCATCTCCTGCCTATGTAAACACTTACCAAGGAGCAAATATTGGAGCTCTAATTGGTGAGATTAATGAGAACGTTCGATTAGTATCTGGTGATGTTTTATCTGGAAAAGAGAAAACTAAAGAGGAATTCATGGATTTCTATGATGACCAGATTACAACTATTAAAGAAGGTAATGAGTATGAAATGTTTGGTTGGTTAGCACCTATTGATGCTCGTCCAAGTGTTTCTCAGACATTCTTGAGTGGTTTGGCTGATATCACTTATGAGGCAAATACGAATACTCATGGTGAGAAGAGAGCATTTGTGGTAACTGGACAATATGAGAAAGTACTACCAATGGATATTTATCCACAACATTTAATGAAAGCCATTATTGTTAATGACTTTGAACGAATGGAAGGTTTAGGTATTAATGAGTTAGTTGAGGAGGATGTGGCACTTTGTGAGTTTGCTTGTACTTCTAAACAGCCATTGCAACAAATCTTAAGAGAAGGTTTGGAAGTAATGAGAGAACAAGCATAAATAAGCGAATTATATTATTCAATTAAGAATTAATAGTAATTATATAAAATGGGTTTATTAGATACTCTTAAAAGAATTGAGCCGGACAAGAAGGAATCTCCTTTTTTGCATACATTATTTGATGGCTTTTTTACTTTCGCCTACGCACCAAATTCTGTTGCTAAAGGTGGAACGCATATAAAAGACGGTATTGATCTTAAGCGGACAATGGTACTGGTAGTATTGGCTATGCAATTGTGTTATGTATTTGGTTCTATTAATATTGGACACCAACACTTTGCGGCACTAGGTCAATATCCAGGTTTTGTACAAGGACTTCACCTAAAACTTGCTTATGGATTAGTGAAGTTGCTTCCTATTTTTGCTGTAACGCATTTAGTTGGATTAGGTATAGAGTTTTGGTATGCAGCTAAAAAAGGACATGCCATTGAAGAAGGTTTCTTGGTTTCAGGAGCATTGATTCCGTTAATTATGCCACCAGATATTCCTTTATTATGGTTAGGATTTGCCGTAGCATTTGCCGTAATCATTGGGAAAGAGGCTTTTGGAGGAACAGGTATGAATATTTTGAATGTAGCCTTATTAGCTCGGGTGTTTATCTTCTTTGCTTATCCTACTACTATCTCAGGTGATGAAGTTTGGGTAGCAGGTTTAGCCAAGCCAGAGGCTGGCGCAATGGTAGAATACGGTGCTATTTTTACAGGATTCTTCAATCCATTATTTGAAGCACTAGGTTTCACCAGCTTGTTTAATCCAGAAGCAACAGTTATAGATGGTTATACAGCAGCAACTCCTTTAAGCTTAGCTTATCAAGGTGGTTGGGAGAATGTAACTAGAGTATATAGCGAATCTCAAATGTGGTGGGGAGCAATTCCTGGTTCAATTGGCGAAACGTCTAAGCCATTAATTTTAGCTGGTGCAGGTATTTTGATTGCTACAGGTATTGCTAGTTGGAGAATTATGTTATCCATGTTTGTTGGAGCAGCAGTAATGGCGATGTTGTTGAATGCTTGGGATGCAACACCATTTATGAGTGTGCCTTGGTATTACCAATTCTGGATGGGAAGTTTCTTCTTTGCAATGGCATTTATGGCTACTGATCCAGTAACGGCAGCATCTACCAATAGAGGAAAAATCATTTATGGTTTCCTTATCGGTTTTGTTGGAATGATTATTAGAGTATTAAATCCAGCATATCCCGAAGGATGGATGTTAGCGATTTTATTTATGAATGTATTTGCTCCACTAATTGACCATTACGTATTAGAAGCAAATGTGACTAGAAGATTGAATAGAGCGCAAGCTTAGTAATAGAAGTCAGAGGCGAGACCACTTTACCGATAGCTATCGGTATCAGAAGTCAGACCTGTGACGATAACTAAGTCTGACTTCTGACAGTCTCTTATTAGGGGCAGTCTGAATTCTGACTTCTCAAAGAAATATTATGGAAAGTACAAATTATGTAGTAGGCTTTACCTTAGCAATGACTGTGTTAGTTGCTTTGACTTTGTCAAGCCTATTTTATGGCACAAAAGACAAGGTGGCCCAAAATGCAGATGTATTTAACAAAAGAGCAATTTTATCTGCTATTAGTGCTAAATTAGATCAACCAGTTTCAGCTTTTAGTGATGAAGATGTATTAGCGCTTTTTGAAGAAAAAGTAGAGCAAAAAGTAGTAGATATGAGTGGTGAAGAGGTTGATGGAATCATGGCGGAAAAAGTTGATATGGCTAAGGAAGCTAAAAAGCCAGAAGAAGATAGAAACTTGCCTTTGTTTATTTATAATGCTGGTGGCGAAAAGGTTTATATTGTTTCTGTTAGAGGTAGTGGTCTATGGGATGCTATATGGGGTAATGTTGCTTTACAAAGTGATTTTACGACAGTTGTTGGTGCCTCGTTTGACCATGCTGGCGAAACCCCTGGTTTGGGTGCAGAAATCAAAGATAATCCTGCATTTGCTAAGCAATTTGGAGGTAAGAAAATTTACAAAGACGGAGAATATGTTTCTGTTGGTGTAATAAAAGGTGGAGCAAAAGATTTAGCCTACGAAGTAGATGGCCTATCAGGTGCGACTGTAACTGCTGATGGGGTAGATGAAATGCTATACAGAGGTATCAAATACTATGAACCTTACTTTGGAAAAGGTAAAGGATAAAATTGTCAGTCCGAAGGTTGACAATTTCCAGTTAATTTTGAGAAAAGGGTATTTACTTACTCTAATTTGCGACGATAAATTCAAGAAATAAAAATAAAAATAAAAATAATGGCTGAAGTTACAACGGCTCCTGCAATCAAAGAAAAAGAGCCTCTATTCGGTAAAAAAGAAAAGAAATTAATAACAGATCCTCTAACGGATAATAACCCTATTACCATTCAGGTACTGGGTATTTGTTCTGCTTTGGCGGTTACCTCATTGGTCTTACCATCTGTTGTTATTTCTGTGGCTGTAGTTTTCGTTTGTGCTTTTTCTAGTTTATTCACTTCATTGTTGAGAACTAGAATTCCTAAGTCTATTCGGATGATTGTCCAGTTAGTCATCATTGCTACTTTAGTAACTATTGTAGAGATGGTACTTAAATATTTCAGTTACCCTGTTTATCGTCAATTGACCATTTATATCGGTTTGATTATTACGAACTGTATCGTAATGGGACGTCTAGAGGCTTTCGCAATGGCTAACAAGCCGTGGCGTTCTTTCTTAGATGGGATCGGTAACGGCTTAGGCTACGGTCTAATCTTAGTAGCAGTAGCTTTAGTTAGAGAACTTTTTGGTAAAGGAAGTTTATTTGCAGGTAGTGCTGCTGAAATGAAGATTATTGGCGCTAGTTCTGATTACTGGATTAATACGGCTGCTGACGGTTCTTGGTTTAGCTGGTACTCTAATAATAACTTGATGGTATTGCCAGTAGCGGCGATGTTTATCATTGGTATCTTCATTTGGATACAAAGAGCTAGAAACCCCGAATTGGTAGATATTTCATAAGAAATAGTTTAGGTGATTCTAATAAAGAGTTTGTTCTATCAGATTCTTGTCAAAATTTGTAAATAGTAAGCGCAAACATAAACTCTCTTATCGTTTATTGCTTATAATAAAATAAGTCATGGAGTTAGTAAATATTTTTTTAAAAGCAGCTTTTATAGAAAATCTGGTTTTAGCTTATTTCTTAGGAATGTGTTCTTTCTTGGCTGTATCTAAAACTGTAAAGACAGCTTTTGGATTAGGTTTAGCAGTAATCTTCGTTTTGGGTATCACGATGCCAATCAACTGGTTGATTAACGAATACTTATTGTCGGAAACTGGGCCTTTAGGATTTGATTTTTCTTTCTTAAGATTTATCTTATTTATTGCAGTTATTGCCTCTATGGTACAGTTAGTTGAAATGGTAATAGAAAAGGTATCTCCTTCTTTATATAACTCTTTGGGTATCTTCTTACCATTGATTACTGTAAACTGCGCTATTTTGGGTGGTTCTTTATTTATGGTAGCTAGAGAATATAACTTCGGCGAATCTGTTGCTTTTGGTTTAGGTGGTGGTTTCGGTTGGTTCTTAGCAATTATTGCCATTGCAGCCATTAGAGAAAAGATTCGTTACTCAAATGTACCACCAGCATTGAGAGGTCTAGGAATGGCTTTCATTCTAACTGGCTTGATGGGGATTGCGTTTATGAGTCTATTGGGTATTGACCCAGCAGCTTTTAAGTAAAGAGTAGCGGCGAACCTGCCCGCTGCGCAGTCGTGCGGGTTTATTCGCCAAAAAGAATAAAATATAAAAGGCGATTGAAATCGCCTGTACTAGAAAAATATATTTCGAATTCAGAAAATAGAATTATGAATATTATTGTAGCAGTTTTGGTCTTTAGTATCGTTATTCTTGCTTTAGCATTTATGTTAATTAGCGCAAGAAAGCGACTAGTTCCGCAAGGAGAAGTAAAGATTATTGTAAATGGTGATGAAGCAAATCCTTTGCTAGTTCAACCAGGTTCAACCTTATTAGGTGCTTTATCTGATAAGAATGTATTCTTACCATCAGCATGTGGTGGTGGTGGTACTTGTGCGATGTGTGAATGTCATGTACATGAAGGTGGTGGAGATGTTTTACCAACGGAGATGAATCACTTGACTAGAAAAGAGGCCGCTGAAAATAAGCGTTTGGCTTGCCAAGTAAAGGTAAGACAGGATATGAAAATTTCTGTACCAGAAGAAGTTTTTGGTATTAAGAAATGGGAATGTACTGTACGATCTAACTATAACGTAGCTTCTTTCATTAAGGAATTTGTAGTAGAATTACCTGAAGGTGAAGTATTGGATTTCCAATCAGGAGGTTATATTCAAATTGATGTACCTAAGGTAGAGGTTGATTTCAAGAACTTTGAAATTCACCCGAATCCTAATGATCCTGCAGGTCCAGATAAGTTCCGTAGTGAATGGGATAAATTCAAGTTATGGGGATTAAAGATGAAGAATGATGAAGAGCAGTTTAGAGCATACTCTATGGCAAATCACCCTGCGGAAGGAAATATCGTGATGTTGAACATTCGTATCGCAACACCACCTTTTGATAGAAAAGCTGGTGGTTGGATGAATGTTAACCCAGGTGTTTGTTCTTCTTATGTATTCTCAAAGACGCCAGGTGATAAGATCACGATTTCAGGGCCTTATGGAGAATTCTTTATTAAGAATACTAAAAAGGAAATGGTTTATATCGGTGGTGGAGCAGGAATGGCACCACTAAGATCTCACTTATACCACTTGTTCCATACGTTAAAAACAACAGATAGAAAAGTATCTTTCTGGTATGGTGGTCGAACAAAAAGAGAATTATTCTACATCGAAGAATTTAGAAAAATTGAGAAGGAATTCCCTAATTTCAAATTCCATGTAGCTTTAGATAATCCTTTACCAGAAGATAACTGGACTTTAAAGGAAAATGTTGATGATCCTAATGGTGATGGATTCAAAGGGTACGTAATGAGTGTTTGTTACGAAGAGTATCTTAAGAATCACCCAGAACCAGAAGAAATTGAATACTACTTCTGTGGACCTCCAATGATGAATGCGTCTGTTATTCGTACTTTGGATAACTTAGGTGTACCAGAAGAGAATATTTCATTTGATGATTTTGGTGGATAATTTATGCTAAAATAATCAACATTAAAAAAGGGTTTGAAGATACTGTTCTTCAAACCCTTTTTGCTTATCGTCTTCGATTTCGCTTTTTAGCATTTTTAGCTGCCTTTTTTTTCTTTCTATTTAAGGCTTTCTTTTTTTGTAAGGCAATTGATTTTTGCCTTTTTGATTCTGCTGATGTTTTAAAGACACCCGATAAACCTAAATCTGATTGGTGTACCGATTGTGAAACACCATAAATATTACTTTTAAATTCATCAAGAATCATAATGGGCTTTTCTCCATTAAAAGTCTCGAATATTTCTTCCTTTCCATATCCAGTTTCTATCGTAAATACTCCACCATAAATAAATTTTTGTTTATCAATTAATGAACGCATTATGTCATCATCAATAATCACGGTAGGACAGTTTGTACAGAAATGACCAGCAGGGGCACTTGCTATTCTTGATGCCTCTTGAGTACCATACGCAAAATTACTCATCATTTGCTGAGTAACGTTATCGCATTTAGGGCAATGGTCTTTGTATCCTAAAAAATCAGATTCGTAGGCATGTTTTACTGATCCTTTAAAAATAGGTATCTTGTTTTGTTCGCTAAAGTATTCTAGCATTTCTGTATTTTCCTTTCCAGATACTTCCTTATTGTTTACTACTTTTAAAATCCCATCTTTACTATTATGATGTACTTCTACTTTTCCATTGTCAGGTAGTTGACCATCTTTTGATTCTTTAACTTTTTTCCAAGACATATCGAATTTATTTTTTGTTTAATTTAACTCTAGGATCTGCAAAGACATACATGATATCCGCAATTAAAAGCCCCAACATCGTCAATACTGCCGCGATCATTAAAATAGAATAAACGACTGGCCAATCAGTGGCATTAATGGAATCTAATAATAAAGTACCCATTCCAGGAATATTAAAAATATATTCTACCACGACGCTTCCTGCAAAAGTAGCTGGTAACACAGAGCCGAAAATCGTAATAAGTGGAAATAAGGAGTTTCTAAAGGCGTGCTTCCAGATAACTACTTTCTCAGATAATCCTTTTGCTTTAGCAGTTCGAATAAAATCTTTTTGTAGGGTATCCAACATACTGCTACGCATCTGACGAGTCATAAATGCCAAAGCTCCATAGGTGATACAGAATATGGGGAGAAATAATCTTTTGATATTGTCCCAAGTTAATTCATCACAGGAGATACATATAGATGGAAACCACTTCATGCCATACTCTGGGGTAGTTAGAAAGTTGACGAGCATCGTACCTATCCAAAAAGCAGGTAAAGAGTAGAAAAGTAATAAAATACTAGAAACCGTTTTATCAAACTTCGAGTCTTTATAAATAGCAGAATAAACACCTAACGGAACTGCTAATAAATAAGCAATAATAATTGCAGGAATGCTAATATAAAGCGTCCAAGGAAGATAGGCTTTTATCTTATCAATGACTGGTTTGGAATCTCGATGAGAGATGCCAAAATTACCTGTTAAAAAATTGGTGATCCAAAAATGATACTGATTATTACTTCCATACCAATTGATATTAGGAATCAATAACTTATTTGGCGTTGCTTCTTTTTTGATGGAGGTGTAGGCACCTTTTAATGCGAGTGCTTGGGGTTCTAGTTGAGATAAAAGACTATCGGAGTTTACGGTATTGACTATTTTTTCTAGATGACTATTAATAACAGGGTCTTGATACTTGATAAATAATTGATCAATGGATTTATCCATTTTAGTAAGTCCCTTGCTACTTTTTCCTAAGCGGATTGCTGTTAGTTGATTGTCTAATGCTAAGAGGTTATTATAATAGGCACTAATTTGAGGCCAGTTGCCATATTGACCAATTAGTTGACTCAATGCGTTTCTTCGCTCTTCTCTGAATACTTTATACAAAGTATCCGGATGAGCTGCAGTAGTAAAAGTGAAATAAAATATTGGTAAGTCATAGCCTTTTACATGGGCTTCTTGTTTGCATATTTCTATATCTACTCCATTTGGATCTTGTTCGCATTTTAGAGATTCTCCAGCAGCCTTACTCAAAAAAAAGATGATTAAGGAGACTAAAAAGAAGGTTGGAATGAAATATAGAATTCTTTTAAAAAGATATTTTAGCATAAGAGAAGGAGGCTTTATGTTTTGCCAGTTTCCAAATTTAAGACAGTTCTTTTGGAACTCCTAATGACCTAGGGAAAAAAGTTTACGAATGACAAAAGTATAATATTTGCGACACTACGGTAAAAAGTATGGGGTATTGTTTTCTAGTGTAAAGAAGGAGGTGCTTACAAAGCACCGCCTTCTGTGCTTGCAGAAAGTGGTGCTTTGTAAGCACCTCTTTCTTTCAGCTTGATACAGCCCGTACAAAAATATTTTTATACTAAAAGATAATCATATTTTCACCGTAGTGCCATATTTACTATCTTGGAATTTTTATTACTTACCCAGATTTTAGACTTAAGACTTTATGATAGAATTAATAAAGAGAGGAGCGCATTTTGCTAATCGAACAGCAATTATTTCTAATCAATCTGCTTATTCTTATCAGCAGTTACTAAATGCATCTGATTCTATTGCTAATTATCTACTGAAGGGCAAGAAGGATTTGGAGGAAGAGCGAGTTGTGTTTTTAGTTCCGCCTAGTTTTGAATATGTTGCTACACAGTGGGCGATTTGGCGAGCGGGCGGTATTGCGGTGCCATTATGTACTTTGCACCCTTTACCATCTTTGCAATACGTCATTGAGGATACAGAAGCGACGATACTAGTTGTAAGTGAGGACTATAAAGCCTTATTGACGCCTTTGGCAAAAGAGCGAAATATGCGTTTGTTTTTGGTTGCGGATTTATTGGATAAGCCAAGTGTAGATCTGCCAACGGTTAGTTTGGATAGAAGAGCAATGATCCTTTATACTAGTGGAACAACCAACTTACCAAAAGGAGTCGTCACGACGCATCAAAATATTCAATTTCAAATAGAGACTCTGGTCAATGCTTGGGAATGGGAAAAAGACGACCGTATTTTGAATATTTTGCCTTTGCACCATGTTCATGGTATTATCAATGTATTGAGTTGCGCGCTATGGTCAGGTGCTTGTTGTGAATTTTTACCAAAATTTGAGGCAGAAAAAGTTTGGCAAAAATTGAGTAGCGGACAGTTAACTTTGTTCATGGCAGTGCCTACGATTTATTTTAAGTTAATTGCCTTTTGGGATAAAGCCACTGCAACCGAAAAAGAACGCTTATCTAATGGTGTTAAAGCCTTACGTTTGATGGTTTCAGGCTCAGCGGCCTTACCAGTTCCTGTTTTAGAAAAATGGCGCACGATTAGTACCCATACCCTTTTAGAACGGTACGGGATGACAGAGATAGGCATGGCCTTATCGAATGCTTATCGAACAGAAAGACGACCAGGACATGTTGGTTTACCATTGCCAGGGGTAGCAATTAGATTGGTAGATGCAGAAGGAAAAGATGTAAAAGCAACGGGCGAACCTGGTGAAATTCAAATAAAAGGACCAAATGTTTTTAAAGAATATTGGCGAAAGCCTCAAGCTACTGCAGATGCTTATATGGATGGATGGTTTAGAAGTGGAGACGTTGCGATCTTTAATGATGGTATGTTTAAAATACTAGGAAGAGATTCGGTGGATATTATAAAGTCAGGTGGTTACAAAATTTCTGCGTTGGAAATTGAAGATATTTTAAGAAGGCATCCTGCTATTAAGGAATGTGCAGTCGTTGGTCTAGCTGATAAGGAATGGGGAGAAATTGTGGCTGCGAGTCTGATTACTGATGAAAAAGACCTTGATTTTGATGCACTCAAAAAATGGCTGAAAGAATTATTACCTGCTTATAAAGTACCTCGAAAATTTATTATTCAAGAGGAATTGCCTAGAAATACGCTAGGGAAAGTAACGAAGAAGGTGTTGAAGTCTGCTTTTGACTAGGGTTAATTTTACCATATAGACATTTAAGAACATGTAGTTTTTGCTAAAATGAACTTAAATGTCTATAAGTAAATTTGTCTAAGAACTTATGGTGAAAAAATTAATATTTTAGAAATGTATTAGAAAAACGTTTTCCATCCTCAGTGACTACTTGTAAAATGTACGTTCCTGTTTTTAAGCTAGAAACATTAATACTATTTCGAGTCGAGTTAATAGCTTGATGAATTAACTGTCTACCAAGCAAATCAAAAATTTGTAGTTCACCTGCTAACTCGTTACTAGCTAAATCAATCACAATTTCATCAATCGCAGGATTGGGGTAAAAAGAAATATTTTTAATCGCTAAAAATTCTTCTTGATTGCTAGTTGAAATTTCTTCGCTGATCTCTAAGTTATCTATACAGAAAAATAAAGGAGTGTTTATTCCATAACTTCCAATATCAGTTGAGCTTAAAGTAAATCTTAAGCTATCGACATTTCCTAAGCTAGTTAAATCAACCCATTGCCAATCATTGACGATATAATCTTGGCTATTGTCTTCAAATCTAAAATCTGCTAGATAAAACTCAACAATTTGAGGGGCTAACGTTCCATTAGAATATTTCTGGATTTCTAACTTGAAAAAATCAGGATCATCACCAGATTCACCACCGAATTTCTTAGCAAAATCATCTCCATCTCGCATGCTATTATGTGCATACGTCCCGTTGGTGATGTATAGCCCTTTGACGATTCTTCCAGCAGCATTTTCTGTTAATTTAATTTGTGCGTTTTGTTGTCCAACAGCATAAGTCAAAGAAGTGAATCCTGCTGCTGTTTTTGCACTATATAAATTATCGAATCCAGAAGTAACGCTATCTCTCATTGCTGAAAGTGCCCAACCACTTGCCCAAAATCCACCAAAATCTGGACTATAGCTATTTGGATAAAAGGCGTTGCCACTTTGATAATCAGTCGTACCTTCTGAGCCATTTAGAAAAGTATTGGTAGAAATATTACTTTCTTCAAAAGTAGAGATATTTTCGTCCGTTGGAATATCAATTTCAAAGTTGGACATTTCTAAATTATCCATACAGAAAAAGAGTGGTGTATTGATTCCATAACTTCCAATATCGCTTGAACTAAGTGTGAATTGTAAGCTATCCACATTTCCTAAATTACTTAAGTCAACCCATTGCCAGTCAGCAATAATATAATCCAAGCTGTCAGCTTCGAAACGGTAATCCGCTAAGTAAACTTCAACAGTCGTTGTGTCTAGCTGACCTTTATAAAATTTTCTAATTTCTATCTTAAAAAAATCGGGGTCAGTACCAGATTCACCACCAAATTTCTTAGCAAAATCATCTCCATCCCGCATGCTGTTATGAGCGTAGGTAGTATTAGTCAAGTACAGCCCGTTAACGACTTTACCCATTGATTCGTTCTGGATATAAATGATCGCATTTTGTTGCCCTACGGCATAAGTTGGAGATTCCAAACCACTTCCTGTAATAGAACTAGATAAATTCTCAAAACCAGAAGTGCTATCATCTCGCATAGTAGAAAGTGCCCAGCCACTTGCCCAAAATCCTCCAAAATCGGGGCTATAGTTATTTGGAAAAAAGGCATCTCCACTTTGATAACCTCCTGTGCCTTCGGCATTATTAATAAATGTATCTAGTGGTAATTGAAATTCTTCAAAAGAGGCAGTGCTTTGCGCAAAGATGAAGGTGGCAGAAAAAATAGAAATTAAGACGAAGTAAAATTTTCGCATAAGAAACGATTTGGTTAAATAAAAAATCGTTTCGGGCAGGATAGGGTAGGCTTACCAAATTGATTGATAGACTTTTTAGTATAGGAAAAATGAAGTGTTTTTATACCAAAATAAACCCCATTCGCTTTTAGTCCCGAAAGCAAAGTGAAAAAATATTGACTTTGGCAGGTCTTCTGACTTTCTTCTTTTTTAACCGCCTTCCCGTCTTTTGATAGTGGCATGATAGTTAAAAAATTAACGAAGATTACAGCTGCGGGTACAGTTCTTGATTTACACAAGATTCCCTATTAATGCTTGAATCCCAATTGATTAAATATGGGACGCAACCAAAATCAGTGCAAAAGTAGCTTTTTAATGGGATATATTTTTTCTGGTAAATAAGTTTAATTGAATAAGATTAGGACATACAATTTTTTAACCATAAAAGGCATATAAGGACACAAAAGAGTTTGAGGAAAAAAAACTTTAATACTATAATCTTACGAAAGTTTACAAGCAAAAAAAAATTAGCCAAAATCTCGCTTAGCAAAAATGCTACCGCTTGGTGCAAAGTCTAGCCTAGAAAACTATGTGCTCTATGTGAAAAAACTATGTACTTATGTGGTAAATTCACGTCTAGTTTTGAACTTCAGTTCCACATCAATTTACTCTTCATAGACTTCTACTTTAAGATTATCCACAAAGACCTCCTTACCACTTCCTGAATTCCAAAAATAAATTTTTACATGGTCGAAATCTGCTTTAGGAATACGCATATCGGACCAATTGGCTTGCCATTGTCGTTCGCCTAACTGCCGATGAATTCGGATGATTCGATTTTTGATGACTTGATCTCCTTTTTCAAAACGGACAATTAATTGATGCATACTCCAAACGCCCCATTCTTTTTGTGGAATATAAAAATCAGCACTGACCCTTATCCATTTAGGGGATTTGTCGGTCAGTTTTACAAGGTAGGATGGACTAAATTCACGGCTTTTTTCCAGATGCAATGCGTATTGACCAGATGCTGCTTGCTGCTTGGAATAATGGATAGAATCGGTAAACGTTTCAAAATCATTACTATAAACTTGCTGAACATTCTTTCGCTCACCTTGAAAATCTTCTTTGGTATCTAATAATTTTTTATCTAGATCAGTTGGATTGGCGTTGCCAAAAATTCTCCAATAATAGGCTTTTGTCATTGCTTCTACTTCGAATCCATGTCCGTGTGCTTGATAGGTTTGAAAAATATTTAACCAAATACAAAAAGCTGTAAACGTAAGAGCCAACCATTTTTTCCAATCCGTTTGAAAGGTCGATTCAAAACAAGCAGCTAAGGGAAACATTAATAAGGTGTATGATTGAATCAATGCCCGTTGCCCAAAAGCACCACCATAAGCCCAAACATCCCAAGCGGAAACGATGTAGAAATTGATTGGAAAGATAATAATACTAACCCAAAATAAGGAACGATATTTTTTATAGAGTGGGACAAAACCGACCAAAGCCAACAACATGACAGGCGTATAAACTAACCACCCTTTCCGATAACTAATCAATACCTTTTTGACATGTGGTTTCAACCAACTAAAACCTTGATCTTCGTAGCTATAAACGATCCATTCACCTGTGACATACTTCCAATAGAATAATTGAATGCTGCCAATTAATGCCACTGTAATAACGGTAACTAATAATTTTTGCCAATGAGCTTGTAAGAACTTTAGCCGATTAAATAGTTGTATTTTATTTTCAATACCCCATAAAACAGGAATTAAAAAACTTAGTAAATCGGTCGGCCTGCATAAAGCCGCTAGACCTATGCAAAGCCCAATGCCAATACTTTTTTGATAGCTCGGTTGCTTATACCATTTGATTGTTAGCCAGATTAAAATTGCGAAGAGTGTGAAAATCCAGTTGTGTCCCATTGCTCCATCAATTGCAGTATAGTTTAGATAATTTGTAGCGAATGTAATGGTGATAAGACTTATGCCCGTAATGACTTCTGAAAAGTATTGGAGTAAAATTTTTCGAGCAAACCATAAACCTAAGAAAGCGATAAATATACTGCCCCAACTAATGGCTATTTGATAAGGAAGTGAAAAACCATCTGGTGGATAATCGCTAATTAGTGCATAGGCATGACCCAATAAAAAGAATGGGGAATACAAAACTGCTAATCCAATCGAATATTTCATTACATAATTTCCACTTTTTTTGTGTTTGAATGCTTGGTGAAAACTATCTGTTGGACGGTATTTTTTTAAAATTTCGGCTTTAAATTCAAGTTGTCTTAGATCGTCATAGATTATTCCTGCTGGCAAGTAGAGATAATACCCCATCACATCCCAACTTAATGTCGCTTCTGTTCCTGGTTTTTCCCATTTGGGATACCAAAGTGCTACTGCTATGATGACAAAGCAGGATATAAGATAAGCAACTAGGGAAAAATGCTTTTGCATGAAGATGAAGATTTATCCCCACAAGTTTAAGGAAAAAATGAGGACATTCAGACAAATAATGAAAGTATTAATTCTACGATGATAAATTTTCCTATCTTTCGACTCACTTTTTAATCTTCTAAATAGGTACACGATGAAAACCAGTATTAGATTTCAGTTATCTCTAATGATGTTCTTGCAATTTTTTGTTTGGGGCTGTTGGTACGCGACTGTTGGTAATTATTTGTCCAAAAACTTAGGTTTTGATGGAGCTGTAATTGGCGGAATTTTTAGCACGATAAGTATTGCGGCTATTATTGCACCGTTATTTGTGGGTATCATTGCTGATCGTTTTTTTGAGGCACAGCGAGTATTAGCCGTTTCTCACATAATCGGAGCAGGAATTCTTTACTATATCTCTTCGGTAAGTGATCCTGATATGTTTTACTGGATTTTATTATTGTACTCTATTTTTTATATGCCGACATTAGCATTGACGAATGCAGTTTCTTTTTATCAAATGTCGAGCCCCGAAAAAGAGTTTCCTGGTATTAGAGTATTAGGAACTATCGGATGGATTATCGCAGGATTATTTATCAGTTTTGCCAAGTTGGAGGCATCAAGCGATCAATTTCTTATTGCGGCTGCAGCTTCTTTAATTACTGGCCTATACTGCTTTACATTACCGAATACACCTTCTGAAAGTAAAGGTCAACCAATTAATATTGGTAAGTTATTAGGTTTAGATGCTTTAAAATTAATGAAGAATAGGAATTTTGCGGTGTTGGTATTAAGTTCCTTTTTGGTTTCTATTCCTTTGAACTTTTACTTTGCCTTTGCCAATAGCTTTTTGAATGAGGCAGGAATGGAATTCGCTGCGGCTAAGATGACGCTAGGACAAATGTCAGAGATTGTATTTATGTTATTAATGCCTTTTTTCTTTAGTCGATTGGGGGTTAAGAAAATGATTTTAGTAGGTATTCTATCTTGGATTTTGCGTTATGTTTTATTTGCCTACGGAGACAATCAAACGATGGTGTGGATGTTTTACACAGGTATTTTATTACATGGTATTTGTTATGATTTTTTCTTTGTTACTGGACAAATTTATGTAGATAATGAGGCACCAGAAGAAGTGCGTGCAAGTGCGCAAGGCTTAATTACTTTGGCAACTTATGGTGTAGGTATGTATCTTGGTGCGATTGTCGCTGGTCAAATTGTGAATAAATATACCATTATGGAAAATGGGGTAGAAGCAGGACACGATTGGTCTCAAATTTGGATGGTTCCTGCTGGTTTAGCGGTAGTGGTTTTAATACTATTTTTGGCATTATTTAGAGAAGAAGAAAGTATTGGTTAAAAAGCATTAAATGATTATTTTAAAAAACTATTCCCTTAAAGCGTATAATACTTTTGGCTTAGATACTAAGGCAGAAAATTTGCTGAAAGTCCAATCTGTTGATGAGTTGAAACAGGCTTTAAAATTAACCTACCAACCTATTTTTATTCTAGGTGGAGGGAGTAATATGCTATTAACTAAGGATATTGAAGGGCTAGTGATAAAAAATGAAATCAAAGGAATAGCGGTCGTAGAAGAAAATGATAACTCCGTAATCTTAAGTGTTGGTGGCGGTGAAAATTGGCATGAATTGGTTTTGTGGACTATCCAAAATAATTATGGAGGGATAGAAAATTTATCGCTCATTCCAGGGACAGTTGGGGCTTCTCCTATTCAAAATATTGGAGCTTATGGAGTAGAGTTAAAAGACGTTTTTGTGAAGTTGGAGGCGATTAATTTGACGACTAAACGGAGAAATACTTTTGATAAAAAAGAGTGCCAATTCGGTTATCGAGAAAGTGTTTTTAAAAAGAAATTAAAAGGTAAATATTTAATCACTAAAGTATTTTTACAGCTCACCAAAAATAAGCATCAGCTAAATACGGGCTATGGTGCGATCAAAACTAATCTAGCTGAAAAAGGAATTGAAATACCAACTATAAAAGATGTTAGTGATGCGGTAATAGCGATTCGATCAAGCAAATTACCTGATCCTGCGGAGTTAGGCAACTCAGGTAGTTTTTTCAAAAACCCAGAAATTCCTCGCGCTCAATTGGATCAATTGCAAAAGCAATTTCCGAAT
>CALDTJ010000511.1 GCA_937924145.1 uncultured Saprospiraceae bacterium
AATCCTCAAAAAAGAGAAGATTTATCTGAATCGCCTTCAAAAGCGATTATCTCTTTGAAGAATGACCGTGGAACGAAGTACGAAACCTATTTAGAGGTTTATGACCAAGTAAAATCGGCTTATACTGAATTGTGGAATGAAGAATCTCAACGTAGATTTGGACAAGATTACTCTGATGATTTGCCTACTGCAATGAAAAGAGAAATCAGATCTAAATTTCCTTTAGTAATTTCTGAGGCAGAGCCTACTAACTTCGGTGAAGAATAAGCGTTTTGTCGAAAAACTACCCTTATTTATTCATCAAGAAAAAATTGTAAATTATGTCAAAATTTTCAGACAAGGGCGGAAAGGAACCACCAAAGGTATCGACAGCCTCGTTGCCAGATATCGTATTCATGCTTTTATTCTTCTTTATGGTAACTACCGTATTGAGAGATGCTGAATTGAAAGTAGCGGTACAAGTTCCTCAAGCAACGGAGTTGGCTAAGTTGGAACAAAAGTCTTTGGTTCATTACTTATATGTAGGAAGACCAACGAAAAAATTCCAATCTTTATATGGAACGAGACCAACCTTGCAGCTTGGAGATAAAATTTCGGAAATTAATGATATTCCAATTTTTATTGAAAAGCATAAGATTAAGGTAAATGAATCTCAACATGGTCGTATCACTTCTTCTCTAAGAGTCGATGGCGATGTTACGATGGGAATTGTGCAAGATATAAAAACTAAATTGCGTAAATCTAATCAGTTGAGAGTTAATTACTCTGCAAAACCTAAGGTGCAGAACTAAAGTCAAGCTCGCTTGATTTAAAAAGGGATAAGAAACGTGTGTTTTTTATCCCTTTTTTATTTTTCATCTCTTTATTTATTAATATAAAATCCTTACCTTTGCACTCGCTTTAAAAAAAATAAGAAATCAAATAAAAAATAGTCATGAAAAAAGATACTCATCCAAAAGAATATAGAACAGTTGTATTTAAGGATTTTTCTGCTGATTATGCTTTTTTAGCAAAATCTTGTGCAAATACTAAAGATACGATCCAGTGGGAAGATGGAAATGAATATCCTTTAATTAAATTAGAAATTTCTAGTGCATCTCACCCTTTCTTTACGGGTAAAATGATGTTTGTAGATACTGCTGGTAGAATTGACAAATTCAATAAGAAATTTGCTAAGTTTGCTAAGAAAGACCAATAAACCTTTATAAGCAACTACCTTAGTAGGTAAGAACGCCTCAGTTTACTTAACTGAGGCGTTTTTCTGTTTGTAGTCTACTCATTTTGATTTACTATATATTTAGAAAAATTACTATTTATTTGAGTACATTTCATTTTTTCGCCATTCCTTTCTTTTCAAGGATGAAATAGTGTAAATTCCTGACCCGCAAAGCGGATGTAGTAGCACAAAGAATGGGGTTAATAAAAAAGGAAAAAAATGAAATGCACCCATTTATTTTTCATACGTTATTAAACTAAAATAGCATTTAATTCGTATTTACTACTGAATGATTATAGGTGTGCCTATTCAAGATCCACCTTAAAACTTAGCATAATTCCTAACAATCCTTATTTTTGGCTGCATGAAAAATATTATTTTATTTGATAATGAGGCTAGAGAGCAACTATTGCCACTAACTTTTACTCGTCCAGTAGGAGAGTTAAGAGTTGGTATTCTTACCATTCGTGAGAAGTGGGAGAAAAATTTGAGTGGAAAAGTGTCTTTTCTGACACAGGATTATCTAGCAAAAAAGTATCCTATCCATATTGAAGCCGAGAACTATATCATTGATGGTAGTGTCATTCCTACTCCTGAGTTAGCTAAGTTAGTTAGCCAATTAGATCTGAATGAGGCTTTGATGGATGGAGAAGATTTTATTGCAGCTAAAGTGACTAAAGCCCAGATTGAACACTTGATGAATAATGAGGCTATTGATGCTTTGGTTGGCTTAGATATAGAGGGAACACCTTTTTTGAAAATTCGACGACCTTGGGATTTATTTCGGTATAATAAAACGGCGATTGAATTAGATTTCGTAGCGTTGACGAAGCATAGAAATTCTGCCCCGATTAGTAGTACGAATACAATTATTAATCGACATCAAGTTTTTATAGAAGAAGGGGCTAAAGTGGAATGTAGTATTTTAAATGCTACCGATGGACCTATTTACATTGGCAAAAATGCCGAAGTAATGGAAGGCTGTATGATTAGAGGTGCTTTCTCTTTATGCGATAATGCAACCTTGAAGATGGGGGCTAAAATTTACGGACCAACGACCATTGGTCCACATTCGAAATTTGGAGGCGAAATCAAAAATTCAGTTGTACTAGGATATTCTAATAAGGCACATGATGGTTATTTAGGTAATTCTGTCATTGGAGAATGGTGTAATATGGGGGCCTGTACCAGCAATTCTAACATGAAGAATAACTACTCGATGGTTAAAGTATGGGATTATGAAACGGAAGACTATCAAAGTTCTGGACAGCAATTTTGTGGCCTAGTGATGGGCGATCATACAAAAACGGGGATTAATACCATGTTTAATACAGGAACGGTAACAGGGATTTTTACAAATATTTTTGGAGCTGGATTTCCCAATAAATTTATACCATCTTTTACATGGGGTGGGGTAGAGACTTCTGAAACTTACCAACTGGAAAAGGCATTTCAAGTTGCTGATAAAGTATATCAACGGAGAAATAAACCATTTGACCAAGTTGAAAAAGATATAATAAAAGCTATCTTTGAGCAGACAGAAAAATATCGGAAATGGGAAGGTGGAGCCGCAAAAATCACGAAAGAACAATCCGTTACCTTTTCAAATAGTTAATCACGACAACCTTTATCTACTTTGAAGATTCCTTTTTGGAAAAAATATTTAAGCTACCTTTTTGAACTGCACGTAGAAAGTGCGCCTAGCGAGATTAACCCACATTTATACGTTAGCCTAAAACGTGGACGATACCAGTTGTCTACGGCGAATGCTATTTATTCTTACGCAGATTTATACGATAATTTCACACGAACTTTTCAACAGGTAAAAATGCCTGCTGAGGACAAGGATGTACTAATTTTAGGTTTTGGCTTGGGAAGTATTCCCTATATGCTGGAAAAGAAATTTGATAAAAAGTACAATTACACAGCCGTTGAGATTGATGAAAATGTGCTTTACTTAGCTAGTAAATACGTCTTACCTGAATTAACTTCTTCTATAACTGCTATACCTACAGACGCCTTTGCGTATGTGCATTATTGTCATGATCGTTATGATTTAATCTGTATGGATGTTTTTTTAGATGATATTGTACCCGAAAACTTTGAGAGCGAACACTACTTGGCCCAATTAGCATCTCTGCTTAAACCTGATGGAATTCTATTATTTAATAAACTAGCAGCAAATAAGAAAGATTTGGCACAAGCCGGGGCGTTTTATCAATTATTCAAAAAGGTATTTCCTAAAGGTACTTACTTAGATGTCAATGGAAATTGGATGCTGGTGAATGAGGAGCGATTTGTTTTGGATAAGTAGATTTTTTAGCATATAAACTATATCTTAGAGTAGCTATTCATTATACGATACTTTTTCAGTTTAAAAGCATTTTTTTGTAGAAAACACATAGATTTTTTTTGTAAATGAATTGTGATTGCCTACTTTTACTAAAATAGTTAGAGAGCATTATAAAGGCAAAGCCCCAAAAGCAAAGAAAATTAATTAACCTACAAACCATTCTAAATAAGACAACTCTATTTAGTTCTCTTACTAATTGTAATTGGCGTGGTGGTCAGTCACGCCCAAGAAGTTACCCGAAACTTTACAACACTCAGCTACAATAAAGTACTACAAAATCAAAGCAATAACCTTACTGAAGGTACGAACAGTAGCCAACTAATCAGCCAAACAGAACAGCAAACCGCTGAAATTGTCAGACTACTCAGCAATTTTGAAGAAAAGACCATTCCCGTTGTTTTCCATATTCTCCATGCCAACGAAACGCAGAAAGTAAGTACCGAACGAGTACAGGCACAGCTGACTGCTTTGAATGACCATTTTTCCCTATCCTCCGTTATTGAAAACCATCCTAACGACACCGATGGAATATATGCCAGTAGAGCCGTTGATACCAAAATTCGTTTTTGTTTAGCTACCCAAGATGCAAATGGCGGAGCAATAGAAGGTATTAATTATGTGGCTACATCTATTCCAGAATGGAGCACAATAGAAGGAATTAAACAAAGTGATAACGGAACAGTTGCCATTACACCCGATGGCATTTTGAATATTTGGGTAGCGGCTCTTCCAGTAGAAAATGGGGGATATGCCCAAATGCCAAATAGAGGTGATTTAGCAACGGACGGGGTAGTGATTAATTATCGTTATTTTGGAAATGTCACAGATACAAATTATGGCTTTAAGTCGCTCACTTTTCTAGTGGGACAATACCTAAATCTATATCCATTATCGGGTTATTCTGAGGATATTCCATGTAGTGATGATTATGTGAGTGATACGCCAATTAGTAATGGAACAAATAGTGGTTGCCCATCTGGAAATCATGTCTCTCTTTGTGAATATCAAAAAGGTCAGCTTGTTCCCGAAATGGTGATGTGCTTTATGTCTCCAAATACAAGTGACGATTGTAAGTATATGTTTACTCGTGGGCAAACTGCCAGAATGCATGCCTTACTAGATTCTACGGGTGTTCGCTATGGGTTAGTACAGGGTACAACGCTTTGTAGTAGCGAGAATATAGCTGATGCTAGAAACAGCAAATCTACCACAGATAAACTAACTGCATCAACACTTAATGTTTATCCAAATCCAGCGACATCTAGTGTAACCATTGAAGTAGAAAATCTAACGCCTCACACCATAGAAATACTAACGAGCGATGGTAAGCAAGTCTTTTTCCAATCGCTACCAGATAGGGAACAGGGATTATCCCGAACAATAGATATTAGTTCGCTAAGTGCAGGTTTTTATCTTGTAAAAGTACAAGCCGACCAAACTAGTTTAGTCCAGAAATTAACCATTGAATAACCTAAAACACCATCTAAAATGAACGCTATTTTAAAATATATCCTACTTGGATGCTTCTTATTAAGTGTATCGACCTATCTAACAGGACAGAACTTTAATAATGCCATCAATACCCCCTTAATGCCATCAGCGGCTGCCATGAATTTTGGTAAGCAAGCCGAGATTAATACGAATTTCAATACTGGTGCGGCTGGGTATGCCCTACCGATTTGTGCGCTTAGTGATGCGAGTGTAAGTCATGGTGTATCGCTTAATTATAACAGTAGTTTTCGAGTTTCAGAAATCGCCTCTCCAGTTGGTTTAGGATGGCACTTATCAGCAGGAGGAATTATTACAAGAACCATTCTTTCGTTAGAAGATGATGATAAAGACAAAGGCTTTTACCATAAAGGATTTGACCTTGATGGATTAGATTTTTCAGATGCTGCCGATGCAGAGCGTGACTCAGAAAGTGATATATACACATTTTCTGTCGGAGGAATGGTCGGAAAATTTATCTATGATAACAACAAGGTGGTAAAGATGTTAAACCAGTCTGATATTAAAGTAACAGTCGTACTAGAAACAGACGATAGCTTTAAAGGATTTAAACTGCAATCGCCAGATGGTACGGCTTACTACTTTGGCTACTATCCAACTACGGGTGCAACTGCTTTAGAGTATAGCGATGTAAACAACATCAAACAACTAAGTTCGTGGATGCTAACTCGCATAGAGTCATTTGATGGGCAACATTTTATAGATTTTGAGTACGAGCAAAATATTTACCGTTTCTTTAGTTTGCCCTACTGTCATAAGACGGGGTATCGAGTTAATGGAACGACTAATTTCACAAACCTTGAATGTGGAGAAG
>CALDTJ010000512.1 GCA_937924145.1 uncultured Saprospiraceae bacterium
GCATTAATTGGGAAGTAAATCGGTTATAACGGTTGTCTGTTATCAGTTATCTGTTTCCTATTAAGGAAACTGACAACCGATAACAGATAACTGACAACTGAACTAACTTCTATTCATTTTTTTTGCTAAATTGGGGCTCATTTAATATTCATACTATGGCAAAGAAAATCAGAAACAATCCATTTAAACCGATCATTCGGCAACTTCCAGCGCCGATTAGGAATCGCTATTTTTTAGTATTAGTCGCCTTTTTTGGATGGTTGATTTTTTTTGATAAACATAATATGTGGACGCAGTACCAATTGCAACAATCTTTGAATAAACTGAAAACAGATAAAACCTTCTACGAAGAAAAGATTAAAGAAGTACGACAGGAGGCAATGGATATAGAACGCAATCAAGAGAAATTTGCCAGAGAGAAGTACTTCATGAAAAAGAAAAATGAGGATGTCTTTGTGATAGTGAGAGAGGAAGAGGAATAAAGATCATTTTAAATTGTAAATTATCATATATTTGCGCAGCTTTAACAAAATGTCAAAGCGCACTATTAGCATTAACTGAATAAATAATAACAAATATGGCTGTTTTATTAGATAACAAATCTAAGGTTATTGTCCAAGGTTTTACGGGAAAAGAAGGTTCTTTTCACGCTGGTCAAATGATTGAATATGGTACGAATGTAGTAGGTGGTGTGACACCAGGAAAAGGAGGGCAAGTACATTTGGGTAAACCAGTTTTCAACACAGTACAAGAGGCTGTCCTTAAAGCTAAGGCAAATACATCTGTCATTTTTGTACCTCCAAGATTTGCAGGTGATGCAATTATGGAGGCAGCAGATGCTGGTATCAAAGTAATTATCTGTATTACGGAAGGTATTCCAGTACAAGATATGGTAAAAGTAAAAGCCTATTTAAAAGATAAATCTTGTAGATTGGTTGGACCAAACTGTCCAGGCGTCATTTCTCCAGGATTAGCGAAGTGTGGTATTATGCCAGGTTTCATCCACAGACAAGGAAGAATCGGAATCGTTTCTCGTTCTGGTACCTTGACTTACGAAGCAGTAGACCAAGTAACGAAAGCAGGAATGGGACAATCTACTTGTATCGGTATCGGTGGAGATCCAATTATTGGAACAACTACTAAAGAAGCGGTACAATTATTAATGAATGATCCTGATACAGATGGTATCATCATGATTGGTGAGATCGGTGGTGGTATGGAAGCGGAAGCAGCTAGATACATTCAGAGATATGGAACTAAGCCCGTTGTTGGTTTTATCGCTGGTAAGACGGCTCCTGCTGGACGTACAATGGGACACGCAGGTGCAATCATCGGTGGTGAAGAAGATACTGCTGAGGCGAAGATGAGAATCATGGAAGAGTGCGGTATTCACGTTGTGGCAACGCCTGCTGAGATTGGTAGTACGATGAAGAAGGCGATGAAGAAATAATCGTTGAGTTTTCAACTTTTAGGATATAAAAAATGGAAGGTATCGTTTGATGCCTTCCATTTTTTGTTAGTGCATTTAGGTATTTTTAAAAGTAGAAATAACCTAATATACTTATTTTGAACAACAAAGAAATGAAGCACACAAAGGAAATTCACAAAGTGAATTTTGTCTTTGTGAAAACGCTTTTGTGACCTTTGTTCCTTGTGGTTCAAGAAAAATCATGTTAGAAACACATTAATTTCCACGTACTCGAAAAAGTTTTATTTAGTCCGTTCCCCCACAAAACTATTCTCCTTATACTTAAATAAGATATTGAAAGTAGTCAAACTACCATAGATTCTAGTAATGTATTGCTGCATATTCACCTTTTCCTCATCACTCATTTTCTTACTAGCATTAATCCTTTGTTCCATGACCCTTACCCGATCTCGGACCATAACGATCTTATGAAAAAAGGTCTCAATCGGTACTTCTTTAGCTTGTAAATCAGGATCAACAGGCTTTAGAATCATCGTTCCTCCTTTCCATTTATCCGCTAAAGGTACAATCGAAGTCGCATCCGACCAATTTCTCAAAATTCTCACCAGAGACTTTTCCGCTTCCGTATAAGTGACATTAGATTCCGCAGGAACGGCATCAATGACTTCCCATTTATCGTACTCTTTTCCAACCATTTTAATGCCATACGTCTGAAAACAAACGTCATAAGCAGCAATATCTAACTTGATAACTACCCCAAAACCAAATGCTGGGTGTTTTACTCTGGAACCGACTCCTAAAATTTCGCTCATTTTTTGCACGGTTTTTGTATTATAATAATTTGTTATATGAAATAATTACGCACTTGAAATTTGATTGTTGCGGAGGTAGGTGAAAAGGTACAAGGGGATAGAGGTACAAGGGGATAGAGGTACAAAGGGGATAGAGGTACAAAGGGGGAAAGGTACAAAGGGGGAAAGGTACAAAGGGGGAAAGGTACAGAGAGGGCATAATGTCTATATCTCCTACAATTATGACTCAAAGTGCTCGTTATCTCACAATCTCATTTTCTCACAATATCACAATCTCACTTTCTAAAAACCTAATATATGTTACAAGAAAAAACCGTCCAGAAAAGAGCCATGAGTTTTTTAGAAAATTACTATGACAATCGACTAATGCGCCGAAAAATGTTCATAGCAGAAGAAGTACGTACTAAAAGTGTTTTTGGTGGAAAACGAGCAGACGGTTTATTAGCCTATCGAAGTCGCTTATCTGCCAAACCGTTTGTGGTTTCTATGGAGGCCAAATCATTCAAAACTTTGCCCGCTTTAAAACCCTATCAAGATATGCAACGATGGTTGTGGAATGTGGTACGGTTTAGTGTATTTCTGTTTATGGGGAGTGGTTTATTTTATTTTGTGGGTCAGGGTACTGCCAACGCAGATATTTATATACCAATCATCTGGTGTCTATTAGCAGGAATGGCTTTTGGTTTATTGACTTGGAATAGCTATCGACATCAAACAGTAGATGTCATTACCCAACTCAAACAGTATCCAGCAAATGAACAATGGTTGGCATTTTCAAAAGATGCTTTTGCAGCATTGAGAGAAGAGAAACAGCGACTATTAAAAACGGTTTGTAAGAATAGGGGAATAGGATTGTTATTGATCGGTAAAAAGCAAGAAGTGGATTTGGTTAATAAACCTAAAAAACGTTGGAATTTCATTGAGCGCCGTGGTGGTTGGCAATGGATTAGCGATTATTTGGTTTATTATAGTCGAGAGTTAGAGATTCGACAGGCTATTCGGTAGTATAAATAAAAGCTGCCAGCGCTCGCAGCACTGGCAGCTTTTATTTAATCCCCCAACTCTTTCATCTGAAACCGCTCAATCGTAGCGGGTACATGCGCTTCCTTCATGATATTTTCGATCATAGTCACAATCTGAGGATTAGCCACTGCCACATCATTTTGCTCCCTCGGATCATTTTCCAAATCAAATAACTGCAAAGCCATGTTCCCCTCAAAAATATTGGCTCGAATTGCCTTCCATTTACCCATCCGCACTGCCTGTTGCCCTTTGTAAGCAGGGAATTCCCAATATAAATAAGGATGTACTTGTTGTGGTTTTTGTAATAAGGTGGGTAAAAAACTAATCCCGTCTGTATTAGCAGGAATAGGTTGATTGGTCACTTCACATAGAGTAGGTAAGATATCGTAGAAGGCAGAAATATGTCCCGATTCCGTACCCCCTTGAATTTTATTGGGCCAACTAGCAATCATCGGTACTCGAATACCTCCTTCGTGGGTAAAGCCTTTGCCCCAGCCGTATTCTGTTTTAAAAGGCTTGGCACTATCAAAAAATGGGGTATCTGCGCCACCCGTATAAGTCGGGCCGTTATCACTAGAAAAAATAATAAGCGTATTTTCATAAACGCCCATTTCCTTTAATTTGGCAACTAACTCACCAACTTGTTCATCCAAATAGGAGATCATACCAGCATAAGCGGCACGAGGATATTGGTTAGGGAAATAACTTTTGTCCGTATAGGGGGCTTCTTCGCCCAATTTTTTACGATAATAATCGACCCATTTTTGTGGTGCTTGGAGTGGTAAATGTGGAATAGGAGAGGCGTAATACAAGAAAAAAGGCTGCGATTTATTCGCCTCCATAAATTGCAATGCCTCGTTGTGCATGAGAGTAGGAGCGTAGTCATTCAACCGAAAATCGGCGTAACTAGCCGAATCGTTAGGGTTAGCCCCTTCGGCTAGATTAGCTCTTGGAGCGACCATTTTATTATCTAAAATATGCCGTTCTTCGTTTCTCCAAAGGTGCATAGGGTAGTAGGTGTGCGCCTGCCGTTGGCAATTATACCCATAGAAAAAGTTAAATCCTTGTTTATTCGGGACACCTTCGGTCGTTGGTGCGCCCAATCCCCATTTTCCAACACTACCCGTTTTATAGCCTGCTTTTTGGAGTATTTCTGCTACCGTCACAATGCTATCAGGTAAAGGTCTTTGGCCTTCCAAAAATGGATTGTCGAACATGGCTTGATAACTCCAAACATCCCCTCTAGCTTTCCATTCGTCGTTTCCTCGCACATGGGCATGTCCTGTGTGCTGGCCCGTCAATAATACGCAACGGGCAGGTGCACAAACAGGAGCTCCCGTATAATGTTGCGTAAAACGCATCCCTGACTTTGCCAAGGCGTCAATATTAGGCGTTTCAATTAGTTCCTGTCCATAAATGCCTAATTCACCGTAGCCCAAATCATCGGCTAGGATATAAATAATATTGGGTGCCTCGTGCTGTTCGTCTTTAATTGTAGAGGTAGCATCTTTGCAGCTTTGTGCTAAAAAAGGTAATAATAAAACCGAAAAAAATAGGGATAAACGACTCATATTGTAGCGATTAAGTAATTTTAGGCTTAAACATAATGAAAAAATTGGTCTTATTCATTTCTATTTCCTACTTTCGGCACAAGACAAGGTGGCTGTTTCCTACAGCCCCCTTGTTTAAAACACGGCAACACAGGCAGGCTGTAGGAAACAGCCCTCCTTGTTTAAAGCAAAACAGGCAGGCTGTAGGAAACAGCCCGCCTGTAGGAAATAGCTCCCCTTGTTTAAAACAAAACAGGCAGGCTGTAGGAAACAGCCCGCCTGTAAGACACCATCAATTATGAGTCAATTAAGACAACCATTATTAAGGAAATTAGTCCAGTCACAGTACATTGATATTTTTGCGGCGCTGTTAATCTTAGGCGTTTCAGTGGCGAAAGGTTTTCATGGAACGATCTATCAAAATGGAGCAATGCAGTTCGGTATACCCTTTGCGGAACTGGGGAATTATGTAAGAAACGGTGCTTTTCCGCTTGGAATCCTTTCCGTAATAGCAGCTATTTTCTCGGTTTTAGCAACACGGTTAGTTGGCAAGCAGAACAATTGGGGAAATATTATTGGCATCATTACGACGATTAGTTCTGGTGTATTGGATTATTTATTTGGCAATCATTCGGCAGTGATTACTTATCCTGTGACGTTCGCCATTCATAATTTAGCGACTTATCGCTGGTCTCAAGGGGCGAAGATTAAAAAAAGAGATACTTGGTATTATGTGATATTAGGTGTTGGTATGCTGATCGGTTTTGGACTCGTTTATTTAGGTGCGCATCTATTTGGAGGTAAGACGGATAATGCTTTTTTAATCACGGTTTCTCTAGGTTTTGGTTTATCTTTAGGTGGCAATTTCTGCAATGCTTTTAAGTACGAAGAAACTTGGTTCAGTTGGGTGATTTATAATATTATCAATCTGGTGAAAAATGCCATGCAGTTGAATATTGCGAATGTGGCGAAGTATGTTTTTTATTTATTCAATGCCGCTATCACTTTATTTGATTGGAAATTGAATGGAGATGCAAAGGCAGATGTTGGGGTTGCTTAATTTATATGAAGATTTATGTGAAATGACGGGGGTGCTAGGAAGTGACCCCGCCATGCAATATCTAGTCAATAATAACTTCTAATAACTCTTTAATAATTTCTAATGATTTCCTAATTCCCCAAATCATCCTCTTTCTTAATCGTCTGACTAGCAGCCTTTTCCGACCGCTTTATAAAAGAAAACAGTTCTTCAAAGTCATTAAATTCTTTTCGGAAAGAAAGCCCTAAACCTGCGTTATTTCGTCTGCCACCTAAGATTTCTGGTTCATTTTTATAATAGCCTCGGACTTTTAGTCGTCGGTCTTTAGTGAGTTCATATTCTACGATAAAGTCACCCGTAACTAGGGCGTCACTACTGTTGTTGACCACATAGCCACCACCTAAATTGGCTTTACCAGCAATATTCACCACCCACCGATCTTTGACTCTAATTTTCGGATTGATAGAAAATTCATGACCTGTCGCTAAATCATTGGGGTTGTCTACTGCGGCAGCATCGTATTGATTATAATTGACATCAAAATCTTCTACTTCTAAGAAATTAATATCTGATAAACCTTGTCCGATTAACTCCGTCAGGTAGATAGATAATTGGTTAGATAAGAGTTCGCTTAAAGTATTTATCGCCAATTGAGACTGGCGACCAGCCAATAAAGTACCTTGATTAGAGGGTAAAAATCCACCGAATAGAATCAGTCCTAAAACTTGGGTATTTAGTTCATTCTGATCGGCCTCTACCAATCGAATCTTATTGTCCGTATAGTTTTTTAATTCCCCGTTCAGATTTGGAAAATCAAGGCTAAAGCTAATATTTGGTTTTAATAATTGCCCCGTCAATCCCATTGTTAAGTCTACCGCTGTTGAGTTTCTAGCCTCTGCTTTTACCTCTTCGTCATTCAAATATTCTAAGACAAAGTTATAAGGAGAAGTACTCAATGCTTTATATTCTGCTCCAATATTAATGATTGCATTATAAGGATCACCTGTCCAATTGATGGTGCCACCTCTTTTTACAACAAAAGGCTTATTAACCACATTCAATAAAGTAAATAAGTATTCGCCTTGGTCGATTTCGTAGTTACCATACATCGTAATATCTCCACTTCTAGTCATATCCATTTTGACATTTCCATTCCCAGTTCCCTTCATGATATCTCCTGCTTGTTCATCAAAAATAAGGAAGACTTCTGCCGCATCGGTCATCTCCAATTCCATGTGAACATTGATGCCTTGTATTTCGTTGGAGGCGGGTTGTTCTTCCACTGCTACGATAGCTTCCGTCGTATCTGGTTTTTCAAATCGGATAAAACTGGTCTCTTCTACCTTGCTATTACCACCTACAGGAATAGAAACGCTCGTTCCTCTTGCAGTAGTTGCTTTGATGTTAATATTCGTTCGTTCAAAATTGCCAGAGAAGTAAATATCACCTTTGCCAATACCTTTTCCATAATAGACTTCATTATCAGCTTTGGAAGTATTGATAACCGTAAAATGGTCAGAAAGTACTCGACAATCTAAAGCCAGTTTATTGAAAAAATCATGCGTGATTCCACCCGTTATAGTAGCCGAATTACCATCTTGGTCAAAAATAGTTCCACCCGTAGCATCCAATAACCAATCGTTGTTCATCTTCACCTTTTCGTCTCGGATGGTGTAAAGTGTATTGGTATATTCCAATAAAGTACCGCCTTCATAAACTCGTAAATCCCCATCTAAATTTGGATCAGAAAGTAAACCGTTGAGCGTCATTTTGGCATCGATATTCCCATAGGTACCAGAAATACCACTTCTGACAAAATACTCCGCTAGATGTAGCGGGTATTTATTAATGTCCACTTTTACATCGACATAATTGGGACTATTTTTTAAATTTTTAGGGTCTTCCTTCATATTGGGTGGGTTATAAGTCCCTTCCAATTTCATTTTAGTTTCCCCATTTTTAGTCGTCAATTCAATATCCACCGGACTTTTAATCGACTCAGCAGTAGCACTCAATGCTAACTCACCGTAATTGTCCCAGTTAATATTAAAAGTATCAGCGATGATGTTTAACTGTAGTTTTTCTAAAGCAAAAAGATCCTTGACACTTAGATTCATGCGATAATCACCCTCAAAATCTAGCTTGCTAAAATCCCAGAGTGTATCTATATAACTTGCATTAAAACCTTCTACTTCTAAGAGTAAGCCTTTGTCCACCAAACTATTGATTGCTACTTTTTGCCCACCTTGAGACATCTGGAAATTCTGGGTTCGAATGAAGTTTTTACCTATTTGTAAATAATTATCAGGTTCAATCGTCCAAACCGTATTTAGAATGACTAGATTAGTAGGGGAGAGGGCGATGTTAAATTGGTCGCCGACCATTGAGAATTTACCTTCCAAATTGAGTTTATCCAATTCGTTGGTCAGGTCTGCCGCATTCAAATTAAATTGAGCGGAATCATTTTCGATATAGGATAACAGCGAAACGTAGTCAAAATTTAAATTACCGACCTTGGTATTTTTGACGGAGAAGTCCACCTTTCCTTTTTTCTGTCCACCACCAGTTACCAGTTTTATTTTTTCGGTAGAGACATTCCCAAACTTAAAAGTGGGGACATCTAAATCGACTAATAAATCGTCTTTGACAAAATCAAAACTAGTTTCTAAATGAATATTTTTAAGCGTATCTAAATTTTTATCTAATAAATAAGTAAAATTCTTAGTATCAAAAATGTCTAATTTGAAATCAAATTGATTGAATGTTACCGTTGTATCTTGTTTGCTACGAATGTTAAAACGATCGGCATAGCCTGTAAAATTTCGTTCAATATGTTGTAGAACAGCCTCCCCAATAGTCGTTATCTTAAAATCACCTATTAGTGAGGCTTTGAATAATTCAGAATTAGCTCGCCAAGCCTTTGCTCGATTGCTCGTAATAGCAGAAGAGAATTTCAATGAATCTATTTCGTAGGTCTCATTTTGATTTTTTGTTAAAGTAAAATCGTAAAGGGTCGCTCGTCCTAATAAATCATTGACATTATTTCCTCTAATTTTTAAGTTAACATCGCCTGCTACGACAAAATCTTCTTGAATTAAATTCAAATTCTTTAGGTCAACTTTTTTAATTTTGGCTTTAAAATCAAAGACAGGAACACTCTCTTCAAAGTTGATCGTACCCGCAAATAAGAAATCAATATTATCATCTTGAATACCCAAATCTCCGATAAACAAATTTTTATTAATGACCCCTTTTATGCTCAGATTTTCGTAGTCGTAGCCTTTGAACTCGAAGTGGTCGATAGAGGCATCCAATTTAGCATCTGCCGTATTTTGGGTCAATCCAACCCCATCATAAACCTTAGAACTAACCGTGACTAAACCAAATTCAGGGTTGTCTGTCCATCGAGCTAAGTCAAAATCTTTGAGTGATAATTGACCCGAATATTGTGCTTGTTCTCGACCTTCTTTAGAATTTAAGTTCATATCCATTGCGGCTATACCCAAATCTGTTTTGAGTTCTCCATCGGCTACGAAATCGTTAAAGAATCCATCAAAACGCCCTGTAAAGCTGAGTTCTCCTAATTTGTCAAAGTTGGCAGGCGGCGTGAAATTGGGAATTAGTTGCCGTAAGGTGACCATATTGGTGTACAAATGATCCAATTTTAAGCTCAGAAATGCCTCATCACTTTGCGTTAAATTCCGAGAATTGAAGTTACCCCGTAAGCGCATACTCCGACCGATTCTCAGATTCAAATCTCGACCTTTAAGGTTCGTTACTTTTCCTCTCAGTTCACCATCTATATAAATAATTTCGTTCTTATTTTGAGAAAAGAAGGTATTGCGTTCTAAAGCAGGGGCAAATGCCATAATATCCCGAACAGCGATGTATGCTTTATCAAATTTCCCATTCATCAACACCTTATTTTCGAAATCTCTAAAATCAGGGAATTTTCTAAATTTCATCACCAAAGTATCACCCAAATTAGAATAAGGCGTTTTCAATGCCATGCCAAATAGCTCTAATTTTCTTGGGGTAATTGTAGCTTGTTTAGCGGATAAATTGTCTAAAATAAAGCCAGACCCTTCCTTGGCAGACAACTGTTTGGATTCACCCTTAAAGACCCAATCTTGAATGGTGAAATCTGCTGCTGCAATGTTGATATCGAAGACATTCAAATGATTGTAATCAATCTGATCGTCCCTAGTTGTTTTGACTGGGGCTGCTCGATAATTATGATGAATAAAAGTGCCATCCGTTAGGTCAAATTCGAGCATATTGACGAACCACTTTTTACTAGGTGGTCCATTACTAACAATCTCAGGTTCTTTTTTTACAGAAAGGACATCGTTCGTATTTTCAGTAGGAAGCGGTAAAGGATTTTTTGGAAAATTAATCAGTGTTACATAAGGTTTAGTTAATCTGACCTTACTAGCAATAACTAATTTTTCGGCTAAATTGAGGCTATCTACATAAATATCTCCTTCGTGCAATGCGATTCGCAATTCTTCACCACCTACACTATCGTCTTTGATGAATTCAACATCCCTTAGGTAAAGCGCATCTACATCCAAGAAAAATGGTTTACCACCTTTCTTAGTCTTATCTTTTTGGGTTTTATTATTTCCACCTAATTTGTCAAGTAATTGGACAAAATCATCTTTGGGCTCGTTGGGGTAACGCCTCATGTATAACTGAGCCCCCGACAATGTCAAGTCGTCTACTTTCAATTCTCTTTGCAATAATAGTTTGTACAGATTGGTGTTGATATTCACCGTCAGCGCCTCACTGTAGAGCAGCGTATCACCATGAAAATCTTCCGCGTAGAAGTTTTCTAAAACTAGTTTGTCAAAAAAATCGAGGTCAATGCGGTCGAAAGTGACTGTTGTTTTTAATTCTTTGGAAACGTAGTTGGTGGTTTTTCTTAAAACAAAGTTTTGGACGAATTCAATTTGGAGTAAAAAGTAAGCTAAAACGAACAAACCTATAATAAATACAATAACCCAGCCTAAGACTTTGAGCAGTCTTTTAAACAGCGATGCGTCCACTGTCGGTGGTGCAATATTTGGCGTATTGTTGTCCAATTTATGTCAACGTATAACGTAAATTAAAATAATAAATATTTTACTACTAATTTAAACCCGAAAATTAGGGATAATTGTTTACTTAAACTTGGATTTAACGCAATATTAATAGTGGTTTGAATGGTTTTGGCAGGAGAGCGGAATTTTTTTAATTAAAATAGTGAAAATTGAAAAGTGGGAAGGGGAATTGAGCTTTTATTACCAATCTTAAAGAAAGAGGTGCTTACAAAGCACCGCTTTCTGTAAGCACCATAGAAGGCGGTGCTTTGTAAGCACCTCCTTCTTTAAGACAAAAAACAATAACCCCTACTTTTTACCATAGTACTAAAATCAAAAGCCCCTACTTAAAATTAAATCTAAGCAGGGGCTTTTGATAAAAACAAATCAAGCTATTCTAATTTTTCCACCAAAAACTTCTTATTAATCGCTCGTTGATTACCCACCTTTATGGACATAAAATACAAGCCATTTTGATAGGAAGTTATATCAATGGTTTCATAAGAACCAGTAAATTCTTTTTCGGGAATAAACCCAACTTGCTGCCCAAAAGCGTTGAAAATTTGGATGCTCCCTTTCTTACCGTTTAGGGCATTCGTCCGCAACTTTAAAGTATGATGAGCGGGATTTGGAAAAAGGGCAATTTCTTTTTCATTAATCAGATCCTTACTTTCTCTGGAACTACCTCCTGCTTCAGGAATTTCAATTTCCATAAAATCTGTTTCGCAGATGTATTGCCAATTTTCATCATACATTCGAACATACATTCGATATAAACCAGGAGGATGAACGCCAAAAGTATTACAAATCCCATCCATTGCCCGTTGGTCACAAGTTCCATCCCATATTTTATTCCAATGGGTATCATAAAGGGTGATTAATTGTATTGGCGTATTTAGACCATTCACAAGAATTTCTCCTGGTCTATTTTCATTTAAAGAGAGCCTGACATCATCACAAGGATTATTAGAAATCGGCGTTCCTGCACAAGTACAACCATCTGCTTGGATGACATCATCGAAAGTGGCCTCATCTTCATCATTACAAGGTGAACCAACAGGGCGTAATAAATCTGTTACTTCGGCATCATTATCATTACATTCATTATATGCACAGATATAATCCCCGTCATTATCTGTACAAGGAGTTGCGGGCACATCAATGAAAATAATATCTCCACAACCCAGATTGCCATTATTTAAATTTAGGTAAGACCTTTCCGTAATCACTACATATTCTCCTTCAACCAAGGTGAAGTCTTGGTTTTCCAAACAAATCCCACAATTGAATAATAAACCGCCGTCGTTAGGGTCAGCGTTTCGGTCAAATAAAATAAGACCTGTTCGTTGCCGACTTGGGGTATTAAAGGTGATAGAAACTTCTCTACGAGATTGGCCATTTTCAATAATTAAATCGGAAATAGCAACGACGATATCGTCACAAGTAGGTGTTGGATTGGCACAATTTTCCAAAATTTCTTCTACCGAATTACAGCCTTCTCGATTGTTACTGATATTAATCGACCCAGTAACATTTCCGTTATCAGAATCGTCATCAATCAAGTGGCTGATGGCACAACAGTCTTCTAAGGCACCATTCTGACTAAGGGTGAAGTTACCATTTATTTCAGTAATGTTAGATAGCCCATCTAGATTTAGTAAATCACCTAATCCAGTGATAACTAAGGCATTATTAACTGGTTCTACTCCAACGCTAGTTAAATTTCCAAAGTCCTCTATAATGGTAGCAGCATGTGGACCCAAAATATACAAACCATCTAAATGTGTAAAATGGTTGATCGCAGAAAGGTCGCCCAGAGACGGATTATTGGTAATTGATACAAAGCCTAATTTATCCAAACTAATGCCATCAATTGAAGTGATATTAGCATGATTGGAAATGAATAATCCCCCATTAATATGACTTAAACCGTCCAATCCAGTTAAATCGGTAAGTCCTGAATTATTTTCCATGACTAATGACCCTTTGACAGTTTCTAAGTTTTCTAATGCTTGTAAATCAGTTAGTAATGTTCTGAAAATCAATAAATCATTCCCGACTTCTTTCAAATCTTTTAAAGCAGCCAAAGAGGTAATATCATTGATTTCTGTATCCCTATAATCTCCAATTATTAAATTTCCTGGGACAGATTCACAACCGCAAAAAGCATCGACTTCGGCTTGAGTTGCTAGAATGATTTCGTCTTGTTCGCAGATAGTTCCACAATCATTTCCGCCATCGATTACGGTTACGACTAGATTATCCGTTTGACAAATCCATTCCCAATTTTCAGTATATAATTGAATCTGAACATAATATTTTCCAGCCGCTGTTTCAAAAATAGTAGGGTCGGCACAGTCATTATTACATTCAAATACTCTATTCCAATTTTCATCATAAATCTTGACGATTTCAATTGGGGCATTTAGGTTGCCAACTGTTATTTTTCCATCTTCGCCCGATAGGGTAATGTTATCACAACTAGGCATTTCATCGTTACAGTGGGCTAAAACATCTTCTACCGAATTACAGCCAATAAGATTATCCATGATGTTAGGTACCCCATTGCTCTCTCCGTTATTAGGATCACCGTCGATGAGGTGAGCAATGCCACAACAACTTGCCAATGACTCATTTAATTCGATGACTATGCGCTCTTTTGTAGATTGCAGATTTTCTAGAGCATCCAGATTTTCTAAAGCATCATTTCCAGCAATCACTAAGGATACTGCAGTTCCACCGACTGTTGGGCCTTCTCCCAAAGTGGTCAACTGGTTTAATCCTTCTAAATTTGGTAGACTTTTATTGAAAACAATTAAAATACTTCTCAATTGCTTAATATTACGAAGATTAGAAATATCGACTAATGCATCGTTCGAACTTATTTCAATACCTCGATTAATTTCTTGTAAATTATCCAGTCCTTCTAAACTTTTTAAAACTGGATTTTGGCTAACTATAAAAGATGTTTGAATACTTTCTAGTTTGCCTAAGCCTTTGTAATTCAGTAAGTTATTGTTTTTTGAAATAACCAAAACATCTCCTACCTTTTCCAAATTATCCAAACCTCGCAAATCAGTTATATCAGTATTCAAAATTGCTAGAAAACCAGTTACTTCTTTGACCGATTTTAGATTTTCTAAAGAGGTGATATCGCTATCTGCTCCATTGATTCGAACATCTCCGTCAAGCACTTCACAACCACAAAAAGCATCAATATCTGCTTGTGATGTAAACTCAATAATGTCTTGTTGACAGAAGGAGGCGCAAGGGTCACCACCTTCAGCAACGGTTACTTCAAAAGGATCAGATTGACATAGCCAGCTATCATCTTCGTTAAATAATTGGACTTGTACAAAATACTTTCCTACATCAGTGGGAAAAGTGTAAGGGTTTCCACATTCACTACTGTTACATTCATTAATCAATTCCCAGTTGGCATTGTAAATTCTGATCGCTTGTTTCGGTGTAATTTCATTCCTTATTACAATGCCTTGAAAGACCGCACCATCATTGTTAGCGGCGACATTCTCCGAAGTACCAATTACTTGAATCGAACTACATGGATTGACATCTTGGGCAAATGAAAGAGGGGAGAACCCTAAAAAGAGGAAGAGAAAAGCGAAATACCCAACACGAATTTGGTTCAAGTAAGGTCGCTTGAAAGGTTTGTTCAAAAGTTTTTGTTTTTTCATGAAAATAGTCTTTAGAATGAATTTTGGAGACATCGCTATTGTTTGTCCAAAATTCAAGTTATAAAAGACTTAATAACGGTAGCTGCACACAGTCGGGGAAATCTTATGCAAAAAGCATCATTAAGTATGGGTGATTGGAGGGAATTTAGTGTTTGTAATATAGTGAAAAAAATAGATTTCTTTAATAAAATATACTAAAAACCGTGTAAAAATGTGATTCTGGTTGCTTGTTGCTAGTTTGCGCTCGAAACCAGCAACGAGCAACCAGTAACCCAGCAACTAACAATTTAATTTTTACTTTTGCTTTTCAATTGATGACTCGGCTCACCGTGTACCGTAAACCGTTCACCGTGTACCGTCAAAAAACTACACATGAAAAAGATAGGCTTAATGTCCGATACGCATAGTCATTTGGACCCTAAAATATTTGAGTATTTCAAAGACGTAGATGAAATCTGGCATGCTGGAGATATTGGAAAGTTTGAGGTAGTAGAAAAACTGGAGGCGTTCAAACCTTTTAAAGCGGTTTATGGCAATATTGACGATGCTAAAATGCGGGCGACTTTCCCATTAGATTTGCGTTGGGATTGTGAAGGCATGGATGTTTGGATGACGCATATCGGAGGATACCCCGGGCGATACAACAAAAGGACGAAGGCAATCATGGCAGAAAACCCACCGAATTTATTCATTTGTGGACATTCTCATATTCTAAAAGTCATGCCCGATCATAAGCATGGTTTATTACACATTAACCCTGGGGCTTGTGGCGTGCATGGCTGGCATAAGATGAAAACGATTATTCGGTTTTCGGTAGTGAAAGGGATTATTGAAGATTTGGAGGTGATAGAGTTGGGGGCTAGAGGGGCGCTGTAATAGCAAAAGTCCTATCAGGTTTAAAAATTGTGATAGGACTTTATTTATGATGCGAGTAATTATGGAAAATTATTTATTTATCTTTGATTTTATCCAAAATAGATAGGGCTAAATCTTCAGATTTATTCAAACCCTTTCGAAACTTTTCCTTCTCTTCTTTAGTCATCTTTTCGAAATTTACATCTCTTAGTTCGTAGAGGTTCTTTTTAATTGTTGTAATAACTTTGTCGGTATTAACTTTAGGTTTTATCATAGCTATTTTTTTGATAACTCTCTTAGATAATTCATTTCATCTAAGATTTCATTAATGAAATGTTCTAATCCTTTTCGTCCTAATCTATCCAGAAAATCTTCTGTGTAAAGATTAATTAAAGTGAGTTGTTGTTCAAGAATTTTTAATCTTTTTTCTATTTGTTTGTTGGTCATTTTCAAAAAAAGCTAATTGTTTTTGTTTTAACTCATTTTGTTTTGTCTGATAAAAATAATCAAATTAATTGAAAAATGATAGAAAACTTATTGTTTCACTCCCCAACTTCCGAAATAAAATCCAACCGAGCATCTCGATATTTAGCTTTTTGCAGTGTCTTTCTAAATGCTTTAATCGTCTGAGTAGGCCCTTGGTCTAGTGCCATGTTAATCATCCAAGCAGGAATCATTCCGCCTGGATCAGAACTTAGAAAATACTCTACATCCACGAGCCCATTTCCCCTTGGAGTAAATTCCCACCAAAGATGTAATTTTGGAATACGCACCAATCCATCTTTTTCAGGAATAAAAGTAGGTTCATTAAAAGATTCAGAGCGGACGATTTTGGTGACAGGATCTTGTACCATCGTATTTCGGACAATCAAATCTCTGTCGTCCAAAGGCCACGGAAAATCCATTCGATTGTAATAAACTTCTTCGGAGTTACTGACTTTTTTCAGGTGATATGCCTCAGGGCATTTGTACACCCAATCAGGAATGGCAGCGACGTCCTGCAATAGT
>CALDTJ010000513.1 GCA_937924145.1 uncultured Saprospiraceae bacterium
AAGATCACAAAAGGAAATTCTCAAAAACGCTATTCTTTGTGAAAACTCTTTTGTGCCCTTTTGTTTCTTTTGTGGTTCAAAAAAACATCTAGTAAACATGTGAAATATAAATCAAAACGTCAAATAATACTTCAACAACCGATGAAAATGATGCACTCCTGTTTCCCGCTTAGCCGAAAACCGACCATCCGTATAAAACCGAGATTTTAGTCCTTTTTGTACGCCTTCTACGACCCATTCATCTTCTTGCTGTGTCTTTTCACCTACCGCATCACCCGCCATGCGCTCCCAAATATCTCGATCTTTGATGTAGTATAAAAATTCTACTTTGGTGAAATTAGGAGATACAGGTTTGACGATATTTAATTGGACACCCCAAGGATAAAAATTCAACATAAAATTAGGATAGAACCAATAGTAATAGGCTGAAATAGCTTTGCCATAATCTGGATGATCTGCTGGAAAATCAAACGTTTCGGTGCCTTTATCTGCGTATCCGACTTGCAAAACTATATGTCCATCACAAATGGTTTCGTACTTTCCATAATCCAACATCCCATTTAAAGTTGGATGGACAAAAGGGACATGAAAGCCTTCTAAATAATTGTCAATGTAAAGTGCCCAATGGGATTGGACGTTATAAGTTTTGGAATATTCGGGCGCAAATAGAAAGTCTTCTACATTTAAAAAACCAACTGTTTTTTCTAACTCAGTGGCCATTTCCGAAAAATCAATCTTTGGATCTAAACTTGTGAATAAAAATTTCGACCATTTATTCAAAGGTAATTGATGCAAATGTTCGCAAGGTCGAGGGAAGTTTTCGACCTCTTTGAATTCAGGCATGAATTCAAATTTGCCTTCTAAGTCAAAGCGACGACCATGATAAGAACAAGTTAGTTTTTTATTTTTCCCAGGATGATGGGAGACGATAAAACCTCTATGCGTACAGACATTTGATAAGCATCGAACATCTTCATCCTTCTTGGTTAGCACTAATGGTTCTTCAATGTATTTTTCTAGTAAAAAGAAAGGATAGGTATTAATTGCTACATTGAATATTTCCTTTTCGTCACCAATGTATAACCAACTTTTGGCAAAAACGGCCTCTTTCATTTGTTCCCAAATGGCATCATCGAAATAGAAACTAGCAGGTAAGGTGGCAGATTGGGCGATGTTGTCTGTTACTTTTTGCATTTGATAAGCTATTCGTTGTTTTGAATAATCAAATATATTTAATTTTTATTTGATAAAAAAGAAAGGGTCTAGATACTATATTGAAATAGGTGTTTTTTGCAAATGAATTTAGGTGTTAAAACAGACTAATCAAGTTAGAAAATTTATCTATTTAGTAGGTCAAAATCAATTCGTTGGTATTATAATTCATCATAGTTGTCCTTTTTAAAATAGGATGAAAGCAGATTTACTATTAATGTTTTAATGAGGAAAAACGTTACCAATTTTTTCGTCCATATCTGAACACTTCTTGTCCGATTTTGGACAGGTTCTTCTATTTTAAAATAAAAATTATTTTTGTAATTTATTAATATTCAGTTATTTATGATTTTGGTATAGACATTGATTTTGATTTGATGAGCCATAAAAATAAATTTCACTATGTTAAAAAATTATATTAAAATAGCTTTCCGATCCTTATTGCGGCGACGTATTTTTACCGCAATAAATATCACTGGTTTACTGCTTTTACTACAAAAGGGCTAAAATTTCCTATCTTGCGAAATTTTAGCCCTTTTTTAATACCCAATATGGAAGATTACTTTTTAGGTGTCCACCAACAGGAATTAGAACGATTAGACCGACAACATACTGCTTGGCAACCTTCAACTGAACAATTGATTAAAAGAGCTAATTTGCCCAACTGCAAAAGCATTTTAGACTTTGGATGTGGCCCCGGATTTACCACTTTTGAAATAGCTAAACATTGCCCTAATACACAAATTACCGCTTTAGATAAAGCCACTTTATATCAAGATTATCTAAAGCATCAGATTGAGCAAAAGAAAATCAAGAATATCCAACCGCTCTATGAAGATGTATTGAATTTATTAAATCATGCTGATACCTATGATGGCGCATTTTGCCGTTGGGTCTTAGCTTTCTTAATTCCTGATCTAAAGGAAATTTTGTCAGCTATTTATGAAAAACTAAACCCAGGTGGTGTTTTTGCAGCAATGGAATATCTGACCCTTGGCAATGTCTTATCTTCCCCTCCCAATGATGGATTTTTAGCGAATACAAAAGGTTGGCACAACTTCTACTTGACGAATGGGGGCGATGCAAATATTGGCACTTATTTGCCTAAACTGTTGCAGGAGGCAGGTTTTACTTTAGAGCATCAAACTTGTGTAGGTGGTTTTGCGCCTGTTGGACACCGCTGGTGGCATTGGTGGCGAGATGCCCACGAAAATTTTGCTCCAGTTTTCGTCGAACAAAATTTAATGACAGAAGAAGAACGGTTGGAGGCAAACGCATTTTTTAAAGCACAAGAAACGAATGAGAAAGGGTTTATCTTTTCACCTATCATTTTGCAAGTGGTGGCTAGGAAGTAGTAGCTTTTGTAAGTGCTAATTTTTTGTTTTATTAATTATTACTCGCCAAAACAGGTGTGTTTTTGTGTATTTTGGCGAGTAATAGATATTTATTACTCGCCAAAAGTCCTTATTTTTAATTGCTTTTGGCGAGCAATAAATACTTTGATACTCATGCGTCTTTTTATTTTTTATTTGGTCTTTACTATTGAAATCACTTTCATAACAAAAGAAAAGACCACACCCGATGTTAAAAAACTACCTTAAAATTGCTTGGCGAAACCTCGTCAAGAGCAAAGTCACTGGATTTATCAATATTGCTGGATTAGCCATAGGTATGGCAGTTGCTATCATGATTGGCCTATGGGTACAAGATGAATTAAATTTCAATAAAATCCATCAAAATTATGAGGACATAGCGCAAGTCTACATCCATCAAACTTTTAATGATAAAACAGGAACTAGCCGTGCTATTTCGCTCCCGTTTGCACCAACCTTAAGAAACGAATATGGAGATAATTTTGAGCATCTTTCCTTAGCCTCTTGGAGTTTTGAGCAATTAATTTCCTATGAAGAAAAACGTTTTCTAAAAAATGGAATGAGTGTAGAACCTGAATTTCCTGAATTGTTTTCCTTAGAATTAATAGGTGGAACTTATGAGGAAGTACTCAAAAATCCTAATTCCATTCTTATCGCTAAATCAGTCGCGGATGCGCTTTTTGGTGCAGCAAATCCAATTGGTAAAACAGTGAAATTCCAATCAACGACTGATTTAGAAGTGACGGGTGTTTTTAATGATTTACCCTATAATAGTGAACTAACCGAAGTGAAATTTTATACAACTTGGGAGTACTATAAAAACCAAAATCCTTGGATGGAAAGATCTGAAGAACAGTGGGGAAATCACTCTTTCCAAATGTATGCACAAATAAAACCAGAAACAGATTTTGAGGCTGTTTCTGCGAAGATTAAGGATATTGAAATAAAGCACAATCCAGAGGCGAAACCAGCCGTATTTTTATTTCCGATGTCTCAGTGGCATTTACATTCGACTTTCAAAAATGGCGTAAATACGGGTGGACGGATTCAATTTGTCTGGATGTTTAGCATCATTGGCATTTTTGTCTTACTCTTGGCTTGTATCAATTTTATGAATTTGAGTACTGCTCGTTCTGAGAAAAGGGCAAAAGAAGTTGGGATTCGAAAGGCAGTAGGGTCTATGCGGGGGCAACTGATTGGACAATTTTTAAGCGAATCTTTGGTCGTTACTTTTTTGGCTTTAGGCTTATCTATTTTATTCGTTCAATTGTCAATGGGTTGGTTTAATAATTTAGCGGATAAACAGCTTGCAATGCCTTGGAGTAATCCTTTGTTTTGGACAGGTGTCCTAGGGTTTTCTATATTGACTGGGTTATTAGCGGGTAGTTATCCTGCCTTTTATTTGTCCTCTTTTGAGCCGCTGAAAGTATTGAAAGGTAGCTTTAAATTGGGGAAAGGCGCTAGTCTACCAAGACAGATTTTAGTGACTTTACAGTTTACCGTTTCTATTGCTTTAATCATCGGTACCGTCGTTGTTTTTCAACAAATCCAGCATGCCAAAAATCGCCCCGTAGGCTACAAACAAGAAGGAGTTATTCAGTTTTTTGACAATGCTGAATTGGAAGATAAACGAGCTGTTCTGAGAACGGAATTATTGAATACGGGAGTAGTTGAAGAGGCGAGTTATTCCTCTGGACCTATTACGAATGTTTGGTCAAATACTTCTAGTTTTGATTGGGATGGAAAAGATCCCGATGCGCTGATGAGTTTTGGACAAATGGGCTGTTCTCATGAAGTGGGCAAAACGGTTGGTTGGCAGATCATTGAAGGTCGAGATTTCTCTAGAGATTTTGTTACAGATACTGCTGCCCTGATTTTGAATGAGACTGCGGTAGCACAAACTGGCCTAGATAATATTGTTGGAAAAACAATTCGAAGAGGAGATGAACCTCACAAAGTGATCGGAGTTGTTAAAGATATTATTATGGAGTCTCCTTGGCGACCAGTGAAACCAACTATTTTTTACTTGAATGATGGATGGGTCAGTGTTCATAATGTGAAATTAAAAGAGGGCGTTCCTGTACAAGATGCTTTGGCAAAAGTCGGAGCTGTTTTTACAAAATTAAGCCCGTCCAGTCCTTTTGATTATCAGTTTGTAGATGAGGCTTATGAAAAGAAGTTTAGAGCCGAAGAACGAATCGGTAAATTAGCTAGATTTTTTGCTTTTTTAGCGATCTTTATTTCTTGCTTAGGCTTGTTTGGTTTGTCTGCTTTTGTGGCAGAACAGCGAACCAAAGAAATTGGGATTCGAAAAGTATTGGGCGCATCGGTAGCAAATTTATGGGCATTACAATCGAAGAGTTTCTTAGTTTTAGTACTTTTATCTTGTTTGATTGCTGCGCCTTTAGCTTGGTACTTTTTAGAAGGTTGGCTGACTGATTATGATTATCGGATTGACTTGAATATTAGCGTATTTATACTATCGGGCATCTTGGCTTTGATTGTTACTTTACTAACAGTGAGTTATCAAAGTATTAAGGCTGCTTTGGCGAATCCTGCTCGGTCTTTGAAAACAGAATAGTTGCTGAAAAAACTTTGGAGCTTTTCAAAACCATACTTAATAGACCGAGGGATTATGCAGATCAAGCGGATAGAAACGGATTTTCGAGTGTCACGTAAAGAAAATCCGCTCAAATCCGCTTAATCTGTATAATCCGTCAGCCTATTCCTGTCTAATTTGTATCCATTAGGAAAGCTATAAAGTATTGGTTTCGTACCAAACTTTGGTAGATTAGCAGGAGATTTGAGCACTGCCTAAAATGGTCAAACAAAAGATAAGTAATAGATAGTTTTTTATGATTTAAATTTTGATTTTTGAATAGACTTGTCACCTAAAAACGGATGACTATTATGCATTTAACACCATGACGAATCAACATTTGAGGTAGTGGACAAATTTAGCATTTTTTTAAAGTGATTTTGTCTTCAATAAAGTTGGGTACATTATATTTTTCAAGTTCCTAATTATTTACTGGTTAGTTTTGAATAACGCAACTCTCTTTTATGTTTATAACACTTTTACCTACGCTTGTCCCACTTTTGATATAGTCTATCTATTAAAGATGAAAACTACTTTATAAAGCCTTTTCTTTGTCATATTCCTACGATACTTATATGCTAATTCTATAAATCTATTCGAATTTAAAACAGAAAATAAAAAATGGATAGATTTATTTTCAAATGTATAATCATTTGATAACTATTGCTTTGGAAAAATATTAGATCGTCAGGTAAAAGATTAATATTATTAAGACTAGTTTTGTCAACATCTAAATCTGTTGTCCTTCATTAATCCGTTGTATATTTTTATTATACAACGGATAAATGAAGGACAACTGATCCAAGCGTTGACATATTTCTTCTTTACAATATCCATTTTTTATCTGACGCTCTATAGAATAAAGCTAGACACAGAAGTTGGTGTTTATAAAAATAATGCTAAAATCCAGATGGAAAAAGAATTGATAGATGTGCAGTTAAAAAAGCAATTAGGAGAATTAAAGGGGCAAAATTTTGATTGGGCTTGATAGATTGTTTATTTTGTGCCAGAGCCATTATCATTAAGGATAAAATCATTTATCCATTTAAAAATTTTAAAATGAAAAAATCTCAATTACTATTTTTCCTATTTGCCTTTGCCTTTTTTGTAACGCCTACTTATGCAGTGCCCAACGCACCTAAGCCTGTTGAAAAAGAGGCTATAACAGCTAAACCTGTATCTGCTGAGGAAATGGCAAAACAACAAGCCGCTACCGCAAAAGAAGAATGGAATAACTTATCTCGAAAAGAGAAGAAAGCCAAGCGGAAGGAAATGAAAAAGAATTTAAAGTCTGCATTAAAAACTGCTAAAGAAGATGCTAACAGCGACTTAGATTTAACTTTACTAATTATTTTGGCAGTCTTAATTCCACCATTAGCGATGGGATTATATGATGGGATTAGTAAGCGGTTTTGGATATCCCTATTGTTAACTCTTTTATTTTATGTGCCGGGATTGATTTATACTTTAGTGGTGATCTTGAGAGAGAATTAAAACGAGAGTTAAATTGATATTTATAAAAAAAATAGGGCAACTATAAATCATAGCTGCCCTATTTTTTATTCTGTCAGCTATTAGGTCGTTAAAAGGTCGATAGCTGCTTTTAACATTTCACTTGCCTCATTTTCAATCAACTGCCCATTTTGATCAAACTCTACTTCATTTTGATACACTGGTAATTGCACGATTACATTGGCATCTAATGCTTGCAAAGACCATATTAATGACTGCATCGCCTTTTCTCCTCTTGGTTCGTTAGGCGTAAAAGTCATTGCAAGTACTCGTTTTTGTACCAATTCGCCTGAAGAAGTTACCCACTCCAAAGCGTTTTTAATTAATGCTGGCATGTTGTAAATATATTCTGGAATACTGATAATGAGGGCATCGGCATTTTTTACTGCTTTCCGCCAATCAATCACTGTGCTATGCCAAGGATGTTGGTCTGATTCTGCTGTAAAGATAGGTAGGTCAGAGAGGAGTGCGTATCTCTCAAAAGTATAAGTAGAAAAGAGGAAAGGTAGACTTTCTAACAATTTAATATTAGCTGAATCGGAACGAGTAGAGCCGCTGATGGTTAGTATTTTCATAATAACTCAATATAAAGCGACTCTTTTAGTTCTACAAGTATTAGGCGATTGGTTTTAAATATCTTTGCTGAAAGAAGGCAAAGTCTGCCACTACTAAAGCGACTACGCCGATGATAATTAAGCCAATTTGATTGATTCCAAATGCTTGTCAAAGAGGTTGCTTATTTATTGGACTATGCGGAGCCTAGTTCTTTTATACGGTCTTTTAAGCGGTGGACGGGTAAGAGTCCGAAAAATTACCGTAATCAATATTAACTTTAAGTTGGATTAAGATATGACAGATTTTCGAAAATCTGTCATATCTATCATCAAAAGA
>CALDTJ010000514.1 GCA_937924145.1 uncultured Saprospiraceae bacterium
CTCATCGTATTTAGTTCGTTCCTTGACTATTTCATAGGGTTACAACTCGGAAAAACCGAAGCACCCCAAAAACGAAAATATTTACTATGGCTAAGTATTTTCGTCAATTTAGGTTTTCTGGGGTTCTTTAAATATTTTAATTTTTTTGCAGAGAGTTTTGTTGATGCCTTTACCCTATTGGGGTCATCATTCAGCTACTCTAGATTAAATATCATTCTACCGATTGGTATTAGTTTCTATACGTTTCAAACGCTCAGTTATTCCATAGATGTCTATCGAAAGAAACTGCAACCGAGCAAAGACATTATTAGTTTTTTCGCGTTTGTGAGTTTTTTTCCACAATTAGTAGCTGGCCCAATTGAAAGAGCGACTAATTTACTACCTCAGTTTCATAAAAAAGATCTTTTGATGTAGACAAAGCAAAGGATGGAATGCGGCAGATCTTGTGGGGGTTATTCAAAAAAATCGTCATTGCCGACAACTGTGCCTTCATAGTTAATGACGTTTATTATAATTATACCACCTACTCTGGTAGTGCTTTATTTGTAGGGGCAATCTTTTTTGCCTTCCAAATTTATGGTGATTTTTCAGGCTATTCGGATATAGCTATTGGTACATCAAGGCTCTTTGGTTTCAATTTGATGAAGAACTTTGCCTTCCCATATTTTTCTAGAGACATAGCAGAATTTTGGCGTAGGTGGCACATTTCGCTTTCTACATGGTTCAGAGATTATCTCTATATTCCACTTGGAGGGAGTAGAGGCGGCAACTGGATGCGCATCAGAAATACGTTTGCTATTTTTCTAGTAAGTGGTTTCTGGCATGGCGCCAACTGGACCTATCTGTTTTGGGGATTCCTAAATGCCCTTTATTTCTTGCCACTATTATTAGGAGGAGCAAATCGAAATAATTTGGATACCGTCGCAAAAGGAAAATTACTTCCAAGTATAAAAGAAGTCTTTCAGATGGGAATGACGTTTTTGTTAACGGTATTTGCATGGATTTTTTTTAGAGCGAGTTCGATTACAGAAGCAATTACTTATATAGAAAATATTTTTACGGCCTCTTTTTTCACTCTACCAACTAATGCTTCCAAGTTGATGGTAGCTCAATTTGTGATACTCTTTATTTTTGTACTCATTGAATGGATACAAAGAGACAAAGAACATGCTTTAGAAATAGAAAAGTCCATAAGTCAACCTTTTTTACTAAGGTGGACTTTTTATACTTTAATTATATTCACAATGGTAGCCTTTTATGGGATTCCACAAGAATTCATTTATTTTCAGTTTTAAAATAATGAAAGGATTTCTGTATAAAATAGTACTATTTTCCATTTTTGCCCTATTGTTGTTAGAAACAATAGCTTATGCTTACAGAATGAGTGGTCTTTTTGAACATTTCATTCCTGGTGCAGAAGTGTACCTTTCTATTAGAAAAAGTAAGCAAAAAACCAACAGTAATGTCGTTTTAATAGGAGATAGTGTAGGGCAACAAATGTTTAGTAATAAACAATATTCTGATAAACCTTATTCCTTAGCTTGTAATCAGGCAGTCAGTTTTGCAGGGTATTATTTCTTGCTAAACAATTTTGTAAAAGCAGGAAATGAGGTAGATAGTGTCTTATTATTTTGCTCTCCTTTTAGTTTTGATAATAATTTAAATCAAATCTTTACGTATCATTATTTTTTAAAACCTTTTGGTCGATCACCCTACAAATCAGATTTTACCAATACTGTAAACACACAAATAGCTAAATTGCCTTATCATCAAATTGCCAGCAGTAATTGCATCGCTATATCTAAATGGGCACCACTTCCAGATCAATTAGACACAGTTGATTTTAGTTTTATGTCTCCTGTGGCTTCTGAATATTTAACCAAGATAAAGCGATTGTCTCTAGCGCATAATTTTAAATTTATAATGGTGCCGGCGCCGACTAAGAATAGCAATAAAAAAGAGATTGCCAACTTTGATAAAAAAGAATACCTTGGTCAAAATTATGAAACAGAAATCATCAGTTATTTTGATAGGATTCGGTATATTGACGATAAAAATTTTAGCGATAAAATTCATTTAATTAATCCTGATTTACATGTAGGTTACTACAAAGAAACTTATTCTCTAAAATAAAGTATTTTGAAGAAGGTATAATACGAAAAATTAATACTGATATAATTAAACATAGATATGCATATTTCTACCCTCTCCATAATCATACCCGCTTATAATGAAGGTGCTACCATTCATTTGATTTTGGATAAAGTAAAAGCAGTCTCTTTACTAAACGATATCAAAAAAGAAATCATCATCGTTAATGATTTTTCTAGTGATAACACTGCTGATGCTGTACGAAAATATCAAAAAAATAATCCAGAGCTGAATATTCAATTCTACGAACACGAAAAAAATAAAGGAAAAGGAGCTGCTTTGCATACAGGCATAGCCAAAGCAACAGGAGAATATCTGATTATTCAAGATGCAGATTTGGAATATGATCCAAGGGAATATAATGATTTATTAAAGCCTGTAATTGAAGGTTTTGCTGATATAGTTTACGGTTCTCGATTCATGGGTGGCAATCCCCATAGAATTCTATTTTTTTGGCACACCTTAGGCAATCGTTTTCTAACGTTCCTATCAAATATGTTTACCAATCTGAATTTAACAGATATGGAAACCTGTTATAAATTATTCAATACCAAAATGATTCAGAATCTTAATCTAAAAGAAAAACGTTTTGGGTTTGAGCCAGAAGTAACAGCAAAAGTTTCTAGAATTCCTCGCATCAGAATATATGAATTAGGTATCTCGTATTATGGACGAACCTACGAAGATGGGAAAAAGATTGGTTGGAAAGATGGTTTCCGAGCCATTTATTGTATCCTAAAATATGGATTATTTAAAATGTAATCCCAAAATTGATTGATACAGTATCATCTCATGGCAATCCTCTTATTATTTTTAGCATTTATCAGTATTTTCCAATACAACCACCTGTTTTCGCCAACAGCATGGCGGGCTACCTTAATGAAAACAGTAATCGTATTTTCTACAATATGTTTGCTATTTACAGAGGGGCTTAGTTATTTCTATTCCTTAAATTATTCGTCACTCTTAGGAAGTTGGAGCCTTGTAATTTTGTTGACAGGCTTATTAATTTATAGGAAACAACAAAAAACGGGTGTACCACTATTCAAACCAAAGTGGGCTACTTTTAAAAACTTAAGTCTTTTTGAAAAAAGAATAAGCTATGTATTAATAGGGTTCATGGCTATTATTTTTTCATTGGCCTTAATCTATCCTCCTAATAATTGGGATTCGCTCTCTTATCATTTAGTAAGAATTGTACATTGGATTAGCAATGAATCTGTTGCGCATTATCCAGCTTTAGATTATCGCCAAATCCACCAAGCACCTTTTGGAGAATACTTAATGACTCATTTCATTATCTTATATGGAAATGATTTGTTGGCAAATTCAGTGCAGTGGTTTTTCCTGTTTTTCATCTTAGTTGGCGGATCTTTATTAGGAAAAAAACTAGGCTTAAGTAGAAAATATCAACTACTTACAGCCTTTTTCATTATTACGATTCCTCAAGTAATAATGCAAGCATCATCCACAAAAAACGATTTAGTGGCTTGTTACTACTTGATGGCCGCTACGTGGTTTATGTTGCAATATGTTGAAAAACAGACCTTCCTTAATTTCCTATTTATAGGGTTGTCAATAGGGTTAGGTACGCTAACAAAATCAACGGTTTATCTTTTCTTTTCACCTATTCTATTTTGCTTTGCTTATTGGTTTCTTAAAAATAGTTTTACCACTAGAAATTGGTCAAATTTCGGAATGGCTATTCCGATTGCCCTAATCGTTTTGTTAATAAATGCAGGACATTCTTACCGAAATTATGCAATATCTGGAAACGTTTTAGGTACTTCGGCTGGTGTTGAAAATGGTTATTCGGTAGTAGGAAAAAATGTTCCTAATATATTTTCCAATACCATCAAAAATATCTCTTTACATCTAGCACCGTTTCCATTGTCTAGAGGAAGTGAGTGGACTATTAGAAAAATACATGATGTTTTAAATTTAGATGTTAATAATCCACAAACAACTTTTGGGTTTACCAAGTATAAAGTAACGAACTATCCGAATGGAGAGGGAGATTCTCCCAATCTTTTGCATTTATTATTTTTAACAATAGCATCCGTTTACGCTTTTAAAAAAGTTAATAGGAAACAGGTACTCATACCAATACTTGCAGGCATTGTTTTATGCCAGTTTTTTCTTTTTTGTGGGTATTTAAAATGGCAACCTTGGCATACTCGTTTGCATCTACCCGTCTTTATTCTAGGAGCGCCATTAATTAGTCTTTTTTTTCAGCATCGATTAAAAGGAAAAGTTGGTAATGTTTTGTTAGCTGGTTTTGTATTTTACGCATCAGCTAGTTTGTTCTTAAATAATGCAAGACCACTAGTTTCCATCAAAAATGTAACGAGTGACATTTCCATTTTTGATGATCGCTACAAAAAATTATTTGTAGCACGCCCCTATTTCGAAAAAAATTATAGGACTATTATAGAAATTTTCAAAAAAAGAAATTTCCAAAATGTAGTGATAATGAGCGGCATAGAATTAGAGTATAGTTTGCTCCATAAAATAGTTCAAGACGAAGTCAAAGCTTATAATTTCGATGCTAATAATTATAGTGAAAAAATAAAGCAAGTGCTGCCCAATACTCCTGATTGTTTAATTTCAAGAGTAAAAGAAGAGCAAATCAATTTTCAAGGAAAAGCGTATTATAATTTAAACCCAACAAGCGAGCATCTCTTTCTTTATGCACGAACACCTGAAGAGTAAGTGATTATTTATGAATTCAAATCAATCAATAATTCAAGAAAAAAAGAACTGGCTATTACCAGTATTTGGCTTTTTAGCCTTGACAGGCACAATGCTGTTTTTTCATGAGCCATGGAGAGATGAGGTAAGAGATTTTGCCCTTGCCATTCAATGCAATTCTCTACAAGAGTTAATTGATTTTTCTCAATACGATGGTCATCCTGCATTTTGGTATTTAATCCTTTATGGCATTAGCAAATTCACGACCTCCATATTTGCCGTACAAGTAGTTAATATTCTAATTAGTGCGTTGGGCGTTTATATTTTTCTTCAGTATGCGCCAATCCGTTGGACGTGGAAATTATTGATTGTTTTTGGCTATTTTTTTATTTACGAATATTCCATCCTTTTCAGGAGTTATGCCACAGGAATTACCTTATTGTTTCTTATTTGTGAAATGATTAACCGAGAAAAAATTCTTTGGGCTAGTACACTAATAATGGTAGTAGTCAACGCAAATATTTTTTCTTTTTTTATTGGTGGTGCACTTTGGTTAGTCTGTATTGCTGCATTTTTCAAAACCCATTTAAAAGAATTAGCTATTGGGTCTGTAATAGTTGCGCTGGGTGCATTGCGAAGTGTGATGGATTTTATTCCGCCTAAAGATTACGGAATTAGCATCGGTTATCAAATTAGTTTTGATGGATTGGCAGGAGGTCTAGCGAATGTATGGCGCGCCTTTGTTCCGATTCCAATTCCCAATCTTCAATACTGGAACTCTAATTTTGTGAGTGCTTTTTTACCCACACCGTTTGACAATTACCTAATGGCGATCGGGTCCATTTTTTTAATCTTGGCTTGTTTGGTTCAACTGCGAAAATCAAGTATCGCCATTGCCTTTTTCTTATTATTGGTAGGGATTATTGTTGGGTTTACGGGTATAGTATATCCAGGCAACCTTCGGCATCATGGTCATTTATACATTACTTTTTTGCTGGCCTTATGGTTACTCCCTAAGTTTTTAGATAAAGATAGTGCTTTTACTATTTTTCAAAACGTCAAAGTTTTAGATTTTTTGGCGCAAAAGAAATGGTTACAAGCTTTTTTTCCATTTATTTTTATAGTCCACATTTTTAGCGGTGGTATTGCCTATTTCATGGATAGTCAAAATATTTTTTCTTATGGAAAAACCGTAGCTAATTATATACAAGAAAATAAATTATCCAATCGGTATTTGATCGGTCATTACGATGCCACAGTTTCGACTGTAGCCGCCTATTTGAATCAAGAGATGTATTTTCCTCAATCTGGCAGAAGTGGCACCTTTGTAATTTGGGATAGAGAGCGAGCGAGAAATGTGTCAGAAGAAGCCTTAGTGGAATTATTATCAGAAAAGCGAAAAGGTCAAAATGGAGCATTATTAATATCTTCTATTAAAATAAAAGACCAAGCTTTATTGACTAAACATAACATCCAATTGATCAAATCTTTTGAGCCTTCGGTCGTCGAAAATTTTTACTTATATGAATAGTAAGCGTATAAAAACATTACTATTAATAGCCTGCACGCTTTTCTTTTTTGGGCTTCCTTTCTTGGAAATGTTTATCGACTATTTGGTCGGAGATAATGATGGTGTCATTACGAAGTGGAATTTTCGGCAAAAAAGCATCATGTTACAAACTATTGCCATTCCAGTGATTTTAACGATATGGGCGGTAAAAACGAAGAAAGTATGGCTGGCGAACATTGCTATGGTTGCGATGCTCTGGTTAGTATTAGAAATAATTTTTACAGGGATCGCTTATTTTAGTCCAGCAACTCCAGTGAGTATAGTAGAAACAGGCTCCCTTCCTTATGCGTTTGTAAGAGATAGCTTATTGGGAGATAAAATGAAAGCATCAACTAATGCTACTTCTGCAAGTATCATCAATGGAGATACCGTTTATAATGTACGATACAAAATAGATTCCTTATCTAGAAGGTTCACCTTGAATACGCCAAGTGATACCTCCAACTATGCAGTTTTTTTTGGTGGTTCGTTTACTTTTGGAACAGGGGCAGAAGATTGGGAATCCATTCCATCGCTATTTGTGAGAGAAACAGAAGGGTATTGCGGTTATAATTATGGAATTCCTGCAGCAGGTATTAATCAAATGTATTCGTTTTTAAAGCATTATGACCTACGTCAACAGATACCAGAAAAAGAGGGCATCGGTTTTTATATTTATGTAAGTGATCATATTCCTAGACTTTTAGGCTCTCTAAAAGTGATGTTTTCTTATGCTAAAAATCACCCTAAATTTAAGATTATTGATGGAGAACCTCAACGAGTAGGTACACTGCGGAGTGCCTATCCACGTCTTATGGTTTATATCATGCAAGCAATGAATCAAAGTAGTGTTTTAAATTACTTTAATATTCCTAATAAAGTGCTTAGTTGGGGAAAAGATCCTTTAGAAGAGACTGCATTAATGATAAAAGCCTCCAAAAAATTATATGAAAAACAATTTGGAAATGACCAATTTTATACCGTCATCTACCCTGGGAATAGTAATGCTATAGTTCCCTATCTAGAAAAACATCAAGTGAAAGTCATAGATTTATCGCATCTTTTTGAAATGAAAGATCATTGTTTTCACGAGCAATATGAATGGCATCCTGATTATACTGGGCGAACTATTTTTATTAAAAACTTATTGGAAAATTTAGAATTGCCCTCTACGCCTTTAACCGCTAACAAAGAATAGTGAAAGTAACCCATATCAGTACTTCTCTAAACGGCGGCGCAGGCAAAGCTGTCATCAGATTGCATGAAGGATTAGCAAAAGAATCTGTCGAATCGGCAGTTTTATCCCTAAATGATTACCCATCGACCAAAGGCATTCATACCTATGCCTCTTTATTATCCAATAAAGATTTGTTCATTGCAGAACAAAAAAATCTATTATTTAAGATTAAAAAAGTACTTAATAAACGAAATATAGATATTCAGTCTACTTATTTTTCTTTACCCACTACGGCGTACAAAAATATTCCAGATTTATCAGTAGTAAAAGATGCAAATATTTTGCATTTGCATTGGATTTCAAATTTTATTGATTTGAAATCTTTTATGAAAAGAACCAACCAACCTATAGTTTGGACCTTGCACGATATGAATCCTTTTTCCGCAGGATACCATTATTTACCAACGGAAAAAGAATTAACTAAAAACAAATCAGTCCTTGATCAATTAACTAATCAAAAATTAGACATTTTTAAAAATAAGAATATCCACTATGTATATACTTCAAAATACATGGGGAACTTATTGGAGAAATCAGCTATTGGAACGCATTTTTCAGGACATCATATTCCTCTAGGTTTAGATACTACTGTTTTTTCGCCGAGAGATGTCCGATTTTGTAAATCAATTTTAGGTATCCCTACCGATAAAAAAGTCGTTTTAATAGTAGGCGATGATTTGAAATCGGCAAGAAAAGGTATGTCTTACATAAAAGATTGTATTGCACATATTAAATACCCTCAAAAAGACCTTTTATTTTGTGTGTTAGGGCATTGTGATTTAGCTATTTTCCCAGAAGGTTTTCCAATTCAGCATTTAGGTTATTTTAAAGATGAGCTAATGATGAGTATGGCCTATTCTTGTGCGGATGTTTTCGTAACAACAGCTACTCAAGAAGCTTTCGGGCAAACAACTATTGAGGCGCTTTGTTGTGGCAAGCCTGTTATAGGTTTTCCTGTAGGTATTATTCCAGAAGCTATTCAATCAGACGTCAATGGATATATCTGTGAAACATACGAAGCAGAATTAGTGGCTGAAAATATAGATAAAGCCTTAAATAAAGATTGGGATGCAACAAATATTCGAACAGAGGCTATACAAAAATATAACCTAGAAGCACAAGCAACTGCTTATGCAGCTCTATATAAACAGCTTCAACCTGTTTAAATATTGACAAAGAAAAACTTGCGAATTATGAACCCTCTTGATTTTAAACAGCTTAGAAAGAATTTAAAAAAGGATACAACTGGTTTTAAACCTGTAAAACTAGCCATCTTAGGTGATACTTCTACTCAAACACTGATTAGAGCAATCAAAGGATATGGTATAGAATATGGCTTAGATGTAGATCTATATGAGGCAGATTATGACCAAATTGATTTACAGGTTTTTAACCCTGAATCAGATCTATATCAACATGATTCGGATCAGGTCTTTTTGTATAAATCTTCCATTAAATTGTTGACTAAATATTATAAAAAGTCAATTGAAGAAAAAGCACATTTTGCAGATTCGGTTATCGAAAAATTAGAAGAATACATTGCTGTACTTAGCGGTAGACTAAAAGCCAATATCATCATCGCCAATTTTATTGAATTGCCTGATATGGTATTTAATAATTATGGGAATAAAGTACCTCATTCTTGGATTTTTCAAATTCGAAAGCTCAATTTCAAGTTAATGGAATTGGCTGCTGCCCATGAAAATGTCTTCATTTGTGATTTATCAAGTGTCAATAATCAGTTGGGTAGGAGAGAGAGCTTTGATCCACAAATGTATATTCGGACAGCCATAGCTAGTAATTTGAAATTTCAGCCTTACATCGCACAAAACTTGATGGATATTATCAAAACTAGTGTGGGCAAGTTTAAAAAATGTTTGATTCTGGATTTAGATAATACGACTTGGGGAGGTATCATTGGTGACGATGGCGTAGAAGGTATTCAAATCGGAAGTTTAGGTGCAGGTAAGGCTTTTACAGAACTACAGTTATGGGCGAAAAACTTAAAAGACAGAGGGATCATTCTTTGTATTTGTAGTAAAAATACAGATCATATCGCACGAGAACCTTTTAAGTCACATCCTGATATGGTCTTGCGATTGGAAGACATTGCGGTTTTTGTAGCTAATTGGGAAAATAAAGCAGATAATATCCGACATATTCAAGCGGTCTTAAATATTGGTTTTGATTCGATGGTCTTTTTGGATGATAATCCTTTCGAAAGAAATTTAGTTCGACAAGAATTATCAGAAGTAACGGTGCCAGAACTACCTGAAGATCCAGCGGAATATATTCCCTATTTACAGCAGTTCAACTTATTTGAAACCACTTCTTATTCTGGTTTGGATAAGGATCGAACTAAGCAGTATCAAGTAGAGGCGAAACGTAAAAAGGCACAAACGTCTTTTGCATCCGTTGGAGACTATTTGAAGAACTTGAACATGACGGCAATTGTATCGCCTTTCGATACTTTTCATACGCCTAGAATTGCTCAATTAACACAGCGATCCAATCAGTTTAACCTGCGAACTATTCGGTATTCTGAAAAAGATATTAAGGACTTAATCGAATCACCTAATCATATCACCATGTATATTTCTTTGGAAGATAAATATGGCGATTATGGTTTGATTAGTTTAATCGTCTTGGAAAAACAGGGGGAGGATCAGCTATTTATCGACACATGGATAATGAGCTGTAGAGTTTTGAAACGAGATGTTGAGAAATTCGTACTGAATGAAATAGTAAAGATTGGAGTGGCAGAGAATAGAAGTGTAATTGTAGGTGAACGTTTGCCTACCCCTAAAAATGTTTTAGTAGAAAATCACTATAAAGATTTAGGATTTACTGAAAAAGATAATAAATGGTTCTTGGCAGTGAATAATTATGAAGCACAAGCCAATTTTATTGATAAGAAAGAACCGGTGTTAGGATAAATATTATGGAAACGATTATAAAAAAAGATTCTTTTTGCTTAGAGCTGATCGCCAAAAAACGGCTATTTACTATCTTGAACGACCAAGTGCAAGCGAGCCGTTTCTTTGACGAGTCTTTGCATCAAGCATTGATTGATTATACGGATAAATATATTCAGTACCATAATTTAGAGGCGAAGGTAGTAACTAAACATTACTTAAGCTATATCAAAAGCTATAATAAGGATGTTAGAGCATTTGAAGAGACAGGCAAGTATCCATTAGCCATTGATCCAGAAAGAGCTGCGCCAGACAGAATAGCTTACGATACCATTTTATTGTTTAGCACTTTTATGACGCCGCACCGTTTTCGGATTATGCAATTGATTAAAGAGAAATCTTTTGCTGCTGACAAAGGATTAATTATTGGTTGTGGTCCAGGTTTAGAAATTGATTTGATTCAAAACAAGGTAAAAGAGGCGGTCGCTTATGATTTGTCAATCGCTCCGTTTCTACCCGACTTTTTTCAAGAAAAGGTAGTCTTTAAAAATGAATTCTTCGATGGTAGTGGTACAGAGAAATATGACAGTATTTACCTTATCGAATTATTAGAACACTTGAGTGATCCTTTTGAGTTATTAGAAAATTGTAAAAAGGTATTAGCTACAAAAGGAAAAATCTTTCTAACAACGGCAACAGATATTCCCCAGTTTGATCACTTATACAATTTTGCTGCAGATCACAAACATTTTGATAAAACCATTTTAGAAATGGGCTTTCAAATTGATTATGCAGAAGATATTGTACACGAGGCAATTACTAAAGATGTAGGCGCCATGAACAAGTTTTATATATTATCATTAAAATAAAAAAATGCAACGAGCAGAAATTTTAGGGAAACTTAAAGACATTTTAGAAGAAGTTTTAGACTTAGAAGACTTAGCTGTAACAGAGGAAACTACTGCTAATGATATCGAAGATTGGGATTCTATCATGCACGTAGAAATTATTGTGGCAATTGAGGAAGAATTTGACGTTAAATTCAAAACAGCAGAAATTGTAAAATTCAAGAATTTGAGTGACATGATTACTGGTATTCTGGATAAAACAGCCTAAAGCAACCAATGATTTTCTATGGCGAAGCGGGAAAAAATACTAAAAACTATCCAACAAATATTGGAAGAGGTATTAGATGTGGAAAATTTAAATATCACGGAATATACTACAGCTAAAGATGTTGAAGACTGGGACTCTATTGTCCATGTAGAAATTATCGTTGCCATTGAAGAATATTTTAGTATTAAATTTAGAAATGACGAGATTGTCCGCTTTAAGAATATTGGTGATATAATTACTGGTATTCATAAATATCAGGACATCTTATAAATAGCTTAATGGCAAAATTCTATAAAAATAAATTCTTTCTAGCTTTGACAATTAGCGGCGTGATTTTTCTCGTCTTGAAAGGTATTTTTATGGCTACTGGGATAGAATTGGGCTTAGGTGGTACTTTTACTCAAAAGAGGGCTTTAATTACTAGTATTGCACTATTCAGTCTATTATTTTTAGCCACTTTTTCGGCAATAAAAGGCAAAGTTGGTTTATTCAATCTATTTTTAATCCTTTTTTCTTTTGTTTTTATTGAAGGCATAATTGAAGAAAAAGGAGGAGAAATTGGTATTCGAAGAACAATCAAGACTATTGCTAAAAAACAAGAATCGGATTCAGCTAAAGTTTCAGCGCCAAAAGCGAAAACAACTAAAAAAAAGCTAGTTGCTAATCAAGAAAATACGACAAATCATTCTTTACTAGGGTATTCCTTAATTCCTGGGGAATTTCTTATAGCAAAGAATTGCTATAAAGTTGTTTATACCAATACTAAAGATAGTATTCGCTATAATCCAATAGTCAATGAAACGGCTAAAAAGGCTGCACTCTTTGGCTGTTCTTTTACTTACGGTACAGGCATAGATGATGAGCATACTTTATCGGCTAATTTGGCGCAAGTCGATACGACTAGAAACTATTTGAATTTTGGTCAAGAAGGATTTGGAATGCAGCAAATGCTGTCTAATTTAGATATTAGAGCACATCAAAATAAAGCCCTTGCCAAAACCCTTGACGCAGCGGATTTAGGCATTTACTTCTATTTGGAAGATCATATTTATCGGCTATTGGGGAAAAACCATTTAGTCAGTTATCACTGGGGCACTGATTTTCCTTTTTATGAGGCTAATCTCGAAAACAACACAGTGAAATTGGACGGCAAACTTGGTAATCAATTAAGTCTTCTACAAAGAGTTAGCTATTTTCCAGTTCATATTAGTCTGGTTTATAAAAAGCTTTATTACCGATTTATTTATGCTGGACCAGAAGCACTTAAAAAAACTGATTTTCAAAAAGCGGCATTAGTTATTAAGGAAGCTAAGGCCAAATTTTTAGAAACAGGGACCAATAAACGATTTTTAGTGGTACTCTTTCCTAATACTGACAACAGCGATAATGGCCGAATTAAAACCTATTTGACTGCTCAAAATATTGAAGTTGTCGATTTATCCAAACTTATTAAAAAGGATGACGTTCCAGATTATATCGTCTGTAAAAATGATCCACATCCAAATGCTAAGTTGAATAAATTGGTAAGTGAAAAAATTGTTGAGATACTTACAACGGACAATAGTGAATAATCTATTAATATAAAGACCATACTAAAATGATTGGCAACAAGAAAGTAATCGTTATCATGCCTGCTTATAATGCAGAAAAGACATTAGAACGCACCTATCGTGAAGTTCCTATGGACATCGTGGATGAAGTAATTCTAACCGACGATTTTAGTACGGATGATACTGTGGGAAAAGCAAAAGCATTGGGGATCAAAGAAGTGATTGTCCACGAAAAGAATAAAGGTTATGGTGGTAATCAGAAATCTTGCTACAACCGAGCTTTGGAATTAGGTGGAGACATTGTCATTATGTTGCACCCTGATTATCAATATACCCCTAAGTTGATTCAATCAATGGCTTATTTAATTGCCAATGATGTTTATCCTGTGGTTTTAGGATCTAGAATTTTGGGAAAAGGTGCTTTGAAAGGTGGAATGCCTATGATTAAGTATGTTGCCAATAGATTTTTGACACTTTTCCAAAATATTTTGATGAGTCAAAAATTATCAGAATATCATACAGGATACCGTGCATTTTCAGCAGAGGTCATGCGAGCAATTGATTACAATGTCAATTCTGATGACTTTATTTTTGATAATCAAATGTTAGCTCAAATTTGTTACGAAGGTTATGAAATTGCAGAAATTACTTGCCCTACTAAATATTTTGAAGAAGCGTCTTCTATCAATTTGACTAGAAGTTCTATTTATGGTTTAGGCGTAATGAAAACATCTATCATTTACCGCCTTAATAAATTGGGCTTATTAAAATCTAAGATTTTTAGAAAGGTTGCCAAAAAAAAAGCGCCCACAGCTAAAAGACAAGCAGAGCATGTCTAAAAATCGTTCGAAATAGATTTAACTGCAGATCTACCATGATTTTTTTCAGAATAATCAGTGTCATTGTCCTAGTATTGAGCTTAGGCTTACTTACTTATACTTCCTATACGGGATATGATAACTTCGTTAGATTTATTAGCAATTACAGTGGCTATGCAGATACTTCTGGGATTAAAGAATTTTTTAGCGAAGGAAAGTTTACAATATTTAAAATTGTACTAGGTATTGGAGTACTAGTTGGTTTACTCCTACTAATTTTTGCTAATCGACTTAGTCAAACAACGAATAAAATTGGGAATGCAATAAGTACTACTTTTCAAGATATTAGTACTGCTTATCAGGGCATGAATACCTTTACTAAAGGTACTTTTTGGGGGATTTTATTCCTTAATATTTTAGTGAAAATTTATTATGCGACCTCTATTCCTATAAATCATGATGAGGCAATGGGATATGGACTTTTTGCCTCCCGTGGGCTTTTGGTTTCCATGTCTTATTATTATACCAATAACCATATCTTGCACCATGTTTTAGTGAATTTGTGCGCATGGTTGCCATTAGATATGGTACTTAAGATTAGAATTCCAACCTTAATTTCTAATTTTTTAGCAGTTGCTGCCTTCTTTTTTATTTTCAAAAAATATTTCAATACCCAAATAACTTCCCTGCTAACGGTCATTTTCAGTTTTGTTTTTCCAATTCTGTACTATGGCTACTTATCTAGAGGATATTCTTTAGTTTTTATTTCTGTTTTATTAATGTTTTATGCGGCTTTGGGTATCTTATCACAAAAGCCACAACTAAAGCATTTTGTCTTATTGACTATAGGTGGGATTGTAGGGCTTTATGCACACCCAACTTTTATCTATCCAGCTTTTGCTATAAATATTCTTTTATTTTTTTACGTACTTAGTCAAAAAGATATTGAGCTAATTAAAAGCCTTGTTTTTTCTGGGATGACCGTAGGAGTAGCCATTATTTTGTTGTATTCTCCAGTACTCATTTTTTCTGGCCCCGATAAATTATTTGGCAATGCTTGGACGACTCAACCTATCACAAGGTTAGATGTGTTGAATGGTTTATATGGCGAATTCTCCGCTGCGTTTCAACTTATTTTTTCTAGTCAATATTCCATTTTATTTGCTTTGCCGGTAGCCGCTTTAGGGATGCACTTAGCTAAATTTTCAAAAGTAGCTGTTTTTTCTTTTTTATTAATATTGATAAACCCTTTGGTGTTATTATTACAATCTTTATTAGTCTTTGATCGCTATTGGATATTTTTAGTCGTTCCTACCTTATTTCTTTTTGGTCATGTATTAAAGTCGATAAAACCACTTAAAAAAATAATGACCAATGTAGTCACAATTGTCGTTTGTGGGGTGCTTAGCATCTTTTTGATCTGGAAATTTGATAAAAGAGTCCAATATGAGGAATTGTTTTCCATGTATTCAAAAACAATTTCTGAATATCTCGTAGACAATAACTGTGAAAAGGTATATGTGACGCATTTGCACGGTGTAGCAATTCCCAGATATTACTTTATCATCAATGATAAAAAGGTGTATTTAGATCATGTCCCAACGGATGAAGATATTTCACCTGCTACTGTTAAAGATTACGATTTTGTATTAGCTAAATATGAGTTGAAGTCTTTAGATGGTACTTATGAAAAGGTTTTTGATTTTAGCACTGACCACCGAACGTGGGAAAATGCCATCTTATACCAAAAAATTGACCGACAAACTAGTTCCAAATAATGAGCTTAAAAAGTATTCTAAATAAAATAGCGCAACGAAAAGAGATCATTGACAATCCACCTGTCTTATTAGATATCGGTGCCTCTAAGGGAATCAACCCTGCGTGGGAACATATCGCTAAATTTTCTATTTGCATTACTTTTGATGCAGACAGTAGAGATTACGAATATATCAATGACAGTAGCAATGCCTTTAAGGAACTACATGTCTTCAATAAAATCGTGGTAGAGCAGTCAAGAGGGGAGAAGAAAAATTTCTACTTGACACAAAGTCCTTATTGTTCTAGCTTTTTAAAGCCGAACCCTGACTCGCTTAAGCATTATGATTTTGCGGAATTGTTCAAAGTGGTAGAAGAGGTAGAAATAGAGACGATTGATTTGAATTCGGTTTTGGACAAAACAGGCATTAATAGAATTGATTGGTTTAAAACGGATTCTCAAGGAACAGATTTACGACTTTTTAAGTCGATTAGTCAAAATGTGCAAGATGCTACTTTAGTCTTAGAATTTGAACCTGGTTTTTTCGACGCTTATGTCGGAGAAGATAAAGTCAATCATATTTTAAATTATCAAGATGAAAATAAAAATTTCTACTTGGTAGAATTTAAAGTTAAAGGGCCAATTAGAATGCCTGCTAACGAAATTGATGAAATCTATACGTCTACACTTTCGAAAAAAATTGGGACCAAAATTATCAAACCTATTCCAGGTTGGGCAGAAATTACTTTTATGAATCAATTGGAAACAGCTGATGCTTTCCCTAGAGAATTCATTTTAGGATGGATGTTTTCAACTTTGCTAAAGCATGATGAAATTGCCTATACCTATGCAAAACGTGGTGCAGCACTTTTCAAAGATCCTTTTTTCGAAGAACTACAGAATTTTTCTAAAAAACGTCTAAGACGAAAGGTCTATACTTTTAGTTCTCTGGTCAAATTAATTAAAAGGTATACGACCTCTGCTTAAAATAATAGCAGAACCCATACAGCTCCCTAATTTCTATGTTATTTAATTCTATAGAGTTTGCTCTTTTCTTACCGATAGTATTTGGACTTTATTGGTTTGTACTAAATAGAGATCTCAAATATCAAAATTTACTCTTATTAGCAGCAAGTTATTTCTTTTATGGCTGGTGGGATTGGCGATTTTTATCATTAATTATTTTTAGTTCGTTGGCGGATTATCTAATTGGCATTGAATTAGGAAAAAATAAAAAACAGTCAAATCGAAAATTTTTACTATGCATTAGTATCATTATCAATCTTGGTTTTTTAGGTTTCTTTAAATACTTCAATTTTTTCTTGGATGCTTTTATCGATGCTTTTTCTTTTTTTGGAGGATCGTTTGAGGGGACTCGATTAGATATTATTCTACCAGTAGGTATTAGTTTCTATACCTTCCAGACTTTAAGTTATTCAATAGATGTTTATAATAAAAAAATAACACCTACTAAAAATTTAATTGCCTTCTTTGCATATGTAAGTTTTTTTCCTCAATTGGTAGCAGGCCCTATTGAACGTGCAAAAAATCTATTGCCACAATTTACGCAAAAGCGTCAATTTGATTATATGCAGGCAAAGGATGGATTACGGCAAATATTATGGGGATTATTCAAAAAAATGGTTGTTGCTGACAATTGTGCAATATATGTCAATGATATTTTTGCCAATTATGAATTATATTCAGGGAATACATTAATCTTAGGTGGTGTATATTTTGCTTTTCAAATTTATTGTGACTTTTCTGGGTATTCAGATATTGCAATCGGGACATCAAAACTTTTTGGTTTTAATTTGATGCAAAATTTTGCTTTCCCTTATTTCTCAAAAGACATTGCTGAATTCTGGAGGCGATGGCATATCTCTTTATCTACTTGGTTTAGAGATTATTTATATATTCCATTAGGTGGTAGCAGAGGGGGCACTTGGATGAAGGTTAGGAATACATTTATTATCTTCATTGTAAGCGGGTTTTGGCATGGTGCTAATTGGACTTTCATTGTTTGGGGAGCATTAAATGCAATATATTTTCTTCCTTTACTATTATTAAATTTAAATAGAAAAAACTTAGAAATTACTGCAAAAGGGAAAAATCTTCCAAGTATCGGAAACGTATTAAATATGTTGCTCACCTTCGGTTTAACTGTTATTGCTTGGATATTTTTTAGAGCAGAAAACTTATCTCACGCTTTAGGTTATTTAAATCGTATAATACTAACTATAGATTTTTCTATACCAGAATTTCTCACTAGAAATATTTATCCTTTCATAATCATTTTGATAATAATGGAATGGTTTCAGAGATCAAATGAACATGGTCTAGAAAAGTTACCTTCTTCACCTTGGATTAGATATAGTATATATTATATATGTGCATTTACTATAATTATGAATCATAGGGTAGAACAATCTTTTGTTTACTTTCAATTTTGATATGACTATTTTTTTAAAGAGACTCTTTTTATTTCTCCTACCTTTTATTACTATATATCTTGTAAATTATAGTCTTAAAAAAAATGATATTACAAAAAATGGAGAATATGAAAAAAAAATGGCGACAATAATCGCACAGAACCAAAATTTAAAATCAATAGCAAATTACAATGATAGATTGTATGTAAAGCATCTAGTTGAGATAAAAAAGGTCCCAAATGTCATTTTACTAGGATCTAGTATGATGATGGAGATCAGTTCAGAAGATTGGAATGAAGAAATTTTGAATCTCTCTCTTACTACTTGCATGCTTACAGATATGTTAGGAATAATAGACCTTTTAGAGAAAAATAAAAAATTACCAAAAAAAATAGTCTTAGGTTTTTTACCAACATCATTTAACAAAAGTGTAGAACAAGGGAATAATTATAAGAGTACAAGTCTTATGAAGAATTACAAGAGTTTTTGCAAAAGACTAGGAGTAAACACTATAGTATCAAGTAATCATTTAAATTTCTTTAATCATTTAAACCCTGTAGTATTAAAGGATAGAATCAATCAATTGAGTAATCAATCAATTGAATTACCAAGTCCAACAAAAACAGAGGCTAATATCTACTTTGATGGAAGCAAGGATTTTTCTGCTGTGTATGATTTAAAAAAAACTGAAGAGGTTATTGCAGTATCTAATCTTTCAAGCAATGATTTGCAATGGACTAAAGCTGCTACAATGGATCCTAAACTAGTAGAGATGTTTGAAAAAGCGGTTGAGTGGTTACAGGCAAAGGATGTTTCAGTCTCCATTTTTCTACTTCCAATTAATCCTATCGTTTGGAAGAATACTGTAGCGAAAGGACTAAAAGAAAAATACGAGACTCCTGAAAATTATCTAAAATCTTTTGCCCAAAAACAAGGCATTTTTGTTTTTGGAACGTTCAATCCAGCAGGATATACTATAGCAGATTATTTTGATGATAAACATCTCAAATTACCTGTGATAAAAGGCATCATTGACAAACAAATGCCTTTGTATAAAAGTCAGGTCACCAATCAGCAAAGTATAGATTATCAAAAAAATTAGCAACAAAATGACACCATTAGCAAATTATACCAATGTGCATTTAGATTCTAATTCCGCTTATTCTTTCGATGCATTAACAGAAACAGATTATTTGTTGGAGCTTTTTAAATGCTTAAAAGAAAAGCTAGGATCAGATTTTAATAGCTATGATTTCTATATTTTTTCAGCGCACACCATTAATGATGCAGTCCCTGCGTCAAAGCACGTAAAAGGTGATAAAAAAATATTGTTCTTCTTTTCAGATGAACATGGTAGTTATACGCCAGATTTGAATGATGATTATTTATTAATCTTCAAATCTTCTATGAAACATACAAGTGTTTACCCTAAAAATGACACTTTATATCCATTTCCGATTGGCTATGTGACAGGCGTCAAACAATATGATCAAAAGAAGTATGTAGAGCGCACCAATAATGTTTTCTATTCTGGCAATTTGAGCAATCCAAGAATTCCTATTTATAAAAATTTATTAGGATTGACTTTTATACCTGATTGGGTATTCAAATCTTTTTTCTATTTTTTCAAGAAGCAGACAGTTAATTTTTTAGGGAGTGATTTCTCTAATTACTTCAAAGATTCCTATATCAAATTCACGACAGGTTATGGCAAGGGCCTTTCGAAGGAAGATTATTCAAAAATGTTGGGTAATTCAAAAATAGTACTTTGTCCAAAAGGGTTTATCAATAATGAGACTTTTCGAATGTATGAAGGGCTTCGATGCGGATGCATTATCATTACTGAAAAACTACCCGACCACGAATTTTATGTCAATGCACCAGTCTATGAAGTGAAGAATTGGAAAGAGGGTTTGGCATTGGTCAAAACACTTTTAGCTAAATCTGAAGAAGAATTAGAAACCTTGAGAGAAAAAATGATTAAAGGTTGGGCAGAAAACATGTCTGAAGCTGCGTTGAGTGAATATGTGATAGATAAAATTAGAATAAAGATTATCTCTTCTCCAACGCAAATAATAGCTTAAAAGAAACCTGATGAGGATTGTCTAATTACCAAAATACAATTCCTTTAAATAAAAGTAACTTAACTTAACCAAAGACGTTATTAAAAAGTTAAGATTATTAATTTTATTAAATAATGAATTCGTTCCTAAGTTATGGAATATTAATCGAGTTTAAAAATTAATTATAGATAAAAAACTTCATAACGCAATAAAGACTAAAAGGTCGAAGCATTACCATGTTATTTAATTCCATTGAATTTATTATATTTTTCCATCTTATTTTTGCAGTTTATTGGTTACTAAAAAACAACTACAAACAGCAGAATGTACTTCTATTTCTAGCAAGCTATTTCTTCTATGGCTGGTGGAGTTGGAAATTTTCCTTTTTGATTTTTTTTAGTTCAATTGTTGATTATACGCTAGGTCTATTAATCTATAAAACAGAAGATCGTAAGATAAAAAAACGGTATTTACTAGTCAGTTTTTTGATAAATTTTGGGATTTTAGGCTTTTTTAAATATTTTAATTTTTTTATATCCGAAGCTATAAGTTTAATTAATCTCCTTGGTTTTCAGGCAAACTACACTTCCCTCTCTCTAATTCTTCCAATAGGAATCAGTTTCTATACCTTCCAAACCTTAAGTTATACAATAGATATATATAAAGGACATATAAAACCCACGAATGACTTTCTAGCCTTTTCAACCTTTGTCTGTTTTTTTCCTCAAATAGTAGCAGGGCCAGTTGAAAGAGCCAGCAATTTATTACCTCAATTCTTCAGAGAACGCCATCTAAAATATGAAGAAGCAAAAGAAGGATGTCAACAAATCTTATGGGGTTTTTTTAAAAAAATTGCCATTGCTGATAGCTGTGCATTGTTTGTCAATGATATTTTTGGTTATCATAACTATGATGAAGTAAGTGGAATTATTTTAATTATAGGTGGAATTCTTTTTGCAATTCAAATCTATGCAGATTTTTCTGGATATTCGGATATAGCTATTGGAGTTGCTAAGTTATTCGGCTTTCAACTAATGCAAAATTTCAACTTCCCTTATTACGCAACTTCTACAACAGAAATTTGGCGAAAGTGGCATATAAGTATCTCTTCTTGGTTTAGAGATTACTTGAATAAGCCTCTATTTTTTTATTTTCGACATTGGGGCAATTATAGTTTAGTTATTCCCTTGATATTGACGTTTACTATCATAGGGTTCTGGCACGGTGCCAATTGGACTTTTATTGTTTATGGTTTGATCCATGGAATCGTTATGTCCATAGAGGTATTGTCAAAAAAAACACGCAAAAAAATACGAAAGAAAATACCTAAGTGGCTAAACAGTGGCGTGGGGTGGTTGATTACCATGTTTGTTTGGGTATTTACCGTTATTATTTTTAGAGCAGAAAATATGACACTTGCAGTTTCCTATCTAGTCAATATCGTAGATAATCTATTTTTTATAGACATAGACCAATTTGTAGGTCGAGGTATTTTTACAGCTGTTAATATCAATCCACAGAAAGGTGTTGCACTTACAACCCTAATAGTACTAATGTTTTTCATTGAATGGCTAAACAGAAAACACACTTTTGGATTCAAAAAGAGTTCAAATTTAGCAGTTGTAAATTGGACAGCTTACTATGCTTTGATAATAACACTTTTCTTTTTTGGGGAATTTAATCAACAAGAATTTATTTATTTCCACTTTTAATGAAACGATTAATATCAAAATATCTTCTTTTTTTAAGTATTGGCTTTTTAGTACTCTGTGGTATTTGTGGAGGTATCATGAAATATCCAAATGTATTTGATGCAGGATATTTTAACCGCTGGTTTAGCACCTATCAAGTTATTTCCAGGAGTAATCATAATATAGATTCAGATACACTTTATTTGGGGGATAGTGTAGCTGGTCAAATTTACCGTCCAGAAGAAAGAAAAAATTACTTGGCTTATACCGCTGCTATTTTGATGCCAGGGTATTATATGCTTGCTGCAAATGCAATCAAATCAAATCCTAATATCAAAAGTATTGTACTAATCTCAGGCCCATTGACGATAGGTTATGAATTCGAACAATATACTACCTATTCCTATTTCATCAAGCCATTTTATTTAAAAAAGAATTTCCTTTATTTTACTAAGAATTTACAATCAAAAATTGATCAATATACCTATTCTAGTTTTTTCCAATACCCTATTGTTAAATTGGCACCATTTTCTGACATAGATTGTAGTAAAGATGGCACACCAAATAACAATTATATGCTTTCCGATATATCATTAGAATATTTAATAAAATTACAACAACTCTGTAAGGAAAATAATATTGAATTGCGACTATTATCTGCCCCAATTATGGATACCTATATTTCAAAAACAAATGATTGGCAACATCTAAGACAACAAATTAAGAAAGAAGGGCTCGAAAACTTATTCAAGGGTTTTTTTGAGAGCATAAAATATTTAGAAGAAGAGAGTTTTATAGACGGATTCCATATAGAAACTAAGTACATTAACGAGTCTAAAGCCCATTTAAAAAAACATCTACAGATTGCAACTAAATAAGTTTGTCTTTTACAAAATGTTGCTATAAAAGAAAGAAATAATGATACTACCTACATTTCAAAAACTAAAGAAAAATTTAAAAAAGAAAGATAATGCTCCCAAAAAGCAATTAAAATTAGCCATCCTTGGCGATAGTGCCACTCAATTGGTAGGTACTGCCATTAGAGGCTACGGGCTAGAAAAGGGATTTGATATCGAAATCTACGAGTCAGATTATGATAGAATTGAGCCAGAAATAATTGATCCTACTTCTGGTTTATATACATTTCAGCCCGATATAATTCTGCTTTTTCATTCTACAGAAAAATTACAAATCAATTTTCTAAAACAAAAAGCAGAGCGAAAAAGTAGTTTTGCGATTGAGCATTTGGCATCAATCGAGCAATATCTAGCGATATTAAATGAGCGGCTTACCGCAAAAGTAATCCTCTCGAATTATCCTGTACAACCAGACGAGGTATTTGGAAATTTTGCTTTAAAAACAGCAAGTAGTTTCAGATATCAATTAGCAAAAATCAATTATAACCTCCTTGAATTAAGTCAAGACAAAGGCAATGTATTTTTATTAGACTTAGAGGCATTGCAAAGTTATGTTGGGTATCAAAATCGAATAGATCAACGGTTCTATACTCAAGCATCGTTAGTACTTTCTCTAGATTTTCTGCCTGTTTTTGCAGCTCGTATTATGGACATTATAGGAGCAATAACAGGTGCTGCTTTAAGGAAATGTTTAATTTTAGACTTAGATAATACGACTTGGGGAGGAATTATTGGAGATGATGGTGTGGATAAGATTCTAGTAGGAAATATTAAAGGTGGAAAACCTTTTACCCAATTGCAAAAATGGGCAAAAGAGTTAAAGAAAAGAGGTATTATTTTGTGTATTTGTAGTAAAAATACAGAATCTGTTGCCAAAGTGCCTTTTGAAAAGCATCCAGAAATGGTACTAAGATTAGAAGATATATCTGTTTTTGTAGCCAATTGGGAAAATAAAGCAGATAATATCCGGCATATACAATCTGTTCTTAACATTGGCTTTGACTCTATGGTATTTGTAGACGATAACCCAATGGAAAGAGATTTGGTAAGAAGTGAGCTACCTTCCGTAACAGTACCAGAATTACCAAAAGATCCAGCATCTTATATGGCTTATTTAAGAGGATTAAATCTTTTTGAAACCGCAACCGTTTCTGCGGAAGATGCCAGTCGAACTAAGAAGTACCAAGAAGAGGCCAAGCGAGTAAGTTCCAAAATGCAATTTAAGTCGATTGATACCTATTTGGAAAGTCTGGAAATGGTAGCAGACATTCAATCCTTCAATCCTTTTTCTATTCCTAGAATCGCTCAATTAACCCAACGTTCTAACCAGTTTAATCTTAGGACAGTAAGGTATACGGAGGATCAAGTTAAAGCAATCATTGAATCCTCTAGTCATACTTCTCTCCAAATAAGGTTATTAGACAAATTTGGAGATTATGGCATTATAAGTTTGATAATTGGAGAAATTCAAGATAATGAACGACTATTTATCGATTCTTGGATTATGAGTTGCAGAGTATTAAAGAGAGGAGTGGAACAATTGGTGTTAGATCAAATTGTAGCATTAGCCAAGGAAAAACAACTCAAAATGGTAGTTGGGGAATATTTACCGACTCCAAAGAATAAACTAGTTGAAGAGCATTACAAGAACCTTGGTTTCCAACAAAATGGACAATTATGGGAATTAGAAGTTACTAGTTATACGCCCAATTCTAAACATATAGCTATTCTAGAAAATGAAATTAATAGTTAGGCATTATACGCATTAACTACTAATCCTTTTCTATATTTTTGTTCATTAAGGCAAACATTCAAAATCAAAAGGTCGTATACACAAAAGATCTTTTTTTATAAAAAATAAAAATTATTATGACGGTTCAAGATGTACTTAGCCAATTCAATGAAATATTTATTGATGTATTAGACGATGAAGATATTAAATTGAATCTAGAGACAACAGCAGATGATGTAGAAGAATGGGATTCTTTATCACATATTCAACTAATCGTAGCTATCGAAAATAAATACGATATCCGATTTACGGCCTCAGAAATGGAGTCTTACAGAAATGTAGGGGAAATGTGTAATGGTATTCTAAATAAATTAGCAGCTAAAGTCTAACACAAACTAACTATACAAGTTTTACCTTTTTATTATCAATAGACTCGATTTTATATCGAGTTTTTTTGTTTTTCCTTGTTGCTAAGGAAAAATGAAGAGAATAAATTTATTTTGATAAAATCCTTAAATCAGTATTTTAAAAATCTGGTTTCTAGCAGTTTATTCAGTCTTAAATCTGCCTTGTTACTTAATCACTATTAGTGGTATGTTATTTAATTCTTTAGAATTTTTTCTCTTTTTACCAATTGTATTCCTACTTTATTGGTTCATCGTTAATCGAAACCTAAAGCTACAGAATACCTTTGTCTTGGCAGCCAGCTATTTCTTCTATGGTTGGTGGGATTGGCGTTTTTTGTCTCTCATTTTCCTAAGTACCATTTCTGATTTTATTTTAGGTATTTTAATAGGTAAAACGGACGATCAAAAAATACAAAAACGATATTTGTACCTTAGTTTCGTAGTCAATTTAGGTATTTTAATATTCTTTAAATATTTCAATTTTTTTATTGAAGAATTTTCTCGACTTAGTGAAGCCATAGGGCTAAATGCCAACTATTCCACTTTATCTATCATCCTTCCAATAGGCATTAGTTTTTATACTTTTCAGACATTAAGTTATACAATAGATGTCTACAAGAAGCAGTTAGCTCCAACTAATGATTTTATTTCTTTTGCTGCTTTCGTTAGTTTTTTTCCACAACTAGTAGCAGGTCCAGTAGAACGAGCAAGCACTTTATTGCCCCAATTTTTAAAGAAAAGACAATTCGATTATACTAAGTCGGTAGAAGGTTGTCAGCAGATTTTATGGGGTTTTTTCAAAAAGATAGTTATTGCAGACAACTGCGCCTTATTTGTCAACGATATTTTTGGCTATTATGAATATGGCGAAGTAAGTGGCTTGATTTTACTAATTGGTGCAGTATTATTTGTCATTCAAATTTATGCCGATTTCTCTGGGTATTCTGATATAGCTATTGGAGTTGCTAAGTTATTTGGCTTTCAATTAATGCAAAATTTTAACTTTCCTTATCACGCAACTTCGACCACAGAAATTTGGCGAAAATGGCATATAAGTATCTCTTCTTGGTTTAGGGATTATCTAAACAAGCCTTTATTTTTTTATTTTCGACATTGGGGTAATTATGGTTTAATTATCCCCTTAATATTGACGTTTACCATCATAGGGTTCTGGCACGGTGCCAATTGGACTTTCATTGTTTATGGCTTGATACATGGTATCGTTATGTCCATAGAATTATTTTCAAAAAAAACACGCAAAAAAATACGCAAGAAAATACCTAAATGGCTAAACAGTAGCATGGGTTGGTTGATTACCATGTTTATTTGGGTATTTACCTGTATTATTTTTAGAGCAGAAAATATGACTTTAGCAGTTAATTATATTGCTGCGATTTTCGACAATTTATTTGTTTTAGATATGACTCAAGTTACTAGTCGTATCATCTTCCAATCTTTGTTAATTACTTTGACCAAAGGAAAAGTATTGTTCCTCTTAATATTGTTCATGTTCGTCATAGAATGGATTTACAGAAAATATACCTATGGGTTTAAATTAAATTTTAAAATACCTTTTCTTAACTGGGTATTCTACTATAGTATATTGTTATTAATTATCCTCTTTGGAGAATTTAGTCAACAAGAATTTATTTATTTCCAATTCTAATGAAAAGATTTTTAGTCAGAATTTCTATTTTTTTCACAGTTGGCTTTTTCTTATTATATGGAATAGGAGAACTCTTCTTACGCTATCCAGTATTTGCAGAAAAAATTGGGTATTCAGAATCTTGGTTTAGAGTTTATAAAATTGCCTCAAGAAGCAAAGAAGACATAAATTCGGAGATTCTATATTTGGGGGATAGTGGTGCAGGGCAAATGTTTCCCTATACTGAACAAAAGCATTATTTACCTATTAATGGGGCGATTTTAATACCCGGTCAGTATATCTTAGCTAGTAATGCTATAAAATCCAACCCCAATTTAAAGTCAATAGTCCTAATAGCGAATCCACTATCAATCGCTGCAAAATTTGAAGATAGTTTTACCTGTAACAACTTCGTTAAGCCATTTTATACAAAAGAAAATTTGCCGCATTTTAGTGATTTATTACTCAAAAAAGTAACCATCAAACCAGTCACTAAATTTTATAAATATGGTTTTGTAAAGCTATTGCCATTTTCGGATATCGATTACTTTAATCAACAACCAGAATTGACCATTTTATCAGATATTTCTTTAGAATATACTAGGAAGTTAGTAGCACTGTGTAAAAAGAACAACATAAATTTAACGATTCATTCTGGTGCGGTTGACATAAAATATAAAGAGAAAACAAATGATTGGACAGAGATGAAAGCACAAATTAAAAAAGAAGGCTTAACAGAAGTTTTTAGAGGTTTTTTTGAGAATATGAAATATTATGAGAGCAACCAGTTTATTACAGGTCAACATTTAAGAAAGGAATATTTAGCTGATTTTAAGGCCTACATTTTACAAAATCAAAAGCAATTAGTTCCTAAAAATTAACCCTCAAATAACTACTCCAAATCAAAAATTAAATCAGCAACAATTCAACTTCTATTTCGTAATAAAAACTCAATCAATCAATAAAATCGAGCAATGACTACAGTAAAAGATAATAAGGAAATCCTTTCAGAGGCTAATAATAGTTTACTTAATCATATTTTGAAAACTATTAAAGAAAAAAATCCAAGGCACGGTAAAAAGATCACCAAGAATCTAGAAAATATAGGGGACGAGTATTATAAAAAATCAGCTGAATTTTTCAACAAATATGCCTTATTTGTTAAAGGAGAAGGAAAAGATGTCGATTATGGTGTTGATTGTTACTTAAAGATGATAGGTATCATGATGTACGAACAAGTTGATTTTTTTAGAACAGGAGAGTATTCTTGCAAATCTTTTGAAGAAGCGAACAAAGCAGTATATAGCAATCCAGAAGTAATGGAATCATATATGCACGGCTTATTGTTATCTCAATTTTTGTGGAATCACCATTACAAGGTATTAGAATTTTTCATAGAGCAAATTAATAGTGTAAAAGGTCAAGTCAATAAATATCTAGAAATAGGAGGCGGACATGGGCTTTATTTATCAGAAGCCATGGAAATATTAGGCACAAATGATATAGATTATCATTGTGTAGATATTAGTGCAGGTTCCTTAGAAGTCGCTAAAAAATTTGTAGACAACCCTAAGGTTTCCTATCGACAATACAATATTTTTGATTACGATGAAGCTGAGAAATATGACTTTATCACGATGGGAGAAGTGCTAGAACACGTAGAAGACCCTGTAGCATTACTAGAGAAATTGGGTTCTTTGCTAAAACCTGATGGAATGACCTTCATCACAACACCAACGAACTCTCCTGCCATTGACCACATTTATCTGTTCAGAAATGCACCAGAAATCATTGAGGTCATCCATAAAGCAGGATTTGAAATAGTGAAAGATTTCAAAATATATTCAGAAGACGTATCAGAAAAAAGAGCAGAAAAATTAAAAGTACCAATGATGTATGCTGCTCTAATCAAAAAAAAATAATTATGACTGTTCAAGATGTATTAGGCCAATTTAATCAGATCTTTATCGATGTTTTAGATGAAGAAGATATTGTTTTAACTCTAGATAGCACAGCTGACGATGTAGAAGATTGGGATTCTTTAACCCATATTCAATTGGTCGTAGCCATAGAAAAACACTTTAAGGTAACTTTTACTACAGCAGAAATAGAGAACTACGAAAACGTGGGGCAAATGTGTAATGGGGTTTTAGAAAAACTAACCGCTCAAACCGCCTAATGAAAGAAGGAGATATTTTTAATCAACAATTCACGGCAACCCGAACAATCTATGAGGGGTTTCTTGAAATATTTAAGGATCGAAATCCAATGCATACAGATGCCTCTTTTGCCTTAGCAAAAGGGTATCAAGATGTTATTCTTCATGGAAATATACTTGGAGGGTTTCTATCCTATTTTATTGGAGAATGTTTGCCTATAAAAAATGTCATGATTATTGGTCAGAAAACTGATTTTCATAATCCTTTTTTTGTAGGAGATGAATTAATGCTATCCGCAAAAATCAAGTATATTTCGGAGGCAACAGGAGTAGTAGATTTCAAATATTCTTTTGTCAATCAAGAAAATAAAAAAATTGCTAAAGGTACTATTCAAATAAAATTACTCTAATTTGCCTTTTAGCGATGGTGAAAAATAAGTATAATAGCTATGAAAATACTCGTCACAGGCGGAGCATCAGGTTTAGGTAAAAGTATTACTGAAAAATTAGTAGCAGCGGGGCACGAATTAGTTATAACTTATTGTTATTCGAAAAAGGCGGCAGATGCTTTAGTAGCCACACATAATGTAACAGCGCTACATTGTGATTTTGGCAACCAAGACAGTATTCAGCAACTAACAACCTATATAGCTTCCGCCGATTTGGATGTATTGGTAAATAACGCCTTAACAGGTTTGCAAAAACAATATTTTCATAAAACATCTCTCAATCAACTGCAGCAAAGTTTTCAATCAGATGTATTGCCTACATTAGCTATTACTCAAGCAAGTCTTAAGACTTTTCGAAAAAAGAAGTTTGGAAAAATAATTACCATCCTCAGTTCTTCCATCATTGGAAATCCACCAATTGGTTGGTCGGAATATACTGCCAATAAGATGTATTTGTTATCAATGAACAAATCGTGGGCAGTAGAAAACGGAAAACATAATGTAACCTCCAACTGCATTTCTCCAGCTTTTATGCTAACTCCACTAAACAAAGCAGAAGATGAGCGCATTATCGAAAATATGACTAAAGCTCATCCTTTAAAACAATTATTAAAGGTAGAAGAAGTAGCTGACGCAGTTACTTTTTTTGTAACTGCTTCCCAACAAATTAACGGTACAAATATGGTCATAAACGCTGCTGCTAGCTAAATGCTGTATTAAAAATCCCCCAACCGTCTTAACTTATGCTTTTTACTAGCTTAGGATTTATAATATTAGTACTAGTAACTTTTTGCCTTTACTATCTACTAAAAGGTCAAAATGCTCAGGTATTAACCCTAATCATTGCTAGTTTTCTGTTTTATGCAGCGAATTACCCAGCTCTATTAGCTCTATTAATTTTCTCAATTGCTATTAATATCAGTATTAGTTATCGAATAGCAAGATTAGAGGAATCAGTAAATAGTTTAAGAAGGTTATATGCAACGATTGGAGTTATTCTAAATTTAGGGATTCTTGCATTTTTTAAATACAGTCCTCTAATTGGTCGGACCTTCTTTGGTGATAGTAGTAGTATTGGTGAATTTTTAGTAAGTATTCCCTTACCTATCGGTATCTCTTTTTTTACTTTTCAAGGCATTAGCTTAGTTGTTGATACTTTCAGGACACAAAAAATAGAAGACTATCATAGTTTAATCCCTAAAAAATTCAACGACCATACGCTTAATACAGCTTTCTTCATCTCTTTTTTCCCTCAATTAGTTGCTGGCCCAATTGTCAAAGCGCACGAATTTTTACCACAAATAGGTGTGAAAACATGGAAAGATATTGAAATCAATACCTGTTTTAAAAATTTAACAACTGGGTATTTTTTAAAAATGGTGGTTGCCGATAACTTGAGTAGTTTTACTTTTTGGATGGTTTATCCTTATTTTCAGGCCAAATCTGCTTTGACCCTTATGGTAATGCTATTCGGATATTCGATTCAAATTTTCGCAGATTTTGCAGGCTATTCGTTGATTGCTATCGGTATTGCTGGTCTATTCAGTTATAAGTTACCAACTAACTTTTTATTCCCTTACATCTCTTTGTCTTTTTCTGAATTTTGGCGTCGTTGGCACATTTCTCTATCTACCTTTCTAAGAGAGTATTTATACATTCCTTTAGGTGGAAATAGGGAAGGGCAGGTACGTACTTATTTCAATTTAATGACCACTATGGTGCTAGGTGGTCTATGGCATGGTGCAGCTTGGAGTTATGCGGTCTGGGGAGCTTTTCATGGTATTGCCCTAGCTATAGAAAGATTGATTAATGACTACTTCGACATAAAAATCCCAAAAGCTTTATTATTCTTTAAAGGATTATTTATTTTTTTGATGATAACTTTCGCTTGGTTATTATTTAAACTACCTGAGTTCAATCATGTCATTGCCTATGTCAGTAGCTTTTTTAATAACCCTAATGGGAATGACTATAATATAATTATACACATTTTACTATACTCTATTCCTGTCATACTCTATCATTTCTTCTATCTACTAAAAGAAAATAAAGGGAATGATTATTTAAAAAGAGCGGAGCCTATTTTATATAGCACGATGTTATTTTTAATTATCACGAATAGTGGTTCCGCCACCGATTTTATTTATTTCCAATTCTAATGATAAAAAAAATTGGCGTCATATTATTGATTCAAATCATTTTGTACAGTCTTTTTGTAAGTACTGTTGACCTTAGCTGGATAAAACGTCAAAGCTTTGAGCAGTCCAATTTGATTAAATCAGAAAAATATCTTTACGAAGAGCAAAATATAGAAAATCGTTCTGCCATTATTGGTACTTCTCTTTCGGCAGTGTTGGACAAAACTGATTTACCTGACGAATTCGTCAATATTGCTTTTCACGGTATGAGTGTTTTGGACGGGTTTAAATTAATCAATAGTAGCCCGCAAAAACCCGAGAAGGTATTTGTTGAAATGAATATGATTTTATTGGCTATCTTCGACGAGGATTATAAAGATTTACAAACACCATACAGCTATTACCCCAAAAAATATTTACCTATTTTAAGGCAAAAAGCTAGACCTGTAGAACTAATCACTTCTTCTTTTTTTGAATTCGCACCTAATTTTTATCGAACGATTACGGGGCAACCGACTATTGAATCAGATGAAGAAGTCGAGGTTGAAAATTTCTTAAAAGCAAGTCAAGTAGAGAAAAAGAAAGTAGAATTATCTACTACTGCTAGAGCTGGTTTGGTAGATACTTGCTTCCAGAGATTGGCAGTAGAAATGCAAGCATTAGAACAAACTGGCACTTGTATTATTTTCTACGAAGTACCTTTAGAAGAGGGCCTCTGTGGTTTGACACAATCAAATCAAATTAGAGATCGTTTTTACAAAGAATATCCAAGAACTAAATACCAGTATATTTCGCAACCAAGTTGTGAAGGTTATCGAACGTCTGATGGACTTCACATGACCTTAAAGTCCGCTAAAAAGTTTACCTCCTATTTTTTAGAGCAGGTAAAAAAGCTAAAATGCTAATATAATTTCCTCATCTTTTAAATAATTTTCAACTGAAAAAGCCTGTAATATCAGTCATCACAGTCGTTTATAATGCTATTGAATACTTAGAAAAACATATCCAAAGTATTTTAGCACAGCATTATGACAACTTAGATTTTATTATCATTGATGGTGGTAGTACTGACGGCTCTTTGGATATTATTAAAAAATATGACTCGAGTATTAGCTATTGGAAAAGCGAATCGGATGAAGGGATTTATGATGCGATGAATAAAGGTATTGAAGCAAGTAAAGGAGATTGGTTATACTTTATTGGAGCAGATGATACACTGTGCGAAGGTGCCATCAAGAGCGTGTTACCTTATCTTAATCAATCCGACGAACCACTAATGATTTATGGGAATATTTATAATGTCAAAGATCAAAAAGAAACTGGTCAATCTTACAATTTCGAAAACCTAAGTAAGCCTGGTCAACGAATCGCTCACCAATCTATTTTTTACCATAACCGTTTATTCAAAGCTATTGGTGGGTATCAAACACAATATAAAATTGTAGCCGACCACGTTTTTAATTTACACTGCTTTGCTCGTTTTGAATCAAAAACGCTCTACATTAACGAACGAATCAGTAATTATTCTGGTACTGGAGCAAGTAGTCACAATGTGGTTGATTTAAATTACTATAATAATTTCAACACTATTTTAGCAGAGTTAAACCCGCATCTCCAAGCCAATACTAAAAAGAAATCACTCATAGAACAGAATTTTTTACTATTGATTGCTGAAAGAAATATTCTGTTAGGTAATTATTTAAAAGGCATGATCACTGCACTATTTTTTAGTGCTAAACGATTAGACCCAATTATTCTATTAGTTGCATTAGGAAAACTAAAACGAAGAGTATTTAAGCAGATGACTATCGTCTAAATATTTGCTTGCAATGTTGCTTAAAGTGTGGTAAGCTCGTTCTTCTTCCTTCCCTATGTCATTTAACGTTACCATTTAGTTAAAAAGCCTTGTTAGGTAAATAGTTTGGAGAACTATTTGCTTTAAAGTTGTTATATTTATTCAAGATTGTTTTGAGTAGCTTAGATAATATTTTATTAAAAATTGCAGTTTAAGTATTTCACAGAATTATCAACATTTTGTAGTTCCCTTAAAAAGAAATAATTGGTCCAAGTTTGAAAGACCAAGTAACGACAAAAAATAACTTATGAAGTTTAAAGGATTTATTTTTTTCGCGCTAACTGCATTAATTTTCCTAGTAGCTGCTAATCAGCCGAAAACGAGTGATGCTCAGAAAGAAGCGATTTTGATGCAAACCATTATGGCTGGATTGGAGCAATTACACTATGCTCCTCAAGATATTGATGATGACTTTTCCAATAAAGTTTTTGATTTATACCTAGAGCGAATAGACGGCAACAAGCGTTGGTTGACGCAACCAGATATTGATAAACTATCCGTTTATAAAGATAAATTGGATGACCAAGCTAAGGGTGGTACTTTCGACTTCTTGAATGTATCTCAAGAGGCTTTGAGTAAGAGTTTAGAAAAAACAAAATTTTTCTATCGAGAAATTCTAGCAGAACCTTTTGATTTCACAGGTAATGAAACGATTGAGTTAGCTGGTGATAAAAAAGAATATGCTAAAAATGATGGGGAACTAAGAGCCTACTGGGAAAAAGCTATGAAATATGAGACTTTAACTCGCTTGGTCAGTAAAATAGAAAAACAAGAAAAAGCAAAAGAAGGGGAAGAAGAATCAGCAGCCGAACCATCTAATGATAAGACGGTCTTAGAATTGGAAGAAAAAGCAGATGAAGAAGTAGAAATAAAAACAGTCGCAGAATTAGAGGAAGAGTCAAGAAAAGCTGTTTTAAAATTATTTGACGATTGGTATCACCGAATGGAAAAGCGTCAACGCAAGGATTATTTAAGCGATTATTTAAATGCTTTTACAAGTGTTTATGATCCACATACTAACTACTTTTTACCTGCTGATAAAGAAAATTTTGACATCGGAATGTCTGGTAGATTAGAAGGTATCGGTGCTCGCTTACAAGAAACACCTACGGACGAAACTAAAGTCGTTATGGTTGTTCCTGGTGGACCAGCATATAGAGGCAAAGTAATTGAAGTAGAGGATGTGATTGTAAAAGTAGCCCAAGGTGATGATGGAGATTGGATTGATATTGCAGGTTGGGACATCAATGATGTTGTAGCTAAGATCAGAGGAAAGAAAGGAACAAAAGTAAGATTAGCTGTTAAAAAAGTAGATGGGTCGATTGTTGAGACGACTATTATCCGAGATGAAATTATCATGGATGAAGGCTATGCTAAATCTGCTATTTTAGATTTAGATGGTATTGGTGACAATATTGGGTATATCAAATTGCCTCGATTCTACGCTGATTTTAATAAAAGAGATGGACATCAATGTTCTGTTGATGTAGGTATTGAATTAGAAAAATTAAAAGCTAAAAAAGTCAACGGAATTATTCTTGACTTACGAAATAATGGAGGTGGTTCGTTGAGAGATGTAGTAGATATGTCTGGATTTTTTATCGAAGAAGGGCCAATTGTCCAAGTCAAATCAAGACAAGCAAATCCTGAAGTATTAAACGATAGAGATCCTAGTGTTCAATATGATGGTCCACTAATCGTGATGGTTAACTCTTTTAGTGCCTCTGCCTCAGAAATTCTAGCTGCTGCTTTACAAGATTACGGTCGTGCAGTAATTGTAGGTAGTGATGCTACTTTTGGTAAAGCAACGGTTCAAAGATTCTTTGACTTGGATAGAGCGATTAGAGGACATAGCGATATCAAGCCATTAGGTGAAGTAAAAGTAACTACTCAGAAGTTTTATAGAATTACGGGTAATTCTAATCAATTAAAAGGAGTGATTCCTGACATTACTTTACCAGATAACTATGACTATATCCAAACAGGTGAGCAAGAATATGAAACAGCTTTGAGGTGGACAGAAATTGAATCTGTCACCCATAATCAAGGAGTTTTCCAAGTAAAGAATAAAGCAGCTTTAAGAACTGCTAGTGAGGGAAGAGTGGCTAATAATGAAATCTTTTCGAAGATTACTGAAAATGCTAAACGATTAAAGGCATTGAGAGAAAGTACCACTTACTCTTTAAATATCGAAGATTTCCGTAAGGATAAAGCATCAGATAGAGCAGAGGCGGACAAGTACAAAGATTTAATGAAAGAAATTGAAGGTTTGACTGTTAGTAATTTGGAAGTTGATTTAGCTAATATCAATTCAGATTCTACAAAAATTGGTCGTAATGACGAATTTATCAAAGCTTTAAAGAAAGATATTTACATCGAAGAGACCTTGCATATCATGCAAGATTTAGTAAAAGGAAGTACTGCTTTTACGAATCCTAGAAAAAAATAATCACCTACAAAATAGTTATAAAAAGCCCTTTCAGATTATTTCGAAAGGGCTTTTTTATTGCCTTCTTTTTACTTGCAACCTACTATATTTATCGCCTGATTCGTAGCCCCTCAAATAGAATACAACTAAATTATTTTTAAAAAATAAAGAATTAAAATCTATTTAAATTAATAATTTGGACTGTTATTCCAAATTCAGAATATATACTAGCATAAAGTACCTTAATTTTATATTTTTACAGAAAATTACCTCACCAAATTAATTCTGTAATTATGATTATTGGAGTTCCTAAAGAAATTAAAAACAATGAAAATCGGGTAGCATTGACGCCTGCAGGTGTTAGTGCATTGGTTAGTCGAGGACATACGGTATACGTTCAGACAAAAGCTGGCGAAGGAAGTGGTTTTCGTGATAAAGATTATAAAGCGGCAGGCGCAAAGATTAAAAAGACCATTGAGGCAACTTACGCTGCTGCTGAAATGATTATGAAAGTGAAAGAACCAATTGAGTCTGAATATAAATTGATAAAAAAAGATCAGTTAGTTTTTACTTACTTTCACTTTGCTTCTCACAAGCCATTGACTACGGCTATGATCAAAAGTAAGGCAGTCTGTTTAGCTTATGAAACAGTAGAACTACCTAATCGAACTTTGCCCTTATTAGTACCAATGTCTGAAGTAGCAGGAAGAATGGCGATTCAGCAAGGAGCTAAATATTTGGAAAAACCAATCAAGGGTAGAGGAGTGCTTTTAGGTGGTGTGCCAGGTGTACCTGCTGGAAAAGTAATGATTTTAGGTGGAGGAATCGTTGGTACACAAGCTGCTAAAATGGCTGCTGGTTTAGGTGCTCAAGTTACTATTCTTGATATTAACTTAGATAGATTACGGTACTTATCAGACATTATGCCTGCCAATGTTACTACCCTTTACTCTAATGATTATACTATTCGCCAATTAATTAAAGATAGTGATTTAATCGTCGGTGCTGTACTAATTCCAGGAGCCAAAGCACCTAATTTGATTACCAAAGATATGTTGAAAGATATGCGTGCAGGAACGGTATTAGTAGATGTTGCTGTAGACCAAGGTGGATGTATAGAAACTTGTAAACCTACTACCCACGAAGACCCTACTTATATTATCAAAAATATTGTGCATTACTGTGTGGCTAATATGCCAGGGGCTGTACCTTATACTTCTACACTTGCTCTGACAAACGCAACACTTTCCTATGCGATACAATTAGCAGATAAGGGGTGGAAGAAAGCTTGTCAAGATAATGAGGCCTTATCTAAAGGCTTAAATATTATCAATGGAAAAGTAGTATACAAAGGGGTGTCAGATGCTTTTGGACTGAAATATACGGCTGTTGAAGAATTTTTAAACTAGTAGTAAAAATCTTCTTGCAAAAAATTAGCCCTTCCGGAAATTTATATTCTGGAAGGGCTTTTTGTTTGAACACAAATGAAAAAATCGTTAGAGCGTGTTTAAAAATATTTTTACAATCGTCTCATCTAGGATTTATATTTTTTAGAGCACATTTTTTCTTTTACCATGTAAAGAATACCCCAACATTATAAGATGGGTTTGCGTAAATAATCCTGCCAGATAATGCAGTACCAACACCTGCAGATATGCCCCAATTGTCTTTGATTTTGTAGGCTATCTCTGGTGAAAAACTGAAAAACTCTGCATTATTGGCAAATACACTAGTGTTTGTTGATTCTGATGAAGGTATACCATTTTTGAATGACTTCACGCCGATAAACCGAGCAATAGCCGTAAATCTATCCTTAAATAAATTGACTCCTGCCTCGAATCCATATCGAAATTCATCAGAAAACCCATTTGTTCTATTGTTAAAGCCCACATACACATTGGCATAACCATTTGTATTTCCTAATGGAAATCCTGTACCTGCATCAACTTGAATCAATTGATTAAACTCTCCGTCTCCTGTTTGTAAATTACCTTGACTTCCTCCTGAATCATTCCCTATTGGTAAACCTAAGGTTAAAGTTGCACTTACTGCGATGCCACTTCCTTTGGTCAAGCCATATTTTAAGCTAATATCTGTATCTCCGATTCCATTAATTGCCTCACCTGCTGCTATTATTTCTCCTGTTGTACCAGATACTTCATTATTTAAGTAAGACCGACTAAAGAATGGGAAATAAACAATTGCTGTCAAGCGATCACTTAATCCATATTCTGCATAAAGCGTCGTATTAAATAAACCATTGGTTAAGTTAGGGTCAATTCTACCTTGATCTGTAAAATGCTGATTGGCAATTAACCACCATTCAGATATTTTTACATACCCTTTTCCTTTTGGCTGAGGCCATCCGCCTCCTGCTTGTAAGGAAAGGGAAACGAATAAAAAGGATAATAAAACAATTATATTTTTTCCCAACTTTTGGGATTTATTAAAATTAAACATGATTTTTAGTTTTTAGGTACTTGGTTAATTAGTTGATTGCTCCGTCTCCTACTTTCACTCTAAAGGGTTTACAGAAATATAATAGATAATCATAGTCTGCTAGTCCTACATTTTCAATTTCATAAGTATGAGCGCCTTCAAAAACTTCTACTGCGCCCACTTCTAAAGCATCACCAATTGAGTTAGGGTTATTGGTTAAGTAGAGATATAAGCCAGGCAAAGAAGAAGAGGCAACGTAATTGTCCGCAATATTTAGAACCAATTTTCCATCCACTTCGGAAAGTTCGAAGTCTCCTGCTAAATCATAGAAAGTTGTTGTTTGAATGACCCCTATTCGGCTTGTTGGCACTTCTACCACTGTCGTCACCATACTTACCTCAATTGTCATTTCTTCCCTTATCGTACGGCCGTCTGCTAAATCAACATCAGCGTAAACAAAGACATTTCCTTGTGCAATTGCTGTTGCTAAACCATTAGCATCAATCGCTAAAATATTTTCATCAGAGCTACTCCATATAATTCTTCCTTCTTCGGTTTCTCCAATGTTATTGGTAAATCTAGCCTCAAATTGGAAAGTTTCTCCAACAGCAATAGAGCTAGCTTGTGCAGTGATTCTTAATGTTTCTTCCACCGTATCGAGAATAATATCGTCCCCAATACAGGAGCTAAAAAGAATAGCTAATAAAGTTATATAAAAGGTGTTTTTCATGATAATGAGATTTTTACTTAGTAACGACGAAATAATAAGGTCGTCAAATTGGACGAGTTTATTTTGTTCTCAGTTTTCTTTAAAAATTATTTGCATAGCATGTGTTATGGAAATAATTTTTAGGGGAAAATGAGGGCAAAAGAGACCGTCCAAATGGCGGAGTTATTGTTTTGCCGTTACTTCAATAGGTTTTGTAGATCGGGTGATCTCTAATTTAAATTATAAGCACAAAGTTATGGAAGAAAAGGAGTGAGGGTATCACAAAAAAATCACAAGGGTATTACATTTTTACTAAATAGATAATCAGATAAAAAATGGATATTATAAAGAAGAAATATGTCAACGCTTGGATCTGTTGTCCTTCATTAATCCGTTGTATATTTTTATTATACAACGGATTAATGAAGGACAACAGATTTAGATGTTGACAAAACTA
>CALDTJ010000515.1 GCA_937924145.1 uncultured Saprospiraceae bacterium
TAATAGTTTTGAAAGAACTTTAGTCCTACCTTTTCTAGTATGGAATCGGACCTTTAACGACAAGTGGGGAATAGAAACCGTTTTGCCCCTAAAAATAACGGTTCGCCGTAATTTTAAGCACAACGATATGCTCCTTTTTGGCACAGATTATTGGAGTAGTGGCTACTCTATGGATATTACTCCAACTGGACAGAATAGTTCAGAACGATACATTTTCAAGAGTTCTGCCCTCCATCTATTTGCCGATTATCAGAAACGACTAGCGACCGATTGGACGTGGATTAGTGTCAAAGCAGGTTGGGCTTATAACTTTGATTCTCGGTTCATTCGGGTGAACACCGATACGGATATTAATGCTTTTCCTTCTAATAATTTGTTTATTTCCTTGGGGTTCTTTGTTTCGCCGCCTTGATTGATTTTTATAATCACTACATTTCTTAGAAAATCACCTACTTTAACGGTGTTTTCACCCCAAAATCATTCACACTATAAAACACCCCATCCTCCATCAAAAGAGCCTTTGCCTTCCCCGAAAATTTAGTCTTGGGTTGCAATAAATTAATTTTCACAACACTCCCATCGTAATCTAGTCCCATTTCACGCATTGGCGTATGCCCGATGACAACATGCTTGACCTTAAAGCGTTTCAATACCTTTTGGACTTCTGCGGGAGTTGCTTTATCATATCTTTTACCATGTTTGACTGCCATACCTCTATACCAAAGTGGTCCCATCCGACCATTGATTAATCGAATTTCTTTATCCTCCAAAGGCGATAAAGCATAGCTTTTGGACAACATACGGCGAGCAGTTCTATTGATTCTTTTCAGTTTTAATTTAGATTGGACCAATTCGGAACTAATCCCTCCGTGTACAAATAGCATATCGCCAATCTTCTCCATAATATTTTTTGAGTGCATCCATTTTACCAATTCCTGATTTTTGGACATGAGTGTGCTGTAAGCATTGCTAGGATCTTTGTCACCTGATAATTCCATTGCTACCGCTAGATATTTTGGTTCAACATAATCTATCACACCGTGTAAGTTCATCACCTCGTGATTGCCTAAAATGAAGTGAACTTGACCACCTGCTTTTTCGGCAGCTTGCTCCAATTTGTAAATCAACCAAAGACATTGCGTCACATTCACTCCTCTATCCATCATATCACCAGCGATGACCAAATGCCCTTGTCCATAGGTCCAGTTGTATGCGGTGTCCATTACTTCATTGGCCACTAACAAACTATAAAAGGCGTCGAAGTTCCCTTCAAAATCAGAGATCGCCATCAATTTTTCGGGTTGTGGATATTCGTAGGGAGGAATCTCATAGGATTGTCTCAATCGGAACGAAAACTGATCTTTTTCGGCATTATCTACATAGCATAGGAACGCTTGATCTGCTTTATTCGCTATTTTCTGCTCTGATACTTCAAATCCATTGGTAGTTTGAATGACGTTAACGGTTACTGTTTGGTTATTCTTTTGAATAATATAGGGACCATCCACTCCCGTCAGGCATATTTCCTTAGCCGTTGGGACTCCGTCGAATTTTGTATCTGTAAAATCTTTTGGAGTCGATTCAACAGAGTGCAGTTTCTTGGTAAAAGTATGTCTCGGAATAAGAATAAATAGGACAGGAATTAATAATAAGATAGCTAATACGAGTAATGTCCTTTTGTTATAACGGTGATCGATCATAGGCTTTACACTATAAAGCCAATAATAAATAAATGTTCAATATTTGATATTTTTAAAATTAACCCAATTAGAACAAATGATACTTTCACCCTTTTTACCCAAGTAGTACTAATGCTTTGTAAACAAAATTTGAGCTAATAATTGACCACGAAAACCACGAAGTGGTTGAACACGAATAGCCCCGAATGAAATTCGGGGATAAGAAATAATTGAGTCTTCTTCAGGGGTTGTGTAGAAAGTCAATTTTTGAATATTATTAAAACTTTTCATTATTTAATAATGTTTGATAATGAATAATTTACAAAATTAAAAAATGAATAATTGTTTCTAATTTTGACTTTTTACACAACCCCAATAGGAGGAAGTTAAGTTCGACCACTTCGTGGTTGTTGGGGGTGTAAAATGTTTCATGTCCCCGAATTTCATTCGGGGCTATTCGGATTAAATCCCTTCAGGATTTTTAATCAAAACTATGTTTACAAAGCACTATTTTTCAAAAAATAATAAGAAAGTCGAATAACTATATACCCTAATATGAAAAATTTAATTAGATTGATCCTTACGACCTTGGTAGTCAGCATCTTAACCTCCTGTGCTAGTTATAAAACTCAGTATAGCCAAGAAGTAAAAGATTGGGAAAGTTATCAATTACCTAATAAACCCTTACAACATCAGTCTTTTTTAATTGGAGATGCAGGTGGTGACAAAAATGGTAAACCTGTAGCCACCTTAAAGATTATCGAAAAAAAATTAAGGCAAGCTGGCGAAAATAGTTCCGTTATATTTTTGGGTGATAATATTTATCCGCATGGTTTACCAGCGGAAGGAATGCCCGGTAGAGCGAATGCAGAATATAACTTAAAGGCCCAATTAGATATTTTAAAAGCATTCAAAGGACAAATTTATTTTATCCCAGGGAATCACGATTGGGAAACGGTGGATGGTGTAGAAGGAGTCCGCCGACAAGAAAAATTTGTACAGGATTATTTAGACAGAGGCGATACTTTTATTCCCGATAATGGTTGTAGTGGGCCAGAAGTAGAAGAATTGTCGAAGAATACGATGCTCATAGCGATTGATAGTCAATGGTATTTAGAAAATTGGGACCACGAAGAAGATATCAATGCAGATTGTGAAATCCGTACCAGAGAATTGTTCTTAAGAGAATTGACGGACAAAATCAAAGATAATCGAGAGAAGAACATCGTACTAGCCATGCATCACCCGTTGAATACTAACGGGCGGCACGGTGGACATTACTCTGCCAAAGAGCATTTATTTCCATTAACTATTTTAAACTCTAAGCTACTAATCCCATTGCCTGGCGTGGGTAGTGCTTTAGCTTTTTTGAGTAGTGCCATTGCCCGACCACAAGAAACAGCACATCCCAACTATAGAGCTTTTAAGAAGAGTGTGATTGATATCGCAGATAAATACACCAACGTTATTTTTGCCTCTGGGCATGAGCATAGTTTACAGTATTTTGAAGAAGAGGATCAATATTTTATTGTGAGTGGCGCAGGGTCAAGGCGGACGCCTGTTGGTCTAGGAGATGATGCCCAATTTGTAGCTGGGGTAGAAGGATTTTCTATGTTAAATATTTTCGAAGATGGCGAAGTATGGGTTGATTTTCTGGCAACTAGTGACAATGACGGCAACCCTTTGGCAGAGAGTAAATTGATTTTTAGAAAAAAACTGAGAGATCCTTTACCTACCAAAGCGGAATTAATGCCTAATACTTTTCCAGAATACAATCAATTGTTAGGACAAGATTCTATTTCTGTTTCGGTGATGGAATCCGAAGATTTAAAGGTTTTTAACCAAACTTTTTGGGGTCATTTGTACACAGATGATTATCTGACCGATTTTAAAATGCCTGTTTTAGATTTGGCAAAAGCGAAAGGAGGTTTGGAGGCTTTTAGCAAAGGAGGAGGTAATCAATCCAATTCTGTGAGGCTAAAAACAAAAGATGGTAAAATCTATCAGCTACGAACCGTCCAAAAAGTAACGGAGCGTTTTCCGAGTATTGTCAGGAAGACCTTTGCCAACGAATTGGTCAAACAACAACTGACCGCAGGTAATCCTTTTAGTGCTTTGGTGGTTGGCCCAATGGCGTCAGCGATTGATGTTTTTCATACCAATCCACAGATCGTTTATGTACCCAAACAACCGAACTTAGGAGAATATAATGACTTAGGTGGTCAGGTCTATATTTTTGAAGAACGAGGAGACGGAGATTGGAGTGATTTGAAGAGTTTTGGCTATCCTGATGAGATAGAAAATATGGGCAATGTCATTGAAGATAAAATGAAGAATGACAAAACTATTATTGACCAAGAGCAAGTATTACGTAGCCGATTATTCGATAATATTATTGGGGATTGGGATAGACACTCCGACCAATGGCGTTGGGCTGCTTTTGAGCAACCTAATGGCAAGACCTTGTATAAACCGATTCCTAGAGATCGGGATCAAGCCTATTCTAATTTTGATGGAATTGCCAATGCCTTGGCGAGTTATACGGTTCCATTTACAAGAGCAGCACACAAATATGATGCGGATGTGAGTAAAAAAGAAGAGACTTGGTTGAATTATCAAGCGCGTTTGTTCGATCGTTTTTTCTTAAATGAACTAACCCTAGCAGAATGGGAAGAACAAGCTAAATTTATCCAAGAAAATTTAACAGATGAAGTAATTGAAAAAGGTATCCGTCAATTACCTGCTTTTGCCTATGCAGAAAGAGGGGAACAATTCATTGAATGGACCAAATCGAGAAGGGATAATATATTAAAAACTGCTCGTAATTATTATGAGATTTTAAATAAAGAGGTACAAGTTTTAGGAACGCACAAGAAGAATTTGATTGAAGTCAATCGACTAAATAATTTACAAACCAAAGTAACTGTTTACGAATTAGAGGAGGAGGGAAAGGTTCAACAATTATTATACGAGCGAACTTTTGAGAATAAGATTACTAAGGAACTAAGAATTTATGGTTTGGATGGAGATGATCGCTTTCAGGTAACTGGAACAGTAAGTAGAAGTCCGTTAATTCGCCTGATTGGTGGCAATGGAAAAGATCATTTTGTAGACGAATCTAAAGTCAGCGGCTTGAAAAGAAAAACGAAGGTATATGATGATGACGAAGAGGAAGTATTGATGGATGTCTCTAACGAAACCAAAGATAATCGCTCGCATCGAGAGGCTTTAAATACCTTTGATTATCGTGATTATGAATACAATTATACGATTCCTGTCCCTTTCATAGGGTTCAACCCTGATGATGGTTTGTTTTTTGGTCTCGGGCTAAATGCTAAAACCTATTCTTTCAAAAGAGAACAATTGCATACGATAACAGGGAGTTTTGCTATCGGTTCAGGGGCTTTCAGTTTTGACTATGAAGGCGAATATTTCAAGACTTTTGACCATTGGGATACCGCTTTAAAATTGACGGCAGAAGTTCCTCGATTTGTCTCTAATTTTCATGGTCTTGGCAACGAATCGAATCGAGATATTGACCAATTTGGGCGAGATTTTTACCGAGTAAGAAGAACGTTATTAGGCATTTATCCTTCCTTCCGAAAACGAGGAGATGGTGGTACGACCCTATCTATTGGTCCAGCTTTGGAGTCCATCAAAATTGAGGATATGGACAACCGAATTACGAGTGACGAAAATCCTCAAGTGAATCCGATGGTCTTTGAACAACGACTATTCACGGGTGGTCATGCGAGTTTCGATTTTTTCAATGTTGACCATCTGGCTATTCCTACTCAAGGACTTGGCTTTAATATTGGTGGACAATGGCGAGCAAATTTAGATGACTTTGAGCGTCAAATGCTCCGATTGGATAGTGAATTAAAAATCTATGTTCGATTAGGGGTCAGTGACCGATTTGTCTTGGCAACTCGTCTTGGCGGTCAGCACATTATAGGCAAATACGACTTTTTCCAAGCGGTACTTTTAGGAGGAAATAGTAATCTGAGAGGTTTTGCGAGAGAGCGTTTCGCTGGACGGACTTCATTTTATCACAATATTGATATTCGGATTAAATTATTGGATTCTGAGAACCAAACAATTCCTGTTTCTGGTGGTATTACCCCCGGATTTGATTATGGACGAGTGTGGATTGATGACGAAATTTCTGATAAAATGCATATTGGCTATGGTGGCTCATTTTGGATTGCGCCTTTAGATTATATAGCTTTGTCAATGGGCATGTTCTTTTCGGAGGAAGAGACTCGCTTTACGGTTCGAGCTGGATTTCAGTTTTGATGCAAGCTCCCAGAAATACCTGTCCAAAAATGGATTGGAGCGAATAAAACTACTGAGTTTTGCTGGCTTGGGAGCGCAAAAATAACCCACATTTTAAACACACCGAAGCGGCTGTGTTTAAAGGGTTTGTATGATTTTCAATATCCTATCTTAAAAAGGTCGAAAACGATTCAACGAATGCAAAAAATGGCGAATCGCTTATTAGATGAAAATTAAGTAAAACAATTTTTTTAAAAACTATGGGTAATGACTTTTCTTTTAGTAAAAAATGGATAAAATATAGTTTAATTGCCCTCTCTTTGTTGGTTATTATAGGCTTTCTATCATCTTTTTTTGTAAAAAAAATAGCTTTAGAAAAAATCACTAATATTCCAGGAATTAGCTGTGCGAATTTATCTTTCAACCTTTTTACGGCTTGTATAGACTTAGAACAATTAACTATTGAGCGACCTATCAAGAAAGAAGAATCGGAGGTATTGGGTTTAGTTTCTAACAAAGCCCACATTCATGGGTTGAGTTATTGGCAATATTTGAAAAACGACAAAGTCTATATTGATGAAGTCATTTTTGAAGATTTGGAGGTAGTCATTTCTCCCAATCAAAAAAACAATGGGATTCAAAGAGATAGTAATGCACAAAAAAATACTCCTAAGGTGATTCTAATTGACCGTTTCCTTATCAATCAAGGAAAACTAGCTGTTGAAAACAAGCAATTCGAACAACTTCAGTTAGATACCTTTTCGACAAATATTGAGCATTTACAATTTAATTTAGAAAAAGATAGTCAACAAGTAGTTTGGAATAAACTGGAATTTTCAGGTAATCATTTTTTGCTGAACCAATCAGAAATTGATAATAAGCTACTTGTTAAAAATTTTGAGTTGTCCAAAAATAATCAACTGTTAATCAATCAATTAGAATGGAAACCAAAATATGCAAAAACTAAGTATTTAGACCATCATAAATATCGAAAGGCACACCTTGATTTGGCGATTCCTACCCTATCTATTCAAGCATTCCCAGTAGCAGATTTAATTTTTAAGCAAGCTTTTAAAGCTCGTTCGATTACGATTGAAGATAGTGCCTTCAAAATATATAGCGATAAAAATAAAAAGGCTTGCCCCGATTGTTTAAAAAAATATCCTTATGAAAGTTTGATAGACGCAAAGATGTTGATTGATGTAGATAGCATTTTGGTGAAAAATGGGAAAATAGTATTTGAAGAATTGGGAGAAGGAAAACAAAAAGCTGGAAAATTAGATTGGACAAAAGTTTATGCTAGTGTCTATAATTTGACAAATAACGCTGACAAAGTCAAAACCCACCTAAATACGCTTATTGACATTCAAGCAGTCTTTGTAGAAGATGGCAATGTTGACCTACATTTTGAATGGCCAAATTTTAATAAAAATGCCGATTATCGTTTTTATGGAGCCATTGATAAAGTGAAATTGAAAGAAATCAATAGTTTTTTAGTCTTTTCTAAGCGATTTAGAATCAGACAGGGAGAAGTTAGCAGATTTGCCTTTAATGGTAGGGGGAATTTGACAGACGCTTCGGGTGCAATGGAATTGCGTTATAAAAATTTAGAAATAGCATTTTTGAATGAGGATCGAAGTCCTCGAAAATTTCTTTCTAAGGTGGTCAATAAAATAGTTGGCAATAAAAATAACCCCAACAAGAAAGAAAAACTACGTAAAGGCAAGATGTTTTTCGAACGAAACCAACATATATCTTTTATCAGTAATTGGTGGAAAACCATGCAAACAGGCATCAAATCTGTGATGCTACCTAACATTTTTTTACCAGACGAACTAGAGCACGAAACGAAATAAATTAACCCAATCCGAACAAATCAGACGGTCAAACTTTATATAGAAAAATACTAACTATTCAGCAATATAACTAATTAGACTTCATTTTTACCATTTAGTTCATTTAAGTTCATTTAAGTCGTGTTCTAAATGAACTTAAATATCTAAATGGTAGTGCTTTGTAAACAAAATTTCGATTAAAAATCCTGAAAGGATTTAATCCGAATAGCCCCGAATGAAATTCGGGGTAAATCGAATAAACGATATGCCGCAACCACGAATTGGTTGAACTTAACTCACTCATATTCAACCACTTAGTGATTGTAGAGAGATGGGTTATTATCTCTCTCCCCGAATTTCATTCGGGGCTATTCGTATTCAACCACTTCGTGGTTTTTGTGGTCAATTGTTAACTCAAATTTCTGAAACAAAGCAGTAGAAAAAATGAGTGGTAATTCTAGTTGGTGAATAGTTGCAAATTATCTAACTATACCTAAATATGACAGTCGAAACAGCGCCAACAAAAGTACACATAAAAATAAAAGAAGTGGAGGCCTACGTTGTTCAATTATTGAACGATCAACTTCCAGCCAACTTATATTTTCATAATATAGATCATACATTACGAGTCAAAAAGGCAGTCATTGAATTGGCGAAAGCAGAGAAAGTGAGTAAAGAAGATAGAAAAATATTAGCCCTAGCTGCTCTTTTTCACGATACAGGATTTATCAATACCTATGAAGGTCACGAGGGAGAAAGCCAAATTATTGCTGCTGCCTATTTACGAGAGAAAGGATATCCAGAAGATAAAATATCACGGGTCAAAGAATTAATAAAAATCACAGACCCTAAAATTGCTCCAGCAACTCTATTAGAAAAAATAATTTGTGATGCGGATATGGCTCATGTGGGCGAGAAAAAATACAACACTCGAATGAGTGAGTTGCGTAAGGAATGGGAGCTTAATAAAAAGGACTACTACCCTACTGATTTACAATGGGCAGAGGAAAATCTAGCTTTTTTACAAAACAAGCATATCTTCTACACAAAAGCAGCAAATGCAACCTACCAAGGTAGAAAATCAAAGAATATTAATAAAATTAAAGCTAGCTTAGATTTAGCTAGAAAAACAGAAGAAAAACGCTTGAACGAATTTTCGGTGGCTAAAAATAAAGCTGCTTTGACCATGTTCAAAACTTCCTTAAGGAATCACATCGACCTAACGGCTATTGCCGATAATAAGTCAAATATCATGTTGAGTGTCAATGCTTTATTATTGACGATTGGGATGCCGATATTTGCCTCTTATTTATCAGATAAATTATATCTGCTGGCTCCGTCGATTATTTTCATGTTTACTTGTATTACAACGATGATTTTTGCCACTTTGTCAACTCGTCCAATAAAAATGGACGGAAAAACCAATTTGGCTAAAATTCCAGCAGGAAAAACCAATTTATTTTTCTTTGGTAATTTCTACAATCTAGGACTGAACACTTATCAAGACGAAATAAAAAAAGTGATCGCCAATAAAGAACAATTAGATACCAGTATAATTAATGATTTATACTTTTTAGGTCATTCGTTGGGAGACAAATTCCGTTACCTACGAATTTGTTATAATGTTTTCATAGTTGGCATCGCATTGTCACTTATTGCCTTTTTGATTTCATTTTGGATGGGGGCTTAATTCAATCACATTATTCCATAAAAATAACAATTTATTTACAATAATAAATTTACTTTTAGATCTTTTTAAAAATAATTGATTGAACAACTTCACTACTCGTTCGTTTTAGAGATGCTAAAAATTTATTGGTCTTTAAAATTTAAGTTGAAATGGGTAGACTTTTTATTTCCAATGTAAAAGTAGAATTCAAACCAACCATAAAGCCTTTTTTTAATGGTTTTAAGTCAATTCTACATAAGTTTATTCCCATTTCTAGTAAAAAAAATATAGGTTGTAAACCAAGTAAAACTGTAATTTCTTCTACTAGTCAAGTGGATTTTAGTACCGCTCCAGTAGATGAGTGGCAAGTAAAAATGATTGCTCGCTGGAAATTATTAGCGGACTCGCCTACCGAAGGGATTGGAAATCTCTATTTGTATGCCCCATCAAAGGAGGCAGCAGGATTTAAATATCTAATTGAACAATACCAAATCGAGGCGGTAGTTCATTCTAGTACTATTGCTGTATAGCATATAACCCCTCTTTTCACGAATATAGTAACGCTAAATATGAAATTCCCGTACCTGAGAATACTGACTTTCTGCGCCCTAATTTTAGTAGTTTTTGCCACTTGCTCTGCCTGCAAAACAATGGAGGGTATGCCAGTGGCAATTATAGTTGAACCGAAGGGGCTTACACCAGAAACAGTTGCGGATCAAGACTCAGTAGTTGTGATTGCTACTAAAAGATTTAGGACCCATCCATTAAAGAATGCTTTTCAAGGTAAAAATTATCGGAAAGCTTGGAAAACACCGATTAAAGTGCCAGTCAAGTTCTTGGATGAGATCGAAGGTGGGATTATCCCTTTAGAAATGGGTGGCGGTTTTCAAACCCTGTCCATGGATTTGCAAGGAAAAGAAGATATAGTTTACACCTTACGATCTGTCAATAAAAATCCTGACGAATTAATTCCTGATTATGCTCGAAAATTAAATATTGGCAATATTGTCATGGATGCTATGTCCGCTCAACATCCTTACGGAGCTTTGGTGGTTGCCCCTATGGCAGAGTCTGTAGGTATCCTACACACGCATCCTAAGTTGGTTTATCTACCACATCAATCCCAATTAGATACCTTTGACAGTAGATATGGTGGACGTTTATTTCTGCTTGAATATGAGCCTGAAGGAAGTGGTGCATGGATTGATATGGAGGGCGTCAAAGAAATCATAGATACGGAAGATGTGCAAAAAATGCTCCTTGAGCATCCTAATTCCACTATCGACGAAAGGGCTTTGGTGCGTGCTAGGTTATTTGATTTGATGATTGGTGACTGGGATAGACATGCAAAGCAATGGGGTTGGGTCGTTATCGAAAAGGAAGATGAACCCCTGACTTATGTACCCTTGCCAACGGATAGAGACAATGCATTTTATAATCCCAACGGCATTATTTTAAAGTTGATTACCCATCCTAGGTCACAACCATTAGTACGACCTTTCAGAAAAAAAATTGATTATATGCCAGGCTTAGTCAAGCCTTTCGACCAATATTTTTTATTGAATGTGCCCGAAAATGTGTTTGTAGAAGTTGCCCATGAGTTGCAAAAAGATTTTACAGATGAAAAAATTGATGCTGCCTTCGATCATTGGCCCGATGAATTTAATAAACTGGACAAAAAGAATATTATCAAATATATAAAGGCAAGACGGGCTGATTTACCAAAGCACGCTAAAGCTTTTAAACAAGTTTTGGTAGAAAGAGGCGAATTATTAGTGCCACTAAAAGGCTCCTCCAAAGTCTATAGGAGACAAAACCCAAAGCCCCCAAAAGTAAACAACGAGTTAAGTGCATTAGGAAAAAAACAATAATCTTATTGCGTGTGTGCTAGCAAGCTACCAAACCACTCCTTTTATTAACTAAAAATTAAAAATATGAAACTCCATTATCTAGTTATTTTCGCCCTATTGACTGGGGTAATTATATTCCTAAGTTCTTGTGCTAAGTATAGCAAAGTTAGCTTTGAAAAAACCTTATTTGAGAAACTGTATGTAGAGCGAACCAACAAAGGCGACTATGTACTAAGTTTTGCGGAGAATAATGGTTTTGAAAATTATAAAGTTTATCAAGGCACAACGGTTGAAAACATTGATTGGAATAAGCCAGTTGCCGAAGGTTCAACCAACCCATTGGTACTAACGCAATATGATTTTTCTGACCGTTATTTTTTTGGTGTAGTAAATGACAAAGGGGAACGACTGATTGCCTCAGAGCGATTGATTCCTATGGAAGGCGTCTTGAATTTTAGAGATTTGGGAGGAATTCCGACCGCAGATGGGCGGGTCGTCAAGTGGGGGAAATTTTACCGTTCTGGTAAACTAAGCGAATTGTCAAAAAGAGATTTAGCTTACTTTAGTACTTTGGGTATTAAAACAGTAGCAGACTTTAGAGACAACAACGAAATCAAGGAAGATCCAAATCGGTATCCAGATGATTACGTAGGCGAACAAATCCGTATGCCTATTGGTGATGCGGAAGGAAACATGCAAAGAGAGTTGAGAAAAACTATTAAGAAAGCTAATCCAGATAATTTTGATAGTGAAAAGTTTGTCGCGGATGTGATGGTACAGTTTGTCGATAGTTTTGCTTTTCATTATAAGCCTTTTATCGAGTATACTTCTAATCCTGATAAAGTGCCGCTTTTGTTCCACTGTACGGCAGGAAAAGACCGAACGGGTATGGGTGCAGCGATTTTATTAGCCATGTTGGGAGTAGAAAGAGAAGTGATTTACGGTGATTATTTGATGTCTAACTTTTACCGAAATAAGAAAATTAATAAGTCTTTACGAAAGGCAACCTTAGTTGGTGTAGACCAACGAATAGCCCAACCGCTAGTCGAAGTCAAACCCAGTTATATTGCCGCCGCCTTTGAGGCGATGGACCGAAAATATGGAAGTGTAGAAAATTTCTTAAAAGTGGAATATGGTTTGGATGAAATAAAACTGGCAGCCATTCGAGATGAATTTTTAATGTCGAATGATAATAATGTGGAGGCTGCTCAAGACATCGAAATCTTGGAAGAAGTGGACAAAACAGAAAATTGATAGAGCATATAATCCAATAGGAATTTGCTCAAGAAAAACTTAAATAACGAAACGATAAACCCTAAGATACTTGCCGCATCTTGGGGTTATCTATTTGGCATCAACAAAACTGAAAGCCTCATTTTTATTTCATCACAAAAACTAAAAAAATGATTAAGAAAGGTTCAAAAGTAAGTTGGAAATGGGGCAATGGAACAGCAGAAGGAAAAGTCATAGAAACTTATACGTCCTCTGTCACTAAAACGATTAAAGGTAGCGAAGTTACCAGAAATGGGGAAACGGGAAACAAAGCACTCCTGATTGAACAAGAAGATGGAGATAAAGTACTAAAATTGGAAAGTGAGGTGGATAATGCTAATAGCTAAATCAATTAGCACCTCAACAAACGCCCCGTTTTAACAACTGATACTCGCCTTGCTTTTTAAAGGCTCGGATGGACATCCCTGTATACCGCTTGAAGGTTTTGGAAAGATGACTCACATCCGTGAAACTCAATTCAGCGGCAATTTCAGTCAGGGTATAATCGGAGTTGAGCAAACGTATTTCTACCAATTTCAATTTAGATTTGATGATATATTCCCGCAAGGACATCTTTACTTTTTTGCGAAAAAATTCACTTAAGTAAGTAGGTGAGAGTAAAAAGGTCTTTGCTAAATTTTCCACTTTTAGCAGTTGAGATTGATTAATGTTTTCGTTGATGTAGGTCAGTAATTTCGTTACTCGGTCATCTTTTTCGACATTAATGGCCACTTCGTAGGCGGCACTTTGCTTGATATTGCGAAGTAAAATTTCCAAAACGCAGCTCATCAAACTTTTAATTAAAGCAGGAGAACTTGATTGGTAATTGCTGTTCTCTTTTAGGATCAAGTCAATCAGCGAAAAAATATGCTGTCGGTCCAATTCATTATGGATGATGTCCCCTGGAAGTTGATTGTAATTGGACAAAATATATGCCGCCTCTTTGAACCATTCTGATTGGCTCGTGGCGGCTCGTCCGTTGGCATTAAAAAAATCAGCTGTGAATTTTAGAAAAACAAATTTGGTCGGTTTTTCTATTTGAAAAGAATGACATTTTAAAGGGGGTAATAAGAATAGACTCCCCTGCTCATAATCGTAAAAATTGTAATTGATGCATTGCGTTCCTTTGCCATGTTGAATGAGTACCAATTCAAAAAAATTGTTTTTGACGGGTCGCTGTTTCCAAACAGCTAATTCAATTTCTTGTATTTCAAAAGGTTTATACGCTTGTAAAACTTGCATTATTCTATTTTTTGATAGTAAAATTAAGTCAAATCGGACTTAACTTCAAACATATTTTAACAGATACCTTCAAAAATACAAAATTATCCTTTTTTTATACCAAAATATATAAGGTATATACCTGCATCTTTGTGGAGTAATAATATAATCATTCACAAAAAGTAAAATAACAATGAAAGGAATGTTAATAAAGGCGTATGGAGAAGACGCTAAATTCGAAGTCGCAGAGATCGCAAAACCAACCGTAAAAGAAGGTCATGTATTAGTGAAAATTGCTGCCTCAAGTGTAAACACCGTTGATACTATGATTCGTAAAATGGGTAAGGACTTACCGCTTTCCCCCGATGCACCCGCTATTCTGGGAATGGACTTCGCAGGAACGGTTGAAGAAGTCGGCGAAGGCGTGACCGCATTTTCTATTGGAGACGAAGTATATGGTTGTGCCGGTGGATTAGCCGATTTACCTGGTACTTTAGCAGAATACATTGTTGCAGATAGCAATTTAATGGCTAAAAAACCTAACAACTTAACGATGCGTGAGGCGGCAGCACTTCCATTAGTAGCCATTACTGCCTATGAAGGATTGATGCGCGCTGGCATTAAAACAGGTCAAAAGGTCTTGGTACATGGTGGTGCAGGTGGCGTAGGTCATGTGGCTTTGCAGTTAGCGAAACACTTTGGCGCAGACGTTTACGCTACTTGTAGTGGCGGAAGACAATCGACTTTGATTGAAAAATTGGGCGCCACCGCCATTAACTATAAAACGGAATCCGTTGAAGATTATGTGACTAAGTACACGAATGGTGCAGGATTTGATTTGATTTTTGACTCGGTGGGTGGCGAAAATATGAGTAAATCTTTTGAGGCGGCTGGTCTGAATGCCAATATCGCTACAACGGTGTCTTTGTGCGAATTGGATTTAACGCAGGCGCACTTCAAAGGCTTATCGTTGCATGTGGTCTTCATGCTTATTCCTATGTTGCACAACCACAAACGTGCGGAACATGCTAACATACTTCGCCAAGTTGCCCAAATTATTGAGGGAGGTGCTTTAAAACCTGTGGTGGATGAAACTCGTTTTTCATTAGAAGAAGTTGGTAAAGCGCACGCTCATTTGGAAAGTAGAAAAGCTATTGGAAAAGTAGTGATCGAGTATTAATATTGTAGAAGAAATCAGTACAGTACTAAATAAGGAATGATGAAAGCATTTGAATCTATCAATAAGGGATATAACGAGGTATTCAAAGCCAACCAATTGAGTATAGGCTTAGTTATTCCTATTGAAAATTATAGTCAAAGTACTGTTCCTACTATGCAACAGCATTTAGAAAGGGTGCAATTGGCGGAAAAATTAGGATTTAAAGCAGTATGGGTGCGGGATGTTCCGTTTCATGTACCTGCATTTGGAGATGCAGGACAAACACTTGACCCATTCACTTATTTGGGATTTTTGGCAGGACAGACTAAGGAGATTGCATTGGGGACAGCAAGCATTGCTTTGCCCTTGCATCATCCTGTTCATGTAGCTAAATCTGCGGCAACCATAGCCCAATTATCCAACGGTCGGTTCATCATGGGTGTAGCCTCGGGCGACCGCCCCGTTGAGTACCCTGCCATGAATATTGAATTTGAAAAACGAGGGGAATTATTCCGCGATGCCTTTAATTATATTCGAAAAACGGAGGAAGATTTTCCTATTTTGGAAAACAATCAATTTGGTTTTTTAAATGGTCAAATGGATGTGTTGCCCAAACCGACTTCGTACAAAACGCCCATGTTGATTACAGGCAATAGTCGTCAGTCTATGGAATGGATTGCCGAGCATGGTGACGGTTGGATGTACTATCCAAGACCGAATATGCAGCAGGCGTATACTATTGCAGAATGGCGTAGAGCAATTGCCAAATACCACGATTTTAGCAAACCTTTCATGCAGCCGCTATACGTGGTATTGGAGCAAGATGCTGATTTTAAACCACAACCGATTCAACTAGGATTTCGGATTGGGGCTAATTATTTAGTGGAGTATTTTAAGACCATAGAGGAAATTGGGGTCAATCATGTGGCGATCAATCTTCGGTTTAATTCGAGAAATATAGAGGCGACTTTGGAAGAATTAGCCACAAAAGTATTACCTTATTTCCATTCAACTACAAAAGAAAAAA
>CALDTJ010000516.1 GCA_937924145.1 uncultured Saprospiraceae bacterium
CTGTCATATCAGGTAAATCAGCACAAATTGGAGCAATCTTATCTTCGACATTTACGGTCATCCAGCAAATGTTTTGATTGCCCTGCTTATCGGTTACTCGTAAGTAAACTTTGACTTCATCGTGGGCATCTTCACAAGTGACAGTAACCACAGAATCCCAGTTTACTTCATCTCTACTGACTTCGTATTTAGCAATGCCACATGGATCGTAAGAACCTGCGTCGATTTCTCGGTAGTGCAGTGTTCCTTCATTTCTACCTAAAGAATAATTGATTTGATCTGTGCAAATAGCAATCGGCTTATTATTATCTTCCACTAAGACGATTTGCGTCAAGGTATCATTAATCAATTGAGTATGACAAGCATCTTCTGTTACCCATCGAACTTGGAAAGAATCACAATCCAAACCAGTTGAACCAACAGGCAATAATTCGCCATTTTCTACTCTAAATACTGCGTCTAATCGAACGATAGGTGTACTACACAGGTCAGTTGCAACTGGTTTAGTTAATTTTTCTAAATCAGTAGTACAAGCATCGTGTGGTAAATTAATCGTAGTTGTTTCTAACGTAGCCGCTACAAAAGCAGGAGCTAAAGTATCTCTCAACTCGATGAACTGTGTATCTAATGAAGTGATGCCACTATTTGAATCACACCAATCAAGTACAGACCAGTAACGGAATACTTTTACGCCACAGTCAGCAGGTACTTGAATATCTCGTTTTTGTAGGATATACCCACAAGTATAATTTGTTGTATCAAGAGCAATGGTATCAGCCGTTTTCGGATCAATTATTCCATTGACAATTTTACCAACTCGTAATCCGGGCATGCCTGTTTTAGCAAGATCATTGATAGCACTTTCATCGTCTTCTCCACAACTTAACACTACGTCAGGTGCTTGTACGACATCATTCGCATCTGGTCTAAGAATGACCACTAATTGAGTAGCATTGGTGCTATTGCCACAAGCATCAGTTGCTCTCCAAGAGATTTGAGCACGAGTGGTATCACAAGCACCACCATCATTTAAGACATTGATTCCAACGAATTCAACGGCTACGCTATCACAATTATCAACTGCCCAAGGAGTAGGGATACCTAAGTTTTCAGGAGAAAGATTTGCTGAACACAATTTGAAGGTATCTACTGTTGCAATATTCATCAGCGTTGGAGGAGATTGATCTACTACATTGATGATGGTGGAACATTCCGCAGAAACTTGTCCATTATTACAAATAGCTAAATTTAAACCTTCGAAATATCTTCTTTCAATGGTGGCAGTAATGGTTCCTCCACAGTCACCTAACATCTCTTTAGTGATGACTGGATAATTACCCCCTTTTCCGCCGCCACTTACAGTTTTTGTTTTACCATTTTCATCAAGATAACTTAGACTTATATGGTAATACATGGTATCAGTAAGGGTATCACAAGGATTTTCTAATAAATCATCAGGTAACAACGATACAGAACAAGCTGCCCCAAATGGTATGGTTACTTCATCGTTGCAAACTAATGAAGGAGCTTGTACACTAATTGTTGCCTGAGTTGTTTTTGTAGGATCAGATTTTAGTTGGTAATTTACTAAATATTGACCTAAAGCAAACGTATCTAAAACAGCATCCGTTGGCGCTAAAATCGTATCTAAGCAAACCACTCCTGTTCCATTGACGATGCGAACAATTTGAGAATCTTGAACGGTTCCACAATCGGCCTCAACCGTAGCAGATCTGATAGTAAAAATACTATAAGTTTCCTCACAATCTAATTTTGCGCTCAAATCATTTGGCGGTGTTAATTCAATATTTCTACCGGTACAAGTAATTTCTGCTCTCCAACCTATGCTCTTTTTGTTATCGCCATTTGTTTTGAATTGGAAGGTTAAACAACCATCTGGATTCGCTTGTGGATCACAACTAGAACCTAACCAACCTCCTGTTTGACTAACGCCTGCTCCACTGTATTTGCCAATCAATGCATCCATCGTATCTTTTCCTTCATATACATAAAGGGTATCGCCTACGGCTAAATCAAATTGATTGAAGTTGACCGTTAAGGTTTGCCATTGGTCTGTTGCACAGATGGTTAGCACATTGTTTCTAGCAGTGGTATCCGCATATAATGTACCGTCTTCTGAACCATCTGTTCGGAATTCAGTTCCTTCACAGTTTGGTAAAGTATCTAAAATTGGCGTTTCTCCAACTGGAATACCAATGATAACATCTACGACTGGAGGTGCTGGTGTACCGTCAGGATCTGTTACTATAACCGTGTTACAAGCTTGATCTGCAAAACAAGTATTTTCTGCAGATAACGTATCCAATCCGTTTGTGAACTTCCCTCTATATCCTGCCATATCCAAATGTTGGATTGGCATGCTATACGTGAAATATCCATCTACCATTTCACCAGCGATAAAACTACTGCCAATTGATAGAAGATTGTTATTATTATAAATACCATTGTTTTCTGTTAGGGTCCAAGTTTCGTTGGCGGTCAAAGAGTAAATCGTAATTCTATCATTAAATACGGGGGTACTATTAATTTCTTCGTTTGTACATTCACAAGGATCTGAAATTCTTACGAAATGTTCAATGACTATAGTTGGAATAACCGTAATGGTGATATCCAATGTTTGTGAACAACCATAAGTATCTTCTACTGTCACAGTGTAAGTTGTTGTCGTCGTAGGAGATAAAGTAACGGTTGAGGTAGTTGTATTGGTAATTCCCGTATTAGCAGACCAAATGAAGTCAGGTCCACCATTCAAACTAATTGTTACACTTTCTCCTTCTTGAATGGTACTGGCCGAAACAGTTGCTACTATTTCTGTACAAGCTGTCATACAAACGGTCGTCGTGGTATCACATTGACCAATTGTCAAATTAATACATGGAGAAAATCCACCTCTATCAGCAATTTCGTTTGCTGGCACAGCATCCATTGGCAAACGGTAGCCATCTGGAGCAGTGAATTGTACCATATAATCTCCTGCGTTCAAGCCATCAAAATTATAGGCTCCTTGTGCATTGGTTAAAGTAGAATCTATCGGACTAATAGTATCAGCACAAGCATATAGATAAACTAGTGCATTTGGAATACCATCTTCTCCTGCATCTGATTGACCATTACCATTGGTATCCTCGCAAACAATCGAACCGATAAACGATTCTTGGATAGCAATATTGTTACCATCAATTATTGGGTCACCAGACTGTAAGAAAAATCTTAAATAATAAGGGTTATTTCCACAAGTTGGATTCAATAGATAAGTCGAATCTGTATTCACTGCTATCGTACCTAATTGAACGATACCATTTGTAGCATCTCCATCCATATCTTCTGCTGCACCATCTCTGCCTGTTGGGTCGTATACGCCCGCTGTCGGTGTACAATTTGGACTCATGATCAAACCATCAGGGTGTGTATAAGTCATTACATATTCTCCTTGCACACCGTTGGTAAGCCACTTGTACATACCATCAGAACCATCCATGATAATCATTGCAACACCACCTGGAGGCGTTGATACAGAGATCGTGCCTCCTTTGATTATTTTACCTGTTTTCTCCGCATAAATGAATCCAATTGGGTCTACGTCCTGTAAATTGATTAAGTAAACAAAATCATGGTCGTCTTCATCTTGCATTTCGTTATTTAATAAATCATCTCCACCAATCAAATCATCATTACTGTCATCTGCATGAGAATCTATATCTGCTGTGTTCGTCGTACTTCCATCTTCGGAGGTAGCAAAGTAAATTTCTGCCGTATCAATTACAATTGAATCCATTAAGGCCTCATCAATTACAAATTTGATCGGTAGGATAGCAGTATCTCCACTTGCTAATTCATCCAATTGATAAGTGCTATCTGCTTGCCAGTTATGCCCTAAATTTTGATTTAGGTTGGCATCAAAAATTAACCCTTCTGGTACGTAATTGACTATGCCAATATCATAAGCGTCTAAAGAACCTTGATTCACCACTTTTACATTGAAACACACCGTATCATTTTCATTAACTTCCAGCTCTTGTTCTGGTGCTAATTCAATAATTAAAGCTAAGTCAAAGATTTGTTGGATCGTCACCTTCATTGGATCGTGGTCATCTTCATCCGTTGGTGGTGTTTCGTTAATTTCATTATCGGTCGTAGTATTGACTTCGCCACCCGTATCATTCGTTCTATCATCATCTGGAGTAGAATCTATGTCAGTCACAGCATTCCCATTTTCATCCGTTGCATTGCCAATTTCTGCATAAGTAATTAGACATTCTTCCATGAAATCTGGGTCGATGATAAAGTCAATCGTCACCATGGTCATGGTGTTTGACATTAAGCCACCTGTTGGTAAATCAGCATTTGCTACGGTTAAAGTAAGCATAGCCGTAGAATCATTCATTGCGGTCCAACTATCATCCGCTAAAGTCATTCCTGTTGGAATGTAAGCGAAGATTTTGATGTTATCCGCTGGAATATCTCCTTGGTTGAAAACTTTGATTTTACCTGTAATGCTATCGCCTGGTTCAACATCCCCTTCCGTAATTAATTCTTCTGTCAAGGCTAAATCAAATTGCTGTAACATAATTTGTACAGGATCATGGTCGTCTTCATCCATTGGCGGCAGTAAATCCGTCACATCATCTGTGTCTGTATTAATTTGACCACCTACATCATTTGTTCTATCATCGTCTGGTGTAGAATCATGGTCATGATTATTTTCACCATCTTCATTAATTTCTGCATAAGGTGTCAATTTCAATTCAGTTGCATCAGTTGTGACGACTACTTGAATCATTGACATTAGCATACTATCTGGTGCTAATCCGCCATTTGGCAAACCATTTCCAGCGGTTAATAATATCATGGCAGTACTATCATCCATTGCTGTCCATCCTTGAGGATTGGTTGCATTAAGGGTTAGACCCTCTGGCAAATATTGCATTAACTTAATCGTATCAGCTGCCACATTGCCTTGATTGAAAACGGTGATTTTAAAATCAACTTCTTCGCCAGGTCTAACCATTGGAGATTGGTTTGGTGCTAAAGTTTCCGTTAACGCTAAGTCAAATACTTCTGGTACGACATTAGGCATATTGGGATCTGCTGGTGGTAATACCGTAATTACTGCTGGATCATCATCATCTTCGTCGGTATTCTCTGGATCTTCGTCTGGCGTAGAATCTTCATCTGTCGGTGGGGTATTAGTAAGGTCGGTGTCATCGTCTGCACTACTAATTTCTGCAATATTCATTAAGCTAGTTCCAGAGAAATCATTATTTACTTGCATTGTGATCTCAATAGTCGTTGAGTTACCTGATGCTAAGTAGGCAATTGGCGTATTGTACCTTGCCGTATCTCCACTAGCTGTCCAATTATTATCTTGTAAACTCATTCCTGTTGGAATAAAGTCTGTCAAGCCAATATTATATGCATCTACTGTTCCTTCGTTAGTGATTTTTAATTGATAAGTGACTAAATCACCTAAGCGAACGATTGTAGAATCTGTTGATTTTTCTAATGCTAAATCAAATGTTTGCTTGACCGCAATTTTCATTGGATCATGGTCATCTTCATCCGTTGGTGGAGTGGAGAAAATTTTATTATCCGTTGATGTGTGTACTTCGCCTCCTGTATCATTTGTACTATCTCCATCTGGCGTAGAATCTACATCATTTGTTGGATTGCCATTTTCGTCCGTTGCACCTCCTATTTCTGCATAAGTAATCAAACAAGTATCCATGAATGTTGGGTCAATCGTAAACCCGATGGTAACCATGGTCATTTCATCAGGCGTTAAACCTTCTGTTGGTAAATCACCACCTGCGACTGTCAAGGTTAACATAGCTGTAGAATCATCCATTGCTGTCCAACGGTCATCATCTAATTGTAAGCCTGCTGGAATGTAGGCAAATAACTTAATGTTATCAGCTGCTATTTCTCCTTGGTTGAATATTTTAATTTTTCCTGTGATGCTATCACCTGGAACAATTGGCCCTTCGGTTAATAATTCCTCGGTTAATAATTCCTCGGTTAAAGCTAGATCAAATTGCTGTAGCATTATTTGTACAGGATCAGAATCATCCTCGTCAATTGGTGCTATTTGGTCACTTGCATTATCGGTATCTGTATTGGATTGACCTCCTGCATCATTTGTTCTATCGTCATCTGGCGTAGAATCGTTATCATTATTTGCTCCATCATCGCTGATTTCTGCATGTGGCGTTAATTTAATCGCTGTCGTATTTTCATCAATCACGACTTGAATCATCACCATTATCATGCTATCTGGTGCTAATCCACCTATTGGTAGTCCATTTCCTGCCGTCAAGGTAATCATAGCAGTGCTATCATTCATAGCTGTCCAACCTTGTGGATTATTATTGTTTAGCGTTACATCTGCTGGTAGATATTGGGTGATTTTGATGGTTTCAGTTGGTAAAGTACCTTGATTGAAAATAGTGATTTTTAAATTAACTTCATCTCCTGGTTTCACCATTCCAGATTGACCTGGTGCTAACGTTTCAATTAAAGCTAAATCAAATACTTCTTCTCCTTCTTCAATTACATTAACTACTGCTGAATCATCGTCATCTTCGTCTGGATTTGTAGGGTCTTCATCTGGTGTAGAGTCCTCGTCTGTAGGAGGCGTATTCGTAGGGTCTTCATCATCGTCCACCTCACTAATTTCTGCGAAATTGACCAGCGTCGTTCCTGTGAAATCAAGATTTACTTTTAAAGTAATGTATAAGTTAAAATCCGTACCCGCAGGTAAGAAACTAATCGGCGTATTAAATCTTGCAGTATCTCCACTAGCCGTCCAGTTTTCGTCTGCTAAACTCATTCCTGCTGGAATGAAATCTGAGATACCAATATTATAAGCATCCACATCCCCCTCATTAGTTACCTTAATCTGATAAACCACTAAATCACCCAATCGAACAACGCTAGAATCAGTTGATTTTTCTAAAGCTAAATCGAATATACCACACGCATTGTCTGATAATGGGTTGAATGTCAAGTTGATTGTCACAATAGAATCACAACCATTCACTGCGGTAAATCTTTCTACCCCAATAGGATTAACTTCGCTATATACTGTTCCATTCACCACTACTTCATAACCGTCTTCTATACAACCTAAATGAGTAATTTCGCTTGCTTTCTCTTCGTTGAAGACTAAATTGACGGTTACGGTAGAATCACAACCATTTGCATTGGTCAACACTTCTGTCCCTGATGGGTTATTTTTATCGTAAATTGTTGATCCAACTATTACAGTATAGCCATCATCTTCACAACCTTCATAAGCAACATTGCTGTTAGTGTTTGGATTAAACACTAGGTTAATCGTCACTACTGAATCACAACCACTTGCGGCGGTTAAGGACTCTGTACCTACTGGATTATTTTCATCATAGGTCGTTGAACCAACAACTACACTATATCCATCATTTTCACAACCTTCATAAGTAACCGTATTCGTTTTTTCATTTGTAAATACTAGATTAACAGTTACAATAGAATCACAACCACTTTCTGCGGTCAACGTTTCTGTACCTGTTGGATTTGCCTCATTATAAGTGGTAGAACCGACTATCACAGAATAACCATCTCCTTCACAACCATCATAATCTTCTGTTCCTGTAGTATTAGGTTTGAAAGTTAAATTAATGGTCACCACCGAATCACAACCATTGGCTGCGGTGATGGTTTCCATACCTGTTGGATTTGCCTCGTTATAAGTATTTCCACCGATAACTACTTCGTAGCCATCACCTTCACAACCATCGTAAGTGGCTGTTCCAGTTGCATTTGGTTTAAAGACCAAACTAACGGTGACCACCGAATCACAGCCATTCACAGCCGTTAAGGTTTGCATACCTGTTGGGTTACTTTGGTTATAAGTTATTGAACCGACTACTACTTCATAGCCGTCTTCACGGCATCCATTATAAATTTCAAAACCTGTTGCTGTTGGAATAATCGTCAAATTAACTATCTTCTCTGCACTACATCCACCTGGTCGAATATTTGTAGCTACCACTTTATAACTATAGACACCTGCATTCGTAGGCAGACTTGTTAAAGCAGCCGTAGTTTGCCCAGCAATAATTGCTGTTCCTGCATTATCTGTACCGTTATTATTATACCATTGATAAGTTACAGGAATACTATTCGTAACACTTGTGGTTAAATTTGTTGCGGTAAAACTTTCCCCTACACAAATACTTTCGTCCGTTAAATCACTAAGTATAGGGTCGGTACATATACAAGTTTTTTCATATAAATAAAGGGTAGTATCTACAAAACAATTTGTTCCTTCATTAAATATTCTAATGGTATACGCCTGAGAATCTGTTGGATTTGTTAGGTTTTGCACGATGGTATCAGGTAGTGTACCGATAGTTAGTGCATTCGCATAATCCGCATTACCAGAATAGGTCGTTCCTGTAGAATAATTAATTTTAGTACCTACCGTAAGGTTAGTGATAATAAGCATGCCATCCGTGTTGGCATCACTTCCGTTACAAGTAGTTTGACTAGTTGTTACTACTCCTATTGGATTCTTACAAGAACAAATATCTGGGTCTGGAATAGTTAGTGGCCCTTCTACACAATTGGGCGTAGAATTGTCTTGTATATTAATTGTTAAATCACCTCCACCAGCGGAACCATTAGCAAATCTATAAGTAGTTGCTTGCCCATAAGGAACATTAACAGCTAAAGCTCCTGACATAAGGAAAACTGGTCCAGCAGTAGAAGTTACATTATAAGTCCCTCCTAGATTTGTCCCAGTTGGATTCAGTTCGAAGGTGATATAATCGTCGGTAGAAGTATCACTTCCATTATCATTACATTGCACATCGGCTACCGTTGTGGATACGTTGCAAGTACCTACACAAGTTGCAGGAGCTTGAACGGTAAAGGTATCGGTACAGGCACCATCTGCTGAAAAAGAGGCATCAAATACCAATTGCTGCCCATTAGCAGGTAAGCCTGGTAATACAAAACTTATAGGGCTAGCTGACGGCATTGCTACTGTCAAATAAGTTGTTCCACTAGCTGCTATCGTTAAAGTACCTGTTGTTGGTGCATTAACCATAGCAATATTGCCATTCAGAGAATAAGTATTGTCTGAACAAGCAGAAGGGGTTAAATTTAAAGATACGGCACAAGCAACCAAATCGCAGGCTACTGGAGCAGTATAAGCTATAGTAGCGGCGCAAACTAAATCTTCAGAAAATTGCACCATTACTTTACCCGTTGAACCGTCTGCTAATAAATCAGTAAAGGTATAGGCTCGTGGACTGGTAAAAGGGGCAGAAAAGGTTTGAGTTTCCCCACCTAAGCTTACCATCAGGTCACCTGTAGTGGGTGCATTGATAAAGGTTATTTGGCCTGTTAAATCAAATCTATTTGCGATACAAGTTCCTGGAATTGCCGTTGCCGTTATACCACAAGCAACAGGGTCACATCCTGCTGGAGCAATATAGGTGGTATCAAAGCGACAAAAAGTATCCTCAGAAAAAGTGACGACTAAATCATGTCCACTTCCATCTGCTACTAAACCACTAATCGTATAAGCCTGTGGACTAGAAAAAGGTGCTGAAAACACTTGCTCAAACGGGCCGATAGCCACTTTTAAAGTCCCCGTTGCAGGTGCATCGGAAAAAGTTAAATTACCCGTTACGTCATAAGTGTTACTAGCAGACTCACAAGTACCAATATTTACACTTGCACTAACGGAACAAGTACTGCTAATCATACAAGGAGCAGGCGCATTATAACTCATCTGAATCATACAAGCAGCATCTTCAGAAAAGGACGAAGTAACCGAGTGTAATAATCCATCGGAAATTAAACCTGTAATAGTGATATTTTGTGGACTACTAAAAGGCGCATTAATCGTCTGTTGTGCCACACCATCCACTAAAATAGTTAAAGTACCTGTTGTTGGGGGAGCAGCAAAAACAACCGTTCCCGTTAGGTCATAGGTATTATCTCCTACATCACAATCCTCAGGTACAAGACTTAAAACCATATTACAAACAGGCGTTGAGCAAACACCTGTATCTGTAATCATCATCGTATCTTTACAAGCTCCATCTGTATTATCTGTGATGACAATTTCAATATCACCTGCACCTGCTGCACCATTTTGCATTCGGAATAAGGTATCGGTTCCATATAATAAACCAGTAGCCACAGCACCATCTTGTTTGGTAATCGTTCCATTATCCGCACTAAGTGTAAAGCCACTACTTAAACTTTCCCCCGAAGTTGTTATTTTGAAAGTAATATAATCGTCTGTATCAACGGTTGGTGTCCCATTGTCATTACAAGCAATTTCTGAAACTACCGCTATTACTGAACAAGGAGGTGGAGGAACTTCTTTTAATTGAATAGGGCAACAACCTCCCAATTCGCAAGGTGAACCATCGGAATTAAAGTAGTAAATTCCTTCTTCCGTAGCATCATAATCCACACTATCGGCCCCAACAATTAAAGTATCATTTTTAAACCATTGTACGCCTGTCATACCACTTCCTGCTCCCAAAGTAACTATTTGTGGTTGATAAAATTCTTTGATGGTAGAAATACAGAATGACTGAAAATCATCCTCATTCGCATCTTCATTATTGGGCGTAGAATCAGGGTCGGGGCCACCACCTGTCATTTGCGTGATTTCGGCCTCTAAGGTACCTAAGCCTTCAGAGGTTTTGGTGATAAAAACTAATAATACTTCTGATTCCTCACTTGGAACGGTACCAATATTCCAAACATTAGCGGCAAAAGTACCCGTAGTTGAACTAGTTTCAATGACCTGAAAATCACCACTTAGATTAATAGTCATTTGACTACCAGTAGCGTCTGTTGAGCCAGTATTACTGACTTCATAACGCACCTGCAAAGTATCGCCAACATTGATAATTGCTGGACTTGGAGATGTCTCATATTCTAGTTTTAAATCCGCAGCTTGAGCTACTAAGCTACTGGATAAGAGTAGAAAAAGACAAAATGTTAGTAAATTTTTAATCAAATTGCTCATGACGATTATTTTAATAATGAGGTAGTTTTTTGGCTACCAGTTCCGATGATTTTTTTGGCAATACGTATAGGTGTAACAGGAATTACTAGTCGTAATTTCTTCACTTTTACAATTATTTAATGCGTTCTTTTTGGAAAGAACTTGCCTTTAGTTTTGGTGTGTTTGTACTTAGGTGAGTGTTTTTTTTACTGGTAGCACAGACTTTAGTCTGTTCCGTTCGCCGACCTTTAGGTTGGCGTATTTCATTCGATATGCTTTATGCAAAAATCAAGGCCTAAAGGTCTTGTAACCGAACAGCATTAACCCTATACTACCAGTTTTTTATTCTTTTACATTAATAGTGGTTGGGGGACAAATCGGTTTTCGATTGATTTTTACTTTTTGAAAAGCAAAAGGTCGGCAAGTTGGATTAGTAGGAATACCATCCAGCCCTGCATATATAAATGCGGCTCTATTATCGGCTAAGTCTCCTTCAAACATTCCATTAATGGAAAAAGGTTGCCAAGTGGCAACACCGCCCACTACAGGAATTGTTTCGATGTAATACAAATCAAAATCATCATAAATGAGTTCTGTTGCAGATACTTCTTCATACATAATCGCCACGACTATGGAATCTATACTTAAATCAGAAACATTGATGTCTATAGCCTCTGGTAGAGCCCCATAACAACAAGTTTGTTCAGATTGTGCGATACTGAGCGTTGGACACGGGCCACAATCGTTTCTAACTTCTACTTGAACCGATTGTTGAGCCGTACATCCTGCCTCATTGGTAACATCCACTGTAAAAGGTTGATTTCCTAAAGTAGTAGGGGTATAGGTCGCATCTGTACCTGTTTGGCCATTACTCCATAAATACGAAACACCACCCATTGCCCCCAATTCTAAAGTACCATTTTGACAAGCGGAAGGGGGCGAAAACATATAAATGGTTGGCTTTGGATTTACTATAATTTCCATTGTTTTTTCTACAGGATTGGCACACCCTGCCACCGTGACGGTGACGGTGTAATTGGTTGTAGCAAGTGGCTCCACATTAATACTAGCGGTAGTTTCACCTGTACTCCAAGTATAATTTGCCCCACCAGCTACTGCCAATGTAGTATTATCCTCTGCACAAATAATGGTATCAGTTGCTGTTAATACTGGGTCAACAATTCCTGTCTTAATAGTTAACTCAAAACCACAACCACTATCCGTTGGTCTATTTTTGTACAAAGCGGCAATCGTATAAGTGCCTGCCTCTGTTGCGGCATAAGAATTACTGGTTGCATCAGGGATCGTGTCCCCATTTAAAAACCATTGTATATTGGTATATTCAGGGTCAACTGAAAGCGTGTAAGATTCTCCTGGGCAAATTTCAACTGGAACACTTACACAGGCTCTATCCATATCGTCTTCTTTTTCTTCTTTATTACTTGGGGTAGAATCTTTATCGCCTTCGTTGACATTGGATACTTCTGCGGTGTTGTAAAAAATCCCTACTGCTGTTACTGTAGCTGTAATCGTTAGGGTAACTTCTTCATTAATCGCTAAATTGCCAACAGTCCAAACACCTCCTGCATAACTTCCCTTTGATGCAGAGGAACTTTGTAAGGATAAAGAAGGATTGAGCGGTTCATCCACTGTCACGCCTGTTGCATCAAAAGTACCTTCATTTTTCAAAGTCAAAGTATAAGTAACATCTTGATTGAGTGCCACTTGATTATTATCAATTTCCTTATTTAAAACTAAATCAGGAATGACACTACAATCTCTCACATTTAACTCCAGTTCAGCATAGGGCCGACAAGCTGCATTCGGTGGCGTAGGCGTAATAATAGCATATAAGTAAACCGTTTCTGGGCTGGCACCAATAGTTGGGGTATAACTAACCTTATTATCAACTATTGTTTCCGTTGCTAAAACAGTTCCTCCTGAATACATATCAGTACCTGTTTGTTGAGTAGAAAAGGATACAATTTGTATTTGATCTCCTGGTTCTGGGCTATTAAAAACATTGATTTCCCAAGGGTCAACAGGTTCACCCAAACAAGCAGTTGCTTTAGGAGCTGTAGCAGAAGAAGGGGTATAACAACCTGGAGGAGGTAAAGCAGGTGGGTTGGTAACAATTATCCCAAAATCAATGGTGTAATTATTTTTTCCTATACCTTGGGTCATTACCATAGCAACGGGTGTGCCACTCACCATGGTCGCATCAGAGTCTAACATATCATCACTTCCTGCGTTGGTGGTTGTCAATGTGCCACCTTCTAATGGTCCTCCTGTGGCAAAATCATTCGTATTATTTAAGGCTACAAAATACTTCATATTAGGTAGCAAATTGGTGAAATAGTAATGACCAACACCATCGGTAACGGTAGTTTCTATGTATTTATCTGCGCCATCAAAAGTATTATTACCATTATTATCTTTATATAAAGAAACGGAAACACCACTAGCATAAGCCTCGTCGGTATCTCGAATACCGTCCGAATCTACATCGTACCAAACTAAATTTCCAATGGAAATAGGCGCAGGTTCACTCATAATTTCAATGTCCGCCCAAATATTGTTAAATCGCATCAAAACTTCAGAGAAAGCGGTTTGCAAAGCTCGGTATTGAGTCGCAGCACCACCACCACCGACAGGATAAGCTCGAAATCCACCAAAAGAATTTCTGTCTTGTCGATTCGAGTTACAATCTCGATACATGGCTAGTATATTGGCACCACCGGGTTGATAAGCAAGTGAGCCACTAGAACCATAATCGGAAGAAAAACTAATCCCTGATTTTGCCCAAGCAGCAGTCGTATTGGTTCTTTCGGCAGTATAAATAGGGACAGGTGAATTAATATTACAAGTTCCTGGCGTTGCTACCGATTGGTCTAAATTTCTATTTCTAGTTCCCATATACATCACTTCACTACCATCATTATTCAATTTGAAAATGATGTCTGTCATCCATAACTGAAGAGCAACGGTTGCCTTATTTGGCCAATCTGCCCAGCTATAATTTTTCCATAAGGCAACTCTGTCAAATAAGTTATCTAACACCAATTCTTCTTGTACCGTTGAAGTTGGATTGGCATTGGAGGGGTCAAAGCTATAAATGACAAATTTGAAATTTTGAGTTGCTGGCCCATGACAAGTTACTGCCGCATAAACTCGTCCGCTACTATGAACGCCCAGTCCAGAAACTGCTTTGTAAGCATCTGACCCACAAGGACTTGGTAATACTACTTCTTTCACATTGGCTTGATCCAAAGAACCATCCGCTGCAATGGGTAGAATATAAATATTTTTAGTAAAGGCATTCGCTACATATAATTCTGAATCATCTTCAGCTATATCCAAATCTCCTAGACCTGTTCTACCAACAAAATCGCCATGATTGGTTGGACTTCCTAAATCGACTGGACTACCTGCGGAATAACCCAATCCCGGTAAATCTGCCCATGCCGTAGTCGTATTCGTTACTACGTCATATTTGAATATTTTACCCACGTTCCCTGGTTCAATAGCACCACTACGAATATAATTAGCACCATAGACTTGTTTGGTTGTTTTAGCATAAGCCACGCCAAATAAATTACCCGTTTGGTTATAAAAACTAAGTGGAGTCATGGCAATATCCGTTTCTCCAAATTTTTTCATAAAAAGGGTGGCATTATCGGTAATGTCCCAAGCATCTGTAGTATAAACACCTTTTTTTCTAGTCGTTTGGTATTTATCACTAATACAAGAGCCCAATAAATTGAATTCTTCCGTCCGATAATCGGATGGAATCACAATGCCAGAAGTTAAACCACATTTACCCACTTCTACTAATTCTGTTTCCGAATTACTATTGGCACCAAAAGCGCCTGGACAAGTTCCAGTTGCTGCTTCGTACTGAATCAAAACCCTTTCGCCAGCAGGTAAACCATTGATAAACCATGCACCAGCAACATCTGTTGTTGCGGTACCTAAAACAGCTCCGTTATCTCCAAAAGCGGTCACCATCACATTGGCAAAACCAGTTTCAGCTAAAAAATCAGCAGTAGCAGGGTCTTGACTACCATTGTGATTAAAGTCTCGAAAGACGGTACCTCCTATTCCTGTAGAAGAATTGCATTGACTTTTGGCGGCTTGGGAGAAACCCGTAAGCAAGCCTAGGAGAATGACTATTTTAAAGATTTTTGTAAAATTTTCCATGTGTATATGGGATTTTATAAATAGATTATTTTTTATATAAGTCAAGGTAAAGCATGGTGATTTTTAAAACCACCATGATTTAGGTCATGCTTTTTAATTCTTAGAATATTTTATTGGAATAATCAGCGGTTGGGGAGCTTTTAGGCCGATACTAAAATAGGCACCGTCTGGTAAATTTATGGTTCCTTTGAAATAATCTCCATCTTCGGACATCTCGTAAATGGTATCTGTTTCGTCAAAAATTTCATCTGTACTTACAATGATAACTGGAGTTTCATCTGTCAGACCAAGAGCAGGACCGTGGACTCTAGCCACTACATTCCCTATACTTTGAATATTGGCTACTTTCCAGACTCTTTGCATTCTAGTCAAAAGTGGAGTAATAGACATATCTACTGTATTGGTTGCTCCATTGCTACCCCAGATTAAAAAGGATAAATTATTAGGAAAAGTGGAAGAATTTAGTGGATTACTTTGGAAAATGTTCCCTAGACCAATGGCAATAGTCGTATCTACTGTTGACCAAGATTGTTTTTGTAATAAACCAGCTGCTTTATCATAACCGATTCCTGCAATGGCTTGATTATAAACACTATCTTTTGTCCAAATCGTAGTACCAGAACTAGCTACATAATTGGTATCTAAGGTCGCACCATATTTTAAGGCTAGATAAGTTTGTATTTTTTGAATATCATCGCTCGTTTTTGCGCCTTGATAGACCACAAATTCACCTAAGGTACCATGGAAATCTGGATTTGTATTATAAGAACTTCCTAAGTCATAATTATTGGAGGAAGTGAAGTTTTTTGTGTTAGTACCAGTTGCAGGTATTTCTCCATTTGTTCCTGCACTAAAAGTATTTCCATCTCTAGACGTAAAGGCAATAAAGGATTCATTGACTACAGTTGTCCTAGCTCCAGAGGCAGGAACAGTTACGCCTGCTTGTACAGCTGCTGCTCCGTTGACATCCATTTCATAAGCATTGGAGGCACTACTGGCTGGGCCAAATATTCTTTTTGCGCCTGTACTACTTAATTTTCCTGCTGCAAAAATGGTGAAATTATTGGTTCCTGTGACCCCTAACCTAGAAGGAAAATGTAATTCATCATTACTACCATCAAAGAAAACACCAGGATTAAAGTTAATAGCCTCTGTTTGATTACCATCTTTAAAGATAGGTTGCTGACTAGCTGATGTTTGGGTCGTATGGTCGATGCCTAGTTGGGTATTCCATTGTTGTACAGGATTATTATTAACCGCATTGGTGGTTCCCAAATCGGCATATACTTCTCTATCCGCTCTTAGCCATACACCTAATTCATGGGAAATTCCCCCTGGTGCTGGTGGTGGTTCTTGGGCGAAAGTGAAATAATCACCATCGTTAAAATCAATAGTTGCTACTAGGAAATTACCCGATTGGGTAAAAGGAATTTGCTCATCTGCCGCATCTATTGTCGCATCTGTACTTCGAATTAATAGCGGTGCCGTTCCTCTCATATTATTGAGGGAAACACTTACTTGAACAGTACCTACCGTACCCGTTTCTTCAAGTCTCCATACCCTAGTCATATAGGAATGGTCATTTACTAATGGATTTGTAAAAGCTATGGCTCCTCCATCATGTCCCCAAATAGCAAAACTTTTATCTGCTGCAAAAGCATTCGTATTAGCAGTATTCGTAATTGCTATTGCTCCTAAACCTATGGTTAGGTAATCTCCTAACTGTGATTTAGATTGCTTTTGGTCTAAACCACTTGAAATATCCTTTCCGATTCCTGCAATATCATTATTATAAGCAGAGAGCGCCGTATAATCCCATAAAACAGTCGTCCCATCACTAGCTACATAATTATGCTTAAGGCTAAGGCCATATTTAATGGCAGCATAGGTATTTACTTGTAATCGTTCCGTAGCAGATAATACTCGGTCATAAAGGAAAATTTCTGCAATGTCTCCATTAAATATAGCGCCACTCCTTGCACCCAAATGTTCATTACCTGCTGGGAGAGCAAAATTAGTCGTACTGGTAGTAGTACTTACTTTCACCTCTCCATTCATTTGAATACCGTAATTATTAGTTTCACTATGGACTCCGTAAATATTCCAATCTCTTGCATTGACAGGGTCGCCTGTGATAGTAGAAACACCAGGTTTGGTATCAACAATATTACCAGTCAATGGGTCAAATCCGACTCTGTCGGTAGTGAAATTATTTTCATAAATACTATTCCCATGGGTGTACCAAGCATCATTTCCACCACCAAAACCAAAAGGGGCGCCATGATTACCACCAGCATCAGTCTGTTTAACAATAACAATTGCCTCTGCTGCGGTATAAGTATTGGTAAATGGACTAGAATTAAATCGGAAAAAATCACCACCATCAAAGTTAACGGCTGGATTATAGTTTAAGCCTCCATCTACTAGATTTGGGTCACTTGCTACGTTATCTGCATTATGGTTTCCTGTGGACTGGTCTTCCCAAAGCGTAACATTATTAGAACCATTTACAGTAACTCCTTGATTAGCTTTCAACCAAAGTTGTAAATTGACATCCACCCCACCAGGAGCAGGCGTCTTTCTATAAAAAGCATCCACCAAACCAGGACTAGAACTTGCTAAACCATTAGCTGGGTCGTTGATAGTTCCATTAGCATCTGAATAATCATCGGCGGATTCTAAACCGTTATCTAACCCATTAGTACCAACAGTACCTGTTAAGGCTAAACCAGATTCATCTTTATCTTCTGTTCCATCATTATCAGTGTCAATATCAATGAAATCCTCACAAAAATCACCATCAAAATTGGGAGGTGTTAATCCTGTTCCATAGGCAGAATTGATTCCATTATTTGCCAAATATTGAGCAGGGGTATCATTATTGGGCGCTACATAAGTTAAGGTCGCTTGCCCTTCTACATTATCAGGAATCCCATCATTATCGGAATCTAAGTCTAAGCTATTAGCTACACCATCTCCATCCAAGTCGCAAATGCCACTAGCGATTCGAAAATGTAATTCATTAATCCAAGGATTTTGGTTGGTATTACCTGCAATTCCGTAAAGTCGATAATACACATAGGGCGTAGTATTGGCCCAAAGGAAAGTTTGTGCATGCGGTGCAGCACTTAAGACTCCAGGGGTATTGTCAGGAGGTCTAACCATGACATAATCTGATGAAACATCCGTCCAACTAGTCCCATCATTACTAGCTTGCATTCTGGTCGTAGCACCTGTATTGAACATATAGCTGTTACCAATCTCAAATTCTATCCCTGTTAATGTAATTGGTTTAGGGAACTTTAATCGAACTATTTCTTTATCAACAATAGATACATCTGGGTAATAAAAACTATTATTACTTCCATTTCCATCAAATAATACTTGAATATTGCCAGAAGTACTTGCCGTTGCTGATAATTCAATCAATTGCTTATTAGCCGTTACATTATAATCTATATTGCAAATAGCATTCTCTGCTACATCAGGAATTCCATCATTATCATCATCTTCATCGGCTGTATCACAAATCCCGTCTCCATCTGTATCGGCAGGACATAAACAAGTACCAGGGTCGATAATCGTTTCGGTCATATCACAAATTAGGACATTATCTGTAACCGTCAAAGTAACGTTTCCTGTTCCAGCAGAACCATCTTCCAGCCTAAAAGTAGTAGGGCTACCAAAATTACCAGTTGAGGGAGTTACCGTATGACCTCCAGATACTGCTACAGCGTAAGTACCAGTCGAAGAACTAGTTGGATTTAATTCAAAGGTGATATAATCGTCTACTGTATCGAATAAGGTGGTGGCGTCATTACAACTAACATCTGTTAATCCTGCACCTGCTGGCTGTGTTTCAAAATAAAACTCATCCATCCAATCCCACCAAGTTTGGAAAGAAACGCCATAAATTCGGTAATATATATAAGCACCTGTATTACCCGTAACAGGGTATTTAAGCGTATTTTGCGGTGCGCCATATAACGGTGCAGTTAAAGATGCTTCTGCAAGTTGTACACCAGTCAAATCTGCCCAATTGGTATTGTCATTACTTCCTTGGATTTTGTACTCTGCTCCTCCTCTTAAAAAACCATTACCGCCTGTATGCTCAATTCCTGTGACAACGGTTGGGTTTGGAAATTGAAATTTAAAGACCGTTTTATTCGTAATGTCTTGATAGCGTTGTATCCATAAGGCATTAGCCCCTGCATTTCCATCTAAAGCAGCGGCAAAAGAACCTCCAGATAAACCAAAATCCGAAGAAAGTATAATCATCTGTTTATTAGCTACCACATTATAATCGGTGGCAGGACAAGCAGCAGCTATCCTTTCAGGAATACTTCTTGTATTTGTCCAACTTGGGTGATTGTGCCCCCAACAAAGCAAAAAACAACTAATAAATTTAAGGAATAAATGCCGTTTTAGGTACAGAACAGGCAGTCTCTCCAAAAGAGAATTCGAGCAGTGAATAGCATTTGGACTATTCGAACGAGTAACACATTGTTGCATGGCGATTACAGTTTACAATTTCTTTAAATAATTCCAAGAATATCGGTTTGTGGAATTCAAAAAAGCCTCAGTCGCGGAGACTGAGACCCAAAGTATGGTAAAGACTATTCTTGCCAAAAGTGTAATTGGATGAACGGCTATTGCAATAATAGCCCCGACATCTTATATATATATCTTATCACAAAATTGGCTAGGGGGTTGTGTGAAAAGTCATGATTTGCTGAAACTTTAAGTTTTAGTAAATCTATAAGTCTATGATAATGAATTTGCTAAACCTGCCAGCCCGCACACAGTCTGGCGGGTTTAGCAAATTGTTACTCCCAATCGACTTTCTACACAACCCCACAAGAGGTATATTAAAATGAGAATATCACATAATAGTAAAACTAGCAGTTGGGATATAACTATACCTACTACGTTAAACCATTGTTGATACGTCATGCAATACAAAAAACAAAAACAATCTTAGTAAAAGGAGCATAAGTCAAGGAGAGGAAAATGGAAGAATACTAAAATAAAAGCCCTGATAAAGAATATTTTATGCTAATAGATGCTAGATTTACTTGTAATAGCCAACTAAATATCTTTTCACCCAACTTTGGTATTATTTTAGTACATGTTTTTTTACGATATAATGGCCCTCTCGCAGGGCTTATGCCAAGCTAGGATACTTTTATCCTGGCTTTTTTTATTTTGGGAGGAAAATATTTAGATGGATAAGAAGTTAAGTCTATCACATCTCAATAGGAAAGGGAGGAATGATTTCAGTTTTAAATAATAAAGATAGGATTCTCTCGGAAAAGTATTGATAGGTAGAAACAGGGGAAGGGGAAATAGAAGGTAATAACAAATTCTCAATAATAAGAAAGAAGAAGTATTACGTTTATTTAATTTTTAGCCTTTAATTCTAAACAAAAGTAAGAACTTAGTTAAACTAATGATAACTGAAATCATTAATAATGTGACATTAAAAAAAAATAGTAACTAATTGTCTTATATGCACTTGAAGGATTATTTATTCATTCAACACATAGTATCATGATATTAAATAATAATAATTGTATAAAAATCTATTAGTGAATGTTTTTTGGCTTTTTTTTAACAAATATTTGATAACAAATTATTCAAAATAGAAAGAAGAATAATTTACATCACATAAATCTAGCCGCCTTTTCTCTGGTTATGCATATATTAAAAATATAATTTATTATACATTTGGATCCGTCTACTAATTGTTAGTGACAATTTCCGAGCATATTTTTTTAAAATAAATAAATATCAACGAATAATTTCTTCCTAAATCTTCTAAAAATTTAAGTTAATTTAATTTTAAACCAACTTCGGCAGGAAACTTGAGATTAAAGTTGAGGTCAAAAAACATCATGTATTAAAATATTATCAATACAGTTACGTCCATTAATTCTCCAATTTGACTATAGGCCTCAATAGCTGTAAAAATGCCGTAAAGAATTTCCATTCTTCACAGCACATTAACAAAAAGTAAATCCTATTTACTCTAATCGCAATAATATTATTAATTTTTCAATCCATTTGGTTAGAAACCATAGACGAGAAAGGCATCCCACCGCCTTTCTGTCCATGAGCTTAAATATTGTTGTAACAGACCTAAATTCAATGTTCTTTATTAATTGATATCTTATTGTAAAGCTTCATTGGGGCAATTCAGCATGCTTAATTATTTGCTTAGTTTTCCCTTTCTCAGTTTGGTAAATTTGCTTGAGAAGAGTTCTGTGGAGGTAGTTGTCTTCGGTAGGGTTTTATTGGATTGCAATTTTGTGGACTAAACTACTGCTCAATCTTTCTAAGGGGAAGAAGTAGCCCCTTTACCTATGTGCTTCATGCAAACTTTTTTGTAAGTTTCCAGTGCATGGTAGAATAATCTGAATTGTACTTGAAGTATTTGGAAGTAAAAAAGTCCCAATCATTATTGATTGGGACAAAAAGTATGGTAAAGACTATTCTTGCCGTGATTGATGAGTTAGTATTCAAACTACTTTTATTCAATAGTTGAAGTATTAACTCGACTAATTTAGTAGTCGTATTGTTATTTATAAGTCCTCGGAAGTTGAACTTTATTAAAAAAGCACTTCTGTATTTTTAGACTTGACTCCTAAAATAGATTATAGTTTCTTAATAGTTGCGATGAAGAAATATTAAGATTTGGCATAAAAATAGAATAGCCTAGGTGTTTTGGAAAAATGTATTATCGTTTGTAAACTGTAATGTTTAAATCCTACGTCACTTCTAAAAAGGACATTGGTATTATTTTAGTACTATTGATAATATCGTTAAGAGTCCTTTTATAGAACTTATGCTCCAAGCTAGGATACTTTTATCCAAGCTTTTTTATAGTAAGGGTATCTTTCTTAAACATTTACTGGGGAGTTATTTCAATAAGAAATTAGTAGTGTTATAATAGGGTAGTTATAGGACTGAGGGTAGTAGTATAACCAGATTAATATACTATTGAAAGTAAAATAACTCGACTACTGAATTTTTGTATAATGACTATTTAAAATTGAAGTGTCATTATTTCAATGGAGGGACCAGCCTTGTTTTTAATGATTCTCTTTCTTAATAATAGGTTCTCTCTTAGGGATATAACTGCACTAGATTGGGGAACGGATTTGCAATTTTTATTTGAGGAGGAAAAGTTTAGTGTATGGCCTTTTTGGTTGATACAAATATAGTACAATACAAAGGGGCTAGTATTAAGTGAATGGTGGAAATTGTGACATAGTTTTTTGATGAAGTAGCCTATTTGAATGCGGTATTTCCTGTGATTGATTTATTTTTTTGCCAAAACAGGATATTTTTCAGGTGTGAGTTGTGACTTTTTTTCGATGATTAATTATTTTTCATCGTGCCATAGAAATGAAGGAACGACCTATTCAAATCAAATTTTCTTTATAGTATGGTATATAAAATGAAGCATTGAAAAATAAAAAATTGCCTTCTGGTAAAGAAGGCACGCTTTTAGTGGTCATTGGTAAATGATAAACTTATTTCTCAACTTACTCCTATAAGCATTGATGAAAATATAAAGCGGATTATTAATCTGTTTTCCAGATTTTATTAGTAGACTCATGAAAATTTTGGGATGGCTTTTCCTTACTATTTTTTTTCCAAGTATCTGCTTGGGGCAAGTAACAACTACTAGCCAGATTTTGAATACCGCTAAGCATCAATCTCAGTTTCAGCTTCAAGCACGTAAATTAGATTTTCTAAAAAATACTTCTCACCAATTGCCACTTATCAACCGTTGGGAATTTCGTACGCAGACGCATGATTTAGATCTTTCTGAACAGAGACTTACTTTTAGAGTGCGACCCAATAGTAAAAAGGAACGAGTCGGCCAACAGCAGTTGCATTTAACAACGATACAGTTATATCAAGAAGAATCAAGAGCTACATTATTATACGGTATTCAAAAGCGATATAATATTTGCTTGACCCTATTATTTTCTCAAGAACGGAAGAGAATAATGGAAGACTTGATTTCGATTTATAAAGCTTTGGCAATCAGCTATGAAGCGCATAGTAATTTTGATGATTTGATAGATGCAGAAGAACAGGAACAAGATTATTTGCTACAATTGTTTGACTACGAGCATGTTATTGGTAGGACTGTTCGGCAAGCGCAATACTTTCTGGGTGATAAATCAAATATTAGGCTTAATAGAGCTGATTTTATTTCTATAAATACGCTTAAAGAGCGAATTAGCAAAACTAACCCACTTGAACCACTAACTAACCCTTCTCTATCTCTTCTAGAACAGGAGATCAATATAGTGGATAAAGAGATCAATTTTACGATTGCTCAGCAAAAAAAATGGTTTTCTTTTGCCCAAATTCGTTATGGAGGTAAGGATGCATTTTCCCCATTTCGAGAAACTTTTAACATCGCTTTAGCCTTTCAATTGCCTGTCAAAGGAAATAGTATACTGAAAACAAATGAATTGACGCTAAAAAGAATTGAAGCAGAAAATGAATGGGGGACCGCTTATTATCAAATGGAAAAAGAACGTAAAAATTTGCTTAGAGAAATCAATAATTTTTTAGAAAAGTATGATAATTTAACCGAAAACTTAGTAGCGATACAAGATAAAATCACCAATAGTTATTCTGTCAAGCAATCTGAAGATTATGAAACGCTTTCTTTGAAGATTAGAGCGCATCTATTAAAAAAGAAACTGAGACTACACCTATTGGAAGAAAAAATTTACCAAACTTATATCGACTGGTTAGTAGTAACAGGCAAAATGGTTGAATTGCCACTGGTCAATTATTTGAGTAATGACTTAACGTTGTATTAAGGGTTGTTGATCTTCCTAAATTTTCCAGTAACGAGAAGTTACTGGAAAATAGGAAATTATTGGAAAGCGCAAACTATCCTTCATAAACTGGTTTACGCTTTTGCATAGTAGCCGCAAAAGCCTCCTGAATATCCGTAGAAAAAATCATAGCTGCATTCCAAAGTTGGATATGTTTTAACCCTTCTTCGACGGAGTGGTCTCTAGTATATTGTAAAACTTGTTTTGATCCTCGGATCACTACGGGGGACTTACTGGCGATGTTTTCAGCTACTTTGATGACTTCTTCCATCATCGTTGCTTTATCGGCATAGCACCGATTGACTAAACCGATTTTTTCGGCCTCTGGACCAAATACTTTTCTACCAGTATAAGCCATTTCGCAAGCCATACCATAAGCAATTATTTTGGGCAACCGTTGCATGGTACCTATATCCGCTACTAAACCCATATCGACTTCTTTCACAGAAAAGTAAGCATCTTCCGTTGAGTACCGCATATCACAAGCACTTATTACATCTACGCCACCTCCTACACAAGCTTTTTGAATAGCTGCAAGTACAGGTTTTCTGCATTTTTCTATGGATGAAATACAATCTTGCAAATACACCAAATCTTCGATGAATTTTTCTCTTTTTCTAGCTTGGCACTTGATGTGATCTAAACCTGTAATATTCATCAGCATAGATAAATCAATCCCTGCACAAAAGTTCTTGCCTTCGCCACTTAAAACTATACAGCGAATTTCTGGATTTTTGTCTGCTGACTCAAAAATGGCTTTCATGTCTGCCCATGCTTGCTGATTCAAAGAATTAGCTTTGTCGGGACGATTGATAGATACGTAGGCAACGTGGTTTTTTATTTCAACTTTGAATGTTTCGTAGGTCATATTTTAGTGAATTGTGATTAGTAATTTGTGATTAGTGTTTAGAATGGAAAATTAGGATAAAAATACTAATTGGACAAAAAAAGCAGGAGATTCTTTCAAAGAATCTCCTGCAGATAAGTTGTTTTACTATAATTTATTCCGCCTCCAACTCCCGTTCTACCTCATTATAATAACTCGGTGTAGCAGTCGGCTGAAAACCAATCGTTCGCTGTGGAGTAGCTTGTGGCATAGCTACTAATTTCTCAGCCTGTCTTCGCAACGCATTATTCGCTTTAGTCGAGACGCCTTTCCATAATAAAGCAAGCGTAGACGGTGTGTTTTCCACCTCTTCATACTCTACCGTAATACCACTTCCTCTTCGGAAAACTTCTAC
>CALDTJ010000517.1 GCA_937924145.1 uncultured Saprospiraceae bacterium
ACCCCATAATCATAATAAATATTATACTCCCGCTCTGGATCAGACTCGGACTCAGCAGTATGAAAAACCTTTCCAACATGCGGTTCAATTGCAATAAATCCATCATATCCATTCGCCAATAAATCGGCTACAATTTCTTTAGTAAAACCTTGTCCTTTTCCTGCAAAAGTATATTCAGGTTCTCCTTCCTCAGCGTGCATGATTCCATCTTTGATGTGTATATGCGCAATAGCATGCTTGATTTGATGATAGAATTCTAAAGCATTTTGCCAAGGATAAGGGGCAGGCTTAGAACGATCTCGCTGAAAAACAGGATTCCCTGTATCAAAAACCAATTTTAAGTTAGGTACTTCCTCCAATAATCGTAAGGTATGATCGGCTGAAAAACCACCCCAATTCATGCAATTTTCGTGAACTGCGGTCAGGCCTGCATCTGCAAATCGAGTATTAATTTCCCGCAATCTTTTAAATCGTTCTTCTTTAAATTGTTCTTCGCCCCAAGTACATTGTGCATAAGACATGACCCTAGCATATTGAACGCCTAGTCGCTGCATACGAGGAATACATCGATTGATCTCTCCCAAAGTTAACTCCCAATCAGAATGAATCGTTTTTGCCCAACTGCCAATCATCGTCCCAAATTCTGCCACTTTGATATTGGCCCTTTCCAGTTTATCACAAACTACTTCAAAATCTTTTTGAGAAAGATCATGAATATTTGTCCCATCTATCATCCGAGCAGATAAATAGTCCCAACTTAGTGCTTTGGTCACTTTGATTTGTCCATCCAAATCACTCGCAGCCTCGTCTGTAAATCCTGTTAATTTCATAGGAAATTTTTAATTTTCAATAATCATTGTATGATGTATTTTTTTGACGCAGAAGGACCCGCCCGCCTGAGCATTCGGGCAGGCGCTGTTTGAAATTATGATTAATTATGTTTTCTTACGAAATGTTATGTTTAGTTTATGTTTAGAACACGACCTAGAGCAAATCAAGCAAAGAAACCGTCCAAACCAGCCCGACTGCGTCATGCGGGCGGGTCAGTTAGATCTGTGATCCAATCCTATCTAATAAGAAACACTAATTCAAAGCGTAATCCAAGCCCCATCAGCTTTAGCACTCCGATAAATAGCGTCAATAACTTTAACCGCCTTCAATCCTTCCTCTCCCGTAACCAAAGGTTTTCGACCAGTTTCAATAGCGGCCACCACATCTTCAAAATTACGCAAATGACCATCAAAATTAATAGCCGAAGGATCATTAGCCCCCAAACCAACAGTTGCTCCTTCCATCAAATTTTGTTTAACAAAATCATCATCAGCATGTGCCGTTTTGAAATCCCAAACTCGAAAGGATTCATCACTCATGAAAACCGACCCTTCGCTCCCGCAAAGCTGTACTTCCGCAGGATGCCCACTTGATGACCAGCAGGAAGTCGCTCCTTGAATAACTCCTCTAGCTCCATTTTCAAATTCTAAAATTGCTACCGCTGTATCTTCCACCTCAATACCTTCATGAATCAAACAAGTCGTCGATGCAGATAACCTTTTGACATCTCCTGCCAGATACAATAATTGATCGATGGTATGAATAGATTGATTCATCAAAGCACCACCACCGTCTAATTTCCAAGTACCTCGCCATGCGCCTGAGTCATAATATTCCTGTGTACGATACCATTTGACGTAAGCATCGCAAAGCGTCAATTTTCCAAAACGACCTTCATCAACCGCTTTTTTGAAAGCCTGCATTGCCCAATTAAAACGTCTATTAAAAATACCTGCTAAAACGACTTTTTGTTCAGCGCAAACTTCAATCATTTGTTCAATGCGAGCAGGTGTTACTTCTAATGGTTTTTCACAAACTATGTGTTTACCAGCTTTGGCAGCTGCAATTGTAGGTTCTAAATGTGCGCCCGAAGGGGTGGCGATGGTCACAATATCAATCGACACATCTGCTAATAAATCACTTAATTGGTGGTAGGCTTTACAGTTATATTTTTCGGCTAAAGCTGCTGCTTTTTCCTTATTTCTAGCATAGATAGCACCTAATTGCCCGCCTTTCATTGCTTGAATAGCTTGGGCGTGAAAATTGGCGATCATGCCGCCTCCTATAATTCCGAATGTTTGCATGTTATATTTTTTGTGCTCCGTAGTTTGGAAATAAATAGCTGCCAGCCCTCGAAGGGCTGGCAGCTATTTATTTCCAAGCTAAGCCGCCTCCTTCCGCATAAAACTAATAATTCCAACTAAAGCCAAAATTGGTAAGCCAATCAAACCGACTAAACCAAAAGTATGTTCATAAACATTAGCATTTTGATACTTTCCTAATAATGCCCAAACAGCTGCAAAAGTAGCAATTCCTGTTGCCAAAAACATCAAAATGTTTACCAATACTCTATTCTTTGGCAACTCTGCGCCAAGTGCTTTTTTAGAATTCATTAATAATAAGAAAATTAAATAAGCGATTGGAAGTAGGGTTGTAGCTATTACTGATGCAGGTACAGCTAGAGCAGTTTTGGCGGCTCCATTCCAGAGTAAGGGCGAGAAAAAACCAGCTATTGCAGGTATCACCGCTCCAATCAGGAAAAGCTTACGTTGTCCAGGTTGACCAAACGCCTCACTGACGGCATAGCCATTCATCATCATGTGGACGAGCATGGTGCTAAGTGCCATTGCTAAAATACCTATACCAAAAATTAATTGAGACCAATCTCCTAAAAAAGGTTTTAAGGCATTGGCTAAATCATTGGCGTTTCGTTTAGCTAACATGACAGATAAATCTTTATCAACTTGTGGCGCAGCTTGTCGAATCTGTGCAACTTTATTAGCATCAAATGTATTGAAATCTGAGTATTGAGCTTTTAATCTAGCATCCAACACTTGGTGATAGGCCCCTTCACTCACATACCCATCTTTTTTTGCATGAAACTGAGAGGCGGTAGAAATAATCAAAGCAGACGCACCTAAGATAAATGGTATCAATAAACCTAATGCCAGATCAAAACGGGACAATTCTCTGTGCTTTTTTTCCCACTTTTTTTTCATTAAAGAATAAGGCAATAGAAAAGTCATATTGATACCAACGGCAGTTCCAAAGGCACCAATAATAATATTACGCTGGCTTTCTGAGATATAATTAGTCCAAAATTTGCCGTATTCCCCTGCTGCACTAATGCTTGCTGCATAAGAATCAGTCGGTCTAAATAAAGCAGAAAAATCAGGAATTAAACCACTGAACAAATCACTCCAATTGACCGCATTATTCCACATTAAAACGACGACGACGCCCATAAATGCTAAGACAATCGTAGCAACCAATAATTTAATGATATTATCAATAATCTTTGCGGCTTTACCTTCTCCCGAAAATAGATAAATCAAAGAAAAGGCAACGACAAATAACGTACCTGTAATCAGGAAAGGCGATAAATTAGCACCTCCTAAATTGCCTTGTACAGCATCTGCTCCCAATGCAAATTGAGCAGCACAAAATACCACATCGGCAATGATTGTAGCAATCAACCACCCCCAAGCTAATGTAGGTGAAACGTGTTTTTTTGCTAGTTCAAACGGGCGATCTTCTAGTTTATCTTTACTAAGGGTCACGTAGCTAATAGCAGACAGCATGATGATGCCACAAAGCATCGCCAAAGGTTGTAACCATAAGAATTGATAGCCACCAACTACTCCCAAATACAAAGCACCTACTAAAGTACCGCCCCCTAGAGTAACTGCGGCTTGTATCCAACCTGGACCACTTAACTTAGCATAGTGATAGATTTTGCCGAAAAAACCAGCAGACTGGGCTTGTTGAAATATTTCGTTTTGTTTTGACAAGATAATAGGTTTTTCAAAATTTAAGAATGTTAACTTTTGTTGCTGTGGTTCGCAACAAAAGTATTCATAGCAACAAGAGCAAATAAACAGTTTAGTAACGACAAAACAATAACTCCGCCATTTGGACGGTCTCTTTTGTCCTCATTTTCCACCAAAAATTATTTCCGTAGCCCAGCTATGCAAAGAATTTTTAGCGAAAACTGAGAACAAAATAGCCTCGCCCAATTTGA
>CALDTJ010000518.1 GCA_937924145.1 uncultured Saprospiraceae bacterium
CGCATTTGAGCTTGTCTTTTTTACCTCATACTGCGTTAAAAATACTCGCCAATGCCCTGCATTGTCTGCGTTTTTTGCCTTGTCTGAGATAAAAAATCCTGCGTCAAATTTGCGTAGCTTATTTATTTCTAACTCCCTAAAGAACCTTAATTTTTTACCTATTTTATATGGCAATCAAACAACGCACAAAATCACTTAAAGCTAAAGGCAATCAATTAGCAGATACTTATTTCCAATTAAATGTATTGAATGGAAAAGATCTTATGGATAATGCCTTTCCGAATTTTATTAAGAAAACGCAAGCCGCAGGTTATAAAACATTGACTCCCAATGCTATAGAGGTTTTTCAAATTAACATCGGTAAATTATGCAATCAAACTTGTGCGCATTGCCATGTTGATGCTGGACCAGACAGGAAGGAAGAAAATATGAGTCGAGAACACCTCGAAACTTGTTTGGAAATAATTACCAAAACCCCATCAATTCATACAGTTGATATTACAGGTGGTGCACCAGAAATGAATGCTCATTTTCGATGGTTTGTAGAGGAAGTCAGTCGGTTGGGAAAGCAGGTAATTGATCGTTGTAACTTGACCATTATCATGGCGAATAAAAAGTACCATGATCTTCCTGAATTTTTTAAAAAGCATAAGGTTCATGTCGTTTCTTCTTTGCCTTATTTTTCTAAAAAAAGAACAGATAGTCAAAGAGGAGATGGAGTGTTTGAAGATTCTATTAAGGCACTTAAACTATTAAATGAGGTAGGATATGGGAAAGAGGGGAGTGGATTGATTTTGGATTTGGTGTATAATCCATCGGGCGCATTTTTGCCTAGTAGCCAAGAAACTTTAGAAAATGAGTTTAAACGTCAGTTAAAACGAAAGTATGATATAGATTTCAATTCACTTTTTGCAATTACGAACTTGCCAATCGCTCGTTTTTTAGATTATTTAATAGAATCTGGTAATTACCAAGAGTATATGCAAAAATTGATTGATGCCTATAATCCAATGACTATAGAAGGGCTAATGTGTCGGAATACGATTTCGGTTAGTTGGGATGGTTATTTGTACGATTGTGATTTTAATCAGATGTTGGACTTAAAAGTAGCAAGTCCTAAAACGACGCATATCAACGATTTTAATGAAGACTTATTAATGGACAGGGCCATTGTTTTGAATCAACATTGCTATGGCTGTACAGCAGGTGCAGGGTCTAGTTGTGGAGGAGAAGTAGCCTAAAATATTAGCGACCTCAATCGTCAAAACTTGAACAAAAAAGCCCTGTCAGATTATTGAAACCTGACAGGGCTTTTTTTGTTGTATAGGTGATTTTAATCGCCTTTTATTAAAGAGGTGATTGAAGTCGCCTGTACTTTAATGCGTCAAAATAAATAAGAGTCCAAAAGCGAGAACTGTCAAAGTCGTACCGATCATAAAAATAAGGTAACACATTCTCAGTTTATTAAATTTATTACCTAAAGCCTTTCCTAAGTAGAATAAATCGCTCATAATAGAGTCATCTAATTTGCGATCATCTTCTATGATTAACTTAACTCCCTTTTTATAATCTCCGAAATTCATTCGAAAAAAGTTTCCGTAGAAAAATAAATTAGTAGGACCACTTTCGATATTATTAATACTTGTCAACCCTTTCGTTTTGATTGGTCGAGTCGCTAAAGTTGCATAAATAATAGAGGCAACACAGGTTGTTAATAAAATAGAAGTAGGGAATACCATTCTGGCATCGTCTGCTATACTAGATGCCAATAAAGGAAGGGAAATAGTGATAATTAAGGCATTGATACTCAGCATAATATTCGCTTTGTTGTCAGCGATGCTAGTCAAATCAATGTGGTTACGCAGTGCCGTTTTGAACATCATCTGCGCACTTTTATTTCCATTGATCGTATCAAGAGGAGGGCTATATTTTTTAGGCTTATTGTCTTTTACTTTTTCTTTTGTTTTTTCTTTAGTACTCGTAGCATTTTCCCATGCTTTTACCACTTTCTTCCGATTCTTAGCTTTTTTTCCATCAAATAAATCACTTGCTTTTTCTGTGAAATAGCTGTGGCCATCCATAAAACGAAGATTCATTTCCATGAATTCGGCGTCCGTATAATCGGTTCCTAAAAATATTTTAGTTTCATGCCTTAAGTTGGCAATCGTCTTCATGTATTTTTTCTGTCCCAAATTATTCAAATCAGAATCTTTGATAATTCGTTGTAATAAATTTTTGGGTTCGTAGACTAATTTTGTAGCATCAATTAATTCTTTGACTAAAGTTATTTTTTCGGCAGGATATTCATGTTTGGTAAGAAATGTTTCCGCTAATTTAGCACTAACCGCCTCGTGACCAACATAAGCTTCTACATACCCTGTATCATGCAATAGGGCAGCGAGTTCCATAGCCTCTAAGTTAGATGCGCCAATGTCGTAATGCTTCCCTAGAATAAGGGCAGTTTCACGTACCGACATGGTATGATTTAAATCGTGGTAATATAAATTTGGCGGTAAGTCGTGCTCGAAAATACCAAGTACGTATGCTTCCGTTAACTCAATAATGTTTTTTTCCATACTAAGTTTTCTCGTGTCTCAAATTTGGGGTTAATACTTTGAAATAGTCCATATTAATGAAATAAACAGATATATAGGCGTGTAATGGGGCGCTACTATTTTATTTCATTCCTAAAAGTTTTGGTTCTCTTCGGAATTCTATTACTTTGTTCTTGGTTTATTTGATAGGACAAGGCAATATGCACCAAATTTAAGCTTTTTTCTCTTTTTTATGATAAAATTGATAGGAATATTTAAAAGGTGTACAAAGATAGCCTAAGTAATGGGCTACCTACAAAAATTATTTTTGCTAAAAGGAGTATTTGGGAAAATGAATAAGTGACTAAATATGGTGCAAATTTGGAGACAAACGACCTATATTTAGTAGTCAGCAACAAAAAACTTAAATGATTTTTATACCAGCGAAGTTACGCGTAAAATTATCTAAAGTTGGGTGGATTACTCTGATATGGACCATAGTAGCCATTCTCGAAGTATTGTATATCCATACTTTGGCGATGAATTTTACCCCTTTTGAGACGACAGAGCAATATGACTTCTGGAAGTTGTTTACGGTATCCGTTTCTTCCGCTTTTATCTTGGGAATTGTCATCGGCAGTTTAATAATCTTTGTTTTGAGGGGACGATTTCGAGACCATTCTTTTTTAGTCGCCGTATTTTTAAATACGCTGATTGCTGTATTAATTCTGGTGATAGCCATTGGAATTGTCGTCTTACTCTACGAGAGTTGGGTCAACGATTTACCCGTATTTAGTTGGGAAACCTTTTATAGTTCCAATCACAATTATACCAGTTTCTTTCTAGCCAAAACCTTAGTATTTTGGTTAATTATTATATTTCTGACCAATCTTTTGTTGGATGTCAATGAAAAATATGGAGCAGGGGTTTTACGGCAATTGGTGATGGGCAAATACCATCATCCGAGAGAAGAGGAGCGAATTTTTATGTTTTTGGATATGAAAGGTTCAACAACCATTGCTGAACAAATAGGGCATATCCAATTTTTTGAGTTGTTAAATGATTTTTTTAAGGATGTAACAGATCCAATTTTATACTCACGAGGAAGTATTTATCAATACATTGGCGATGAAGTCATCATTGTTTGGAAAGTAAAAAATGGTATTAAAAATGGAAATTGCATTCGTTGTTTCTATAATATCCGAGCGGCGATTAATCGGAAATCAGAAGAATATATGGAGAAATACGGCGTCGTACCCGATTTCAAAGCAGGCATCCATTATGGAATGGTTACGATTGGGGAAATAGGTGTTTTAAAAAGAGATATTGTCTTCTCAGGTGATGTTTTGAATACAACGGCTAGAATCCAATCAATGTGTAATAATTTTGGTGTTAAATTGTTGATTTCCAAAAAATTATTAGATATTGTTGGTATTGCGCCCAATCACCTAGAAACTCGAAAAATTGGGAATATTTCCCTGAAAGGAAAAAAGAAAAAAGTGGTGCTCTACACTATCGAGGAGGAGGAGACACGGGTTTAGTTTTTACCTTTTTTAGCAATCTTTTATTAATTCTTTTACCATTTTCATAAGCGATTAAAGTCGCACTAGGGTATCGTTCTAACATACTTTCTTCTAAAGATTTCTGACCAATATCCGCAGCCATAAAATCTCCAAGTAAGTAGCTGTAAATACCATTTGATTTTCTTTCCATAGTAATATTTCCATGCCTCTGGAAAATTTCATGATTAGCTGGTAATTCATTAAAAGAAGTAATAAACTCAATTTTATACCCAGTATAATAAGCAGGGATATCGCGAGTACGTGCAAAATCATCTGCACTTCTAACCAATGTTTCTCCAAATTGAGGATCAGGAATACTCATTTCTTTAGGCACCATAGGTTGATTGGGAGTAGTAAGGTGCTTATTAGGCGCACGTTCTGTGATAGGTTGTGCCAAATTTATTTTTGCAGTTGGTTTGTAAGCAGTTGGCATTTTTGCATACTTCATCGCCTCTCGATCCGATGACTCATTATAGTTTTTATCCACCAATCTAGTAGCATTTGTAACTGCTGCATAAGGATCATTTTCGCTAATAGCATCTGTGAAAGCGACGCCTTCGGGATTAGCAGTTGGAATAATTTGCTTGCTGTCGATACCATAACTTTCTGCCACTGCCATCATAGAAGGCGTACCCAAATTGCCAGATTTTTCTGTATATTTTGGATTGCCAAATGCATCTGCCAACCGAAACATCCTGATCTGAGTATGAACCTTTTGACCTGCATCACTAGGTTGGACCGAAACCGTAGTTTCTTCAAACTGATATAAATCCTTGTCCGCCCTTATCACATAAGTTTGATTAATCGGAAGCATGGTGGTGAAAAAGCCATATTGATCGGTAAAAGTTGTAGCTATCAAACGATCAGAGGTCGTTTCTATAATTCTAATATCGACTGAATTTAAATAGCCTTGATTACCACCTTCGAAAACATAGCCTTCTAAGGTAGTACTTTGTGCATGCGTAGTGAGGGAGCATATCGCAATTAAGAGGAGTCCAAAAAACGTTTTTCTCATAGCCGAATTTGTCTTCAGTACTGGCGACTTCAGTCGCCAACAGACATAAAATGTAAAAATGTTGGCGATTGAAATCGCCAGTACTGGGGTTTTGTAATCAATGAATAGTAACTTTGTCTGTTATTTCAATCAAAATTAAGGAAATTGAATCAAAGATGAAACTTTGACGGTAGGAAATAGAGACTTCGAGTAGGCAAATTCGTCTTATAAATATAGTTTATTATCTAATTTTCTCGTTTGTAAGTCTTTCCACCATTGCAGGGCTGGAAAGACTAAATCAATCGTTTCAGCATAAAGTTTAACAATCAATGAGTTTAAGAATTATCTTCATGGGGACGCCAGATTTTGCGGTTCCTTCTTTAAGAATTTTAGTAGAGAATGGTTACGATGTCGTCGGAGTCATGACCGCAACGGATAAGTTAGGCGGTCGAGGCAAGAAGAAATTGATCGAATCAGCGGTTAAAAAATATGCAGTGGAGCAAGGTTTAAAGGTATTACAACCCAAAAATCTAAAAAATGCAGACTTTGTAGAAGAGGTACGAGCATTGAAAGCGGATTTGCAAATAGTTGTAGCTTTTAGGATGTTACCTGAAGTCATTTGGAATATGCCGAGATTAGGCACAATGAATTTACATGGTTCCTTATTACCAAAATATCGAGGCGCAGCACCCATCAATTGGGCTGTCATCAAAGGGGAAAAGGAAACGGGCGTAACCACCTTTTTGCTCAAACATAAGATAGATACAGGAGATGTGTTATATCAAAAATCTTTACCAATAGGAGAAAACGAAACAGCAGGCGAAGTCTATAACCGCATGATGGAAATGGGCGCAGGCGTTTTACTCGAATCTGTCAAAGCATTGGAAAGTGGCAATTATAAACCAGTTCCTCAAAAAGATACCGCCGCTACGAAAGCACCTAAAATCTATCACGAGACTTGTGAAATAGATTTTATCCAACCTACTCAAAAGGTACACGATTTTATTAGAGGGTTGAGCCCTTTTCCTACCGCTTGGACGACTTTTGAAGATAAAAAATTGAAGATTTTCAAAACGACGAAAGAAATCATTGACCATGACCAGGAGCCAGGCAAGTACTTTTCTGACAATAAGAAATATTTGAAAATCAGTACGATAGATGGGTATGTCTGTTTAGAAGAGCTACAATTGGCTGGCAAAAAACGCATGGATGTCAAGTCGTTTTTGAATGGTTATAAGTTTTAAAAAATAGCTAACCTAACTTACTACCTAAATTAAAGCATCAAAAAGTTAGGTTACAGGCTGACCGTGAATAGACTGATACGTAAACTGTAAAACATTGATTATAAGTATACTTATCAGACTCCTGATAGCTACCGAATTGGCGTCAAGCTAATTTTGTATAATACGTATTTATTTGATAATCAATTATTTGATGGTGATTAGATAATCAGATAAAAAATGGATATTATAAAGAAGAAATATATCAACGCTTGGATCTGTTGTCCTTCATTAATCCGTTGTGTAATAAAAATATACAACGGATTAATGAAGAACAACAGATTTGGATGTTGACAAAACTAGTCTTAATAATATTAATCTTTTACCTGACGATCTAAAGACTGCTAACCCAACTCACGATCAACGATTTATAGTTCTAATAAGTTTGGTAGGGTAACATTAATTAGTTAATTTAGTAACAAGATGTTTTAGTATAGTAACTATTTGGTTTCCTAAAAGTATAACTATAAAATTGTAACTTTGTGTCGTATTTGTAGCAGTCGGAAACGACTATCCATTGGGTTGAAACATTATGCAGTTAAAGAAATACGTAAAGAGTTTAAGAGACTTTCGAAAATTCCATCGTTATACAGGTTTACTACTGGCAGTATTGTTACTGATTAGTGCAGTTACAGGTATTCTCCTTTCTCTAAAAAAAGATGTTGATCTGATCCAACCGCCTACCATAAAAGGGGTAAATAAAGACCTTTCTACTTGGAAATCAGTCAGTGAATTATCCAATTTGGCTACCACCGAATTCTACAAAGCCCATCCCGACCAACAAGGCAATGTCATAGACCGTTTAGATGTCCGTCCGTCGAAAGGGATGGTCAAAGTCCTATTTGAAGAAGGCAACTGGGAAGTCCAAATAGATGGAACGACAGGTGAAGTTTTGTCTATTGCCAAACGATATTCTGATTGGATAGAAAGCCTTCACGATGGTTCTATTATAAGTGATGGTTTTAAATTGCTTTCTATGAATGTTTTAGGGATTGGAGTCTTAATTCTGATTGCCTCTGGTGTTTGGTTATGGTATGGCCCTAAGAAGATTCGGGCACTCAAAAGATGAGACAGGATGAACGAAGTCTTTTTTATTTTCTTTTGAGATAGCTACCTTTAGCCCTCTTCCATATATTCAAAAATCAAATGAATCCGATCTTCACTTCCATTATTGTTCACACTATGAGATGCAATATTATTAACCTCATGAGCAAAACCTTCTTTTAAATGGTAATGCTTGGGATGAATGAAAAAATCTACCTACTCATTGGTCTGGATAAGTATATGTATTTTGTGTAAAAAATAATAAGAAGGCGAACCATCTATGTGTGCATCAATCCCATAACCTGCTTTTAATTTAGCCAGCATCATTGCTTTGATTTCTTCTTTTGGATAACTATAGGCGGCAACAGCTTGATTCAAAATAGGCATTAAGATAGATTTCCAGATCGCTATATCTCTACTGATACTTATTTTTGGAATTAGTCAATTAAAAAATCGAAAATCGAAAATTTCTGTATATCTTATTGATTAGGTCCAATAACAAAAAAGCCAAGTTTCTTTCGAGACTTGGCTTTCTTGATTTCACGTTGGGTTAGCAGTCTTTTAAGGAAATCAATTCGAAAGAATTGATGCCCTTAAAACTGCTAACCTAACTCTTCCGATAAAGGTTAAACTATGCTAAAAACCAAAATTATTGAAGTATGCGGTCTTTAATATTTTATTTCGAAAAAATTGATTAATGATTTTGGTTGCAAATATCTGATTATGAGTACTTTGTAAAAAAATAATTAGTAATCAACGTAATCAATAATTATTAGAAGTTAGGTTAGCTATTCTCCAAAACCTAATTTTTTACCAAAATTAAGTCTTGAAAAAGATAGCTAACCCAACGGTAGTTATCGCAATATCGTAATATCTCCTTTCATCACTTCCCCTTCGGAAATATCCAATCTAAGTACGTAATAATAAGTACCTTCTGGCAACTCATCTCCATTATTGCTTTGTCCTTGCCAATCGTTGTTGTATGGACTTGCACGGAAAACGATATCTCCCCAACGGTTGAAAATCACCATTTCACTTTTTGGAAAATCTACGGCATCGAAAATTAATTCATCTACTAGTAGCATATCGTTCATGCCGTCACCGTTTGGGGTAATGGCATTTGGAACAGTGTTCGTCGTATCGACATCTGCACCCGGTAATACAACAACTCGGACATTTGCAATCGAACACAAATTAGAACAAGTAGCATTACAAACTTCGTATTGGAACTGCTGCGTACCGAAGTATCTTGCAGGCGTAGTAAATTCAAAAATGCCATCGCCCACTTCACTTAAACTACCCGTAGTTGGTTGTTCAAGGATGTTAACAGTGAAATTATCAGAGTTAATCTGATCGTTTTGGATCAAATCTAAGGAACTGAAACTTTGACCTGGCTGAATCTCAAATTGATCGTCATTGGCGAATGGTAGGGTAGGGACATTTACCACTACGGTGTCTGTACTAAACGCACCACATTCGTCACTAGAGAGCGTCCATAGGTAAGTATTCTCTCCTTCCTCTAAATCTGCCACACTAGTGTTCGCATCATTTGGACTCACTACCATACTTTGCTCTAATGTCCTCCATGTACCCTCAAACCCAGTTGGCAATTCTGCCATTAAAGTGGTTTCATTAATACATATTTCTTGATTGTCTCCAGCATTGGCAACTGGTAAATCTCCTTCGTCTATAATCAAGACTACAGACGTATTCTTACAGTTCGTCTCTGTATTGGTAACAGTTAAAGTATAACTTCCACCCCTGTTCACCTCTGGTGTATAAGTATCACCTCCTGAGGCAATACTTCCTCCAATTGTCGTCCATTCTATAGCGATATTAGGTCCCATTGCTCCTGTCCCATTGATAATCAACGGTTGGTTACAAGTAATCATTCGTTCTTGACCTGCGTTCGCTTCTGGTATATCTAAGTTGCTCGCATCTACGACTACTTCGTCGCTGGCAGAACAGCCATCTGGACTAACGATTGTTAAGGTATAGGTCCCTGCTGCATCTACCATTACAGCTAATTGGTCGGCTTCTCCTATGATGTTACCATCACTAGTGGTCCAATTAATCTCACTTCCCGAAGGTAACTCCTCACTTAATCCAGCTAAGGTTACCTCTGGTTGGTCACAATTTATTTCTTGATCTGTACCTGCATTTGCGATTGGAATAATGACATCGCTTTGTACCAATACTTCATCTGTACTAGAACAACCATTTATTCTGTTCGTAACGGTTAAAACGAATCTGCCTGGACCAGAAATTTCTGGTGCAATCACCGTTGTATCTCCCACTAAATTACCACTGGTTGATGTCCACGAATAAGCGATATTCGTGCCTTGGTCAGATGCTTCTCCGTTCAGGGTGCTACCTGTTGGAAACTCACAACCCGTTATTTCTAAGCCGTCTCCTGCGGATGCGAAAGGTTTTTCTTGATCGATGGTGACGGATACTTTTCCGACGGCGTCACAACCTGTTTCTGTATCTATTACATTTAAAGTGTATTCTCCTGGTTCAGAGACATCAACGGTTGTTTCGTTAGAAATTTCTATACCTGCCTCATTTTCCCAAGAAAAAACTAAGGTCGGGCTACCCGTATCAGAACCTCTACCGTCAAGGGTCACAACGTCGTTTTGACAATCAATTAATCTATCTGGTCCTGTTTCTGCAAAAATTTGTGTGCCATCTCCACCAATAATAGTTGGAGTTGTACTCACACAATTATTTTCTGTATTGGTGACAATGATTTTATAAACGCCAATGGAAGAGATCATGACCGTCGAACTATCTTCTCCTCCACATAATACTCCATCATCAGTCGTCCATTCATACGTATAATTATCTCCCTCTGGAACGACCGCACTTAATGGCGTACATTCCGTCATACAACTAAAAGTAATGCTATTAGGAATCGACACTTGAGGTTCTGCTTTATCTTCTCTTACGACTACGGTTATACTATCTGAGATACAATCAGCATTATTGTTATTGGTGACGATGAATAAATAATCGCCCGCTGTTTCTGTTGTTGTTATATTTTCTGTAGAAATTAATTCATTATTAGGATCTTCCCAACGGTAAGTGAAAACGGCTCCTACCGAAGAATTTGATCCATCTAAAGTAGCTAGGGTCGTATCACAACCAATAATCACTAAGTCTGCCGTTTGGGCGACTGGTAGTGATTCATCTGCATTAATCATCATGGTGTCCGAAGTCGCACAACCATTAATTGGATTTGTTGCTGTGAAAATATAAGTACCTACTCTAGTTACATCTGCTATTTGAAGTGAATCAGCATTAGGGTTGGCAATGGAAGAGCCATTTGGGGTGGACCATTCGCCTACTGTCCCAGGGTCTCCTGTTCCTGTTAATCTTAAGAAGTCGTCTTCGCAACCCATTTCTCGGTCTTGCCCTGCGTCTACATTTACAGGTTTGATTCTATCTTCAATGATAAAAGTACTATCTGAAACAATACAATTATTTAAGGTATCGATGACTGTAAATTTATAAAGTCCTTCTTGATCTACTACTGGGTCAAGAAGGGTATTTTCATTGACGATGTTGCCATCTTCTGTAGACCATGAGAACGTTGCGTTCGGATTTTCTTCTGGATTAAATACTTCAATACCTAATTGAACAGTACTATTTGTACAACCTAAAGTACCGCCTTTTACCACTTGTACTCGTGGTGGTTGTGCTCTAATGACAGAGATGGTATCAGAAGCTGAACAATTGGTATTGCTAACTAAAACGGTGAAGATATAAGTACCCGTAGAGACAACATTAACAACATCTCTAGAAGTATCTCCTTCAATCATCCCCTCTGTACCTGAGACGACCCATGTGGTGCTAATAACTCCTCCTGCATTTTGTGGTAGCGTATAATCACTAGCGTCTATCGTTAGGTCTATTGGAGTGCCTTGTTCGATACATCCTGCATCGAGATCATCTCCTAGATCAACCATTGGTAAATCACTATCGCTTAAAGAAAGGTCATATACTTTTGTTACTGTTTTTGATAAATCTGATAAAGAAGTCAGTCTGACCGAATAAACACCTTCGGCAAGATCAGTCAGTATAATTTGACCGTTCTCTACATCTTGGTTATTGATAAATTGTTGACCGTCCTTTGAAACAAAGTAGAAGAAGGATTCTCCTGGATCACCAGGTACATCTAAGGTCAGTAGACCTTCTCCAATTCCACATTTTGGATGAAGCGAATCGGAAACGATTAAGCCAAAATTATCTACACAGATGTCCCCTATATTATTAAAAATACCAACATTATCTCCTGCACTTTCTACCGTCGTTACCTCTTGGGTTTCATCTAAAGCAAAGTTGCTACACCTGCCGATTGCTGCCTTAGCGGTAAAGCAGAGACTATAAAGCACGGTGCCATCTGCTATAGTATTGCCTGCTACAGGATCTTCAGAAATCCATGCTACAGCTATTTGGTCACTACCGATAGCACTAATATCTTCTGTTTGTAAGACTTGGTCAGCCCGAATAACGATAGAATCTAAATTTAAAACAGTAGAGTCGTAGATATGTGTATATTGTAAAGAGACAATATTATTAAAGTTTCGGGCGGTGATATCTACACAAAATGATTCATCCTCTAGTACTTCTGTTGGCATAGATTCTAAGACTAGGCCACCTGCTGCTACGGTGACTTGGCCGTTTACTGGTGCCACATCTGGGAATTTTCCGCTGCTGTTAATAACAAATGGTGGATTATCATTTGATACAGGTAAGGCTATTGCTGTTTCATCACCTAATTCACCTGTCACTCTAAAACAAACTTCAAAAATAGTAGATCCATCTGGTAGTGTAATACCTTCATCAGTTGGACTATCCCATGTAATCAATTGTAATTTCCCGTCTATCACATCCTTTATCTCAAAGTCAGCAGAAGATAAGCCAGTAAGCCCAACGGTATTGATAGTTACATATTCTAACACGGTAGGATCCCATTCTATTGGCATTTCTACGTGCGTGATATTTTGGAAATTTGTTACTGTTAATGGGATACAGATTTCTTCTCCTGGAGGAGCAGCGACTGTTCCTGCTGTGATACTAACCGTTGGTGGTAGTATTTGTACTTCACAGCCAAAAAACTGTGGTTCTAAACTTTCTCCACTGCTATTTTCTACATTAAAACCATTTCCCGCTAAGGGTAAATAAGTGAGCGAACTGATGCTATCAACTGGTCCTATCGCTTTAAAACATGCGGCAAATAGAAAATCTCCATCTGCAACCGTCTCTCCTGTTGGGCTGGACCAATCTAAAACTAATACTCCGCTATTATCTGAAAAATTAGCGGCTGTCAATCCATTCAAATTATAATTTTCAGTTTGCACAAATTCTAAAAGCGTTGGATCGTAAGTGACGGTATACTTCAGGTTGGTAATATCTTGGAAGTTGGTAGTCGTAAAATCTATACAGACGGTTTCTTCAGCTTTGATGTCTTTACAGTCGGTGGTAAAAGAAATAATACTTTGACAGTCAGATACATTAATCGTTGGATTGTTTAATTGGAAAACATCATATTCTACGCCTAGTTCATCTACAATTTCAGTCGCTTTTTCTTTACTGTCTAGAAATTTAATCGTAGTAGTTGAATTTGGTTCGCCTACTACTTCATAACATAAGGTAAATATTTTGGAACTGTCTGGTAGCGTTAATGTGGCTAGTGCATCATCAAAATATAAGAAATTGGCTATCGAATCAAAATTACCCAATGAATCTACGGGAACTTGAAATTTATCTTCTTCTATACTAGAAAAGTCTCTTGCTTCAACGAACTTTATCACGCTGCTATCCCAACTTATTGCAGCAGTCACACTGATAATATCCACAAAGCCTGATACCGTTAAATCATAACAAATTTGATCTCCTTTACAAAGCACATCTAAAGGTTCCGTTGGAATAAAATTAAAAAATACATCAGGAATTCCTGTTGTAGCTGTGATCGTTCCATTTCGCGGAGGAACTCTTACAGGGTCGTAAATATTGGCATTTCCAGATATATTTCTATTAATGATAATTTCGCTTGGTGTATCCGTGAAACTTACTTCCGTTGTCTCTCCTTCTGCTATTAAAGCACGGAATTCTATACTGAAAAAATTCATACCATCTTCCAAAACCATCCCTACACCGTTGGGATCTTCCCAAGAGAAAACTAAGTTTCCCATAGCTGCACCTGAGGCATCAATATTGGCATCTGATAGGGCTAAGGCGTTATCCATGTTGATGGAAGCTATGCCTATAAATTCTAATTCAGCAGTATTCCAATTCAAAGAATATTGCATCTTAGTTATATCTGTGAAATCCATTACGGATGCATCTATGGTGGTAATACTACCAGAAGGGACAGTTGCGTCACTTAAAACTAGGGTCGGCTGTGCAAAAGCCGAAAGCGTAGTGAAAAAAACAACAAAACCAGTGATGATAAATTTTAAGTACCTGTACATGGGTGTTTTTATGTTATGGATAGAATGTTATTGGTTGCTAGTTGCTGGTTGCTAGTTGCTGGTTGCGCTCGAAACTAGCAACCAGCAACTAGTAACTAGCCTACTTTTGAATAGAGTAAGAAACACTAATTTCGTGAGTCACGCCAGCTGCTGGGCCGAAGGAACTAAAGTTATAATCGAAGCCATAGCCAATTCTGATATTGCTATTGAAGCCAGCTCTTTCGCCGATTAATACACCCGTTTCTGCGTGGGCACTACCTGCGGTAGAACCACCTACACCAATCCAGATAGCTGCATTGGTTTGGTAACGGAAATTGACACTAACGTTGACCGGTGCGCCTTGCACATACTTAGCCCAACCTGCCAATTCTAAATAACTTTCATCTTCTAAAAAGTGGAATATCCCTGCTTGTGCGTAGAAATGCTGCATTCGTTTTAGGAAGAAATTACCTGTTTCATCTTGGAACTCTGTATCTAAACCAATAGTTTGCGGTATGGATACACCTGCATAAACTAAATCGTCTCCGCTTTCCAATCGACGGTAATAATATAAGCCAAATCCCACATCTGGGAATAATTGTTGTTGATTATCCGCTGCTACAATGTCGTCTTGATCTCTCAGATTTAACTCTCTCGTATCGACTCTATATTGAACAACTCCTAAACTTAGTCCTAAAGCAATACCCCCATAATAAGGGTCACCTGCCAAAATACCTCCGATCCGACCGTATAAACCAGTCAAACCTGTAGGACCTGTTTGGTCATTGATTAAATAACCACCAGTTAGTAGGCCAAAACTTCCATTTTCATATAAATATTCGCCTCTGATTAATTGTGTTTGTGGAGAATTTTCAAAATCCGCCCACTGATTTCGGTGAGAAGCACCAAAGGAAAGATTGTCTTCGTGTATCAAGTAATCTCGACTAACCATGGCTGGATTAATTGCCATATAATTGTCCTGATATTGAGAGAATAATGGCAATTGTTGGGCAAATAATTGCGAACCAAGAAATAGAATACAACAGAATGTAATCAGTTTTTGCATGGGATATAATTATGTTTATGTTTGTATCTATAATTCTAAAAATAAAGCACAAGTCTTAAATTATTTAAAATTATTATATAAAACTTTTACTAATTCAACTAACTTCTTTTTAGCAAAAAAATTGCGAAAATCGCCTATCTTTTTTTTAAAATAAAACTATAAAATGTAATAGATGCCATTCATGAAATGGACTATAATTTTATAGCAACTTGTTGCCGTAAGTGTCTAATACTTACATACCGCAAGGGGCTTCACAAAAAATAGGCAAAGGTTTAAATCTAGGAGGTGTGAGTATGATTCTCTACGTAATCAAACTATAGTGTTTCAGAGACAGAAAAAATTCCGTTTTGCAGGTTAGTTGGAATAGATGAGGGAGTTATTTTCTAACCCACTTTCGTATTCAACTCTTTTGAGATGTATCTGTTTCAAAAAAGACTGCAAATATATTAAATCATAAACGAATATGTCATTTTTTAACTTGTTTTTTTTGTCTTTGTAAACTGCCTTACCTATTCCCAATAAAAAAGCCAATCCAGTACGGTTACTGAATCGACTTAGTAGGTCTTATTAACGGTTGTTTTTTTCAATTTTAATGCTGTCGGTAATTGGAATATAAATTAGGCAATTATCCGCTAGGATATTACCCAGAATTTTTTTTAATCGTCAATTTCTAAAACGATAAATGTGCCGTCCTCGTGTTTTCTAAATTTATTTTTGTCTAGTTCTTGGCATAAGTTGTATCGGGTTGCGGGTTGCGAGTTGCGGGTTGCGCTCGAAACCCGAAACCCGAAACTCGCAACCCGTAACCCGCCTACCGCTGCCCAATCAAATGCTCCATTTTCAAGCGATTGACCGCTGTAATTTTCATTTCTACTCGCTTATTTTGTAAATGTTCTTCTTCGCTACATCGAATACCATCAGAACAATGGTTGAGTAGTTTATCTTCGCCGTAACCAATCGTGCTGATTTGCTCTTTTGGCGTCCCTTTATCTAGTAAATATTTCGAGATGGCATCTGCTCTTTTTCGGGCTAGCCGATGATTAAATTTTGCAGTGCCTCTTGCGTCGGTATGAACCGAAAGCTCCACGCTTATATTTGGGTAACTTTTTAGAAATTGATATACTCGATTTAATTCCTCGATTGTGTTTGGTAATAAATCGGCTTTATTCTCTGTAAACGTCATCTTATTTAATAGTGCAATCTCTCCGACCTTATAAAGTCCCTGTTGCTCATATTGAGTCATAGAGGAAAAACGTTTATTTTCTGTATTGACAATGTCCGCAATTACCTCTTGTTCTATTAAATAGATTTCTGTATTGATGGCATTTAAATTTCCACAATTTCGATACTTAGTCGAGAAATTCTTTTGGTATTTTCTAAAAGCAGTCTTTTCTCCTGTTAACTCATATTCACAATCACAAGCTAGATAAAAAACAAAGTTGCCCATTTCATCACTGATGGCTCGCTCTGTTTTTTGAGTCGTTTTATTTAGTAATTCTAGCGAAACATAGGAGGCAGCTTCTCTAAATGGCATATTGATAGCCTTCACTTTTAGAGGAATGCCAGCTTTTCGTTTTAAGACTAAGTCCCATTGTTTCTTATTAGCCAATTCACTAGCGGATAATATTTTTTTCAATGGTAAATATCCTTCTTTCTCTACAAAAACAGTGTAAGATTTTTCTCCCTCCAAAATCATTGAAATCTTACCTCGACTACCTGTTTGATAATTCCTTTTTTCTAATTGCTTATAAGGATTTTGATTAGGTGTATTTCCTAAGCTCATCATTTTGGCTATTGGATAGACGTCGTTTTGAGTAGTGGTGATGCCATCGTCAAATATGGTTACTAAAGCATTAGAAACACGCTCTTTACTATGCTGGTCATAGATCAAGATGCTTAATTGATCTGGTGGCAAAATAACTTCCTCCCATTTCCAATGATAGATGTCATCTCCTCCTTTTCCTCCTGTTCGATCAGAAGAAAAATAACCTTCTTTTCCATCAGGTGTTTCACAAAAGCCAAAATCATCCGCAGTAGAATTAAAATCAACTCCTAAGTTTTGAGCCCTTAAAAATTCATCTGAGTTGTCTGCTTTCTCCGCTTTGAAGATATCTAAACCTCCAAAACTATTGGTATTATTGGAAGAGAAGTAGAGGGTACCGTTTGCCGCTAAAAATGGAAATAATTCATTATTCGCACTATTGACAGTTGGACCTAAGTTTTCAGGATGCTGCCAAACTCCATTAATATTTCTACTTCTATATAAATCCATACCTCCAAATCCTCCAGGCCGATTAGAGGCAAAAATTAATTGACTCCCATCTTCTGAAAGACTTGGGTGACAGTTAGAAAAGTCTTCATCATTGAGCGGGAGTTCCTGCATATTTTGCCAAACATTATTGACTAATTGGGCAGAATATATTTTTAAATTGATAATGTTTTTTTCATTCTTACCTTTTTCATTACTTCTCGTAAAAAATAGCTCTTTGCCATTTTTATTAAGAGCCGCTGCACCATCGTGTACTGGACTACTCGCCTTACCTGGTAGTCTCCGTATATTTATAAAGCCGTCATAATTACTTTTGTCTGCCACATATAAATCAGAAAATTGACTCTTTTCATCTCTCCATTTAGTCATCGGACTACCAGCAGTTGGTCGGGTTGAAGTAAAGACCAACTGATCTCCATAAATGAGCGGGGCATATTCCAAAGTTTTGGTATTGATGCTTTCTACATTTCGGATAGTCAAAGTTTCGGTTATGTTTTGTGCGTTACCCATATTTGCCATCAGGCAAAAGGTAAGCACCCAACCAAAACTTTTAGTGTTTGGTGAAAAATGTTTTTTTAATGTAAGATTCATTGACAATTATGTGTGGTTGCAATACCATCCTATTGACGAAAAAAAAATGATGCTTTTATAATTCGCCTTTCTTCCAATCGACTTTCAATCAATTGAGCAGGAATAATTATTTGAGAAGCAATCATCTATTCTTAATCGTCCTTTAGTAGTTTCAAGCGATAACATAGTCTTATCGCCGAACCACTAAATTGATCGGTCTGCTCGTTTTCTCATAGAAATATTTCTCTCTAAAAAATATAGCTTAGACGTAATAGTCTTTACTACAGTACGTATATTTTTTTGTTTGGTGTGGTAATCAACGAAAGAATGGAATAGCAGCTGTGTCTTATCTAAATTGCAAATTTAATACCAACAGATTAAGAATTTTAAAAATAAATAAAAAATTTTAATTTAAAAAAAATAAAAATATGAAATTAATGACCAATTATAACCATTTTTTTCAATAATACTTCACTGCCGATTTGGAGTCTAGCAATGTAAAAACCTCCTTGTTGATTAGTTGGTGAGAATTCGATTTTGTGCTGTCCTTTTGGAGTCAACTCATTGTTAACTAGTGTGTTAACTACTTTTCCGCTGCTGTTGTAAATATCTAATTTTACGGATGTCTCTTTAGGTGTTTGGTAAACTAGTGTGGCATAATCTTGGAAAGGATTAGGAAAAACTGTCAAACTTGATTTTTCTTCCAATTTTATAGTACTGGTTTGTAGTTGTGAATAGAATTCTTGGTTAGAAGCCGTAGAAAAACCCTCTGGACACGGAGCTATTTGAGCTAGAAAGTTACTATTTGCTTCAGCGTGGAAGCCATTTGTGAGGGTAATAGAAGTTTCCGCAAGGTAAGCAACATCAATACTTGCGGCTATTGTAGAAGAGGCAGTAATGGTCGTTGCTTGGAAGGTATCCGCCTGTGTAATTGGAGTGTTTATATCTAAACTTGGCGTACAGGTTTCGAAGACCGTACCACAGATACCGATCTCGCCAATTCTCGCATTTCCATCCAGCAAGGATAAGCTAAATTTCTGGGTAACAAAAGAAGGCCCATCATATTTTTCCCAAGTATAATTACCCGTTTTAACCGAAATAAGTTGCTGCCAATTACCATCCGTATCTTGATAGGAAACGGTGAAGGTACCAGCCGCTGCACCACCATTAAAATAGTGGAAATCGTTTATTTCATATAACACAGGTAGATCTATTTGTACAGAAGATGGTGGAGGACCTGTCGCTGGAAAATCAGGCTTGCCCCAGAAGTTTGCTGCATTGATCCAACTTCCTGCTGTCCCACAGAAAGGAACTTGGTCGGGGTTGTCAAACAAATTCATTTCGTTGAACTCAGTCTCTGGTGTAAGATTTGTGACCCAACTTGGTCGAATACATATAGCGCAAGGACAAGAAAAATTACAAACTAAATCACATTCTCCTTCAGCAAAAGTGCTTGCACTAATATATAAGGTGTCTACAGATTCTTGGTCAGCCTGATCTATGGTAATGATCTTAAAATTATAGTCCGTATTTGCCATTAAATTATTGACCAAAGCGGTAGGATTGTCGGCTGTGTAAGGAATTGTATCAGGACTTGGTCCTCCAAAAATGACGTATTCTTTTAAATCCATATCGAAAGGATGTTCCCATGCCAAACCCATTGTTTCACAAGAAATATCGTAGATTAGCCCATTTCTACCCTTTCCTGGTTTAATATTGGGGTTGAAGTTGGTGTCTTCTTCTCCACAAATAAATATTTCGCCAGTTGCTACATTATCATCATTGCTTGCCTCAAATCTAAGATACCTAACTAAACCCGCTACGGGCTCATTGAACTTTATCCAATCGTTGAATTTTTCGGCATTATAATCAATGACAGTAGTCCAAGGCCCATTAGGCGAATCTGCTTTTTGCACTTTTATATTTCCAGCAGAACCTCCACCATCGTGAATAAAAATATCGTTGATGTCGTAATAAGCCTGTAAGTCTATACTGACATATTCTGGATCTCCATGAGAATAATCTGGACCCCAAAAATTGCTTGGGACACTAAAGGGATTACAAATCGGATCATAAGTATCTTGTTCGTCCATCAATTTTTGAGCGTTACCTATTTCTTCATAATAATCAAAAATCATAGTTGCATTCAGTGGTATTTTACATTGGTTGATACCTCCAAAAGTGCTAGCAGATAGTTTTAGCGTATCCGTTGATTCCTGATTTGCCATATCTACTGTGATAATGGAAAATTCATATAGCGTATTTTCTGCTAAGCCGCCGACTGGATAAGTTTGACTACCTGGGATGTTAAGCGTGATAGGAGTGCCGCCATTTCTAATAATTTTATAACCTTGTACATCTGGATCAAATGGTGGGTCCCAAGCTAAAGTCATAGATTCGCAAGTAACATTAGAAATAGAACCATTGACAGGTTTACCGGGAGCAATGTTGGGATCATAATCGGAAAGGCGACCACATAAAAATAACTCACCGACTTTTGCTGCATCACTTTTCTCTGCTGTAAATCGCATATAACGCACAGGAATGTGGGCAGGAATGACATTCGTTAGTGTTTTCCAGACATTATAATCTATCGTTAAGTAATCTGCTACGGTTGTCCAAGGTCCATTAGGCGAGTCTGCTATTTCTATGGTCAGCAAACCTCTACTGCCTTCGTCATGAATGGTAATGGCATCTATATAATAATATTCCTGTAGGTCTATACTGACGTACATATTTTCATCAAAATTAAAATTGAATCCCCATAAATCACTTTGCGGAGGAAAACTTGCATTTGGATCACACATTGGATCAAAATCATTCTGATTGTCAAATAATCCATCTGGATTAACGGTGTTTTTGTATTCGTCAAAAATCCAATTTGGATTGACGGGGATTTTACAACTTTGGTCGGTTGCCACACCTGTTACTGCACATATTTTATTAGTTTCACTTTCCCCAACTCCTTCAGGGAATAGGAAAAAGGTATAAGGTTGTTCTGCTTTTAAATTTGCTACGGTAATAACGGAGTCGCTAGGAGCTAAATCTTCGTCTACTAAAGTTGCCAAACGATGAGAGAAATCTGCTGCACTAAAATTACCTTCCATGTGCCAAAGCTGATAGGTGCCACTGCCATCGGGGGCATTTAGCCGAACATTGATAGAAGAACACGTCGCATTTTCGACCGTTGGATTCGCTGCGCAAGTGGTGGGTGGAGGAAAGTAATTTCCATCTTTAATGATAAAAACAGGTCTTTCACTTATTTCAATCATTGGATTTGCCTCTGACAATGTCCATTGAACTCCATGAATACTAGGTAACTCCATTTTTACTAAAGTGGCATCTTCAACATCTTCTTCGTCAAATTCATAATCGAAAACTTTAGCGGAGGAAGTTGGACTCCAAAGCGCATAAACTGTTTTTGCGTTATTGGCATCGACATGCTTGAATTTGAAAATCTTTACACAAGTCGTATCACCACAAGGAGAGACATCTCCATCAAACACCATATCAGTCAACACATTTTTCATGGTATAGGTGTAAAACCATGAGTTTTTTGGTTTGTAATTATTGGCTGCATTTTCCAATAAACCACTACTACTGTATAAGCCAGTATAAGGTGTTTGCTCATCTCGCAGAAAAAACAACATGGCTCGATCAATCTCAGCGGCTAATGCAGCTAAGTAAATTCGAGTAATCCATTGACCTTGCACTTCATAAGAGTCGTTTGGGCCAATTTGAGGGGCTATTACAACTGGCGAACCTATAGAACCTTCACCAAAAGTATCATAACCAAATTCTGACAGCCATAACTCCAAATCTGTACCCATTGCGGTATTCAAAGAATCTCTATAATCATCAAAGGTTTTTAGAAACGCTTGTAAACCAGCGTGTTCTGGGCTAACTCCTTGAGTAGATTGCAAAAAGTTGGCATTGTTTCCAATATAATGATGGATGTTTAAAACTTGAAAGGGTAGGACGCCATGTGTGAAACTTGCAGATCGATTGGTTACTGACCAATCAACCATTTTTCGAATATAATCTAAATTAGCTTCTGCCAAACCTCCCATGACTACCTTCATATTTGGATCGGCATTTTTGATTCCAATGCCTGTACCTAAGCTATTCCCATGACCGTCATAGTCTGCACTCAACATCGTAGCATACTCCTCTGGCTCGAAGTAGGTGGTCGGATTTGTACCTCGCCACCACCACTTGTCTTGTTCGTTCCAACTCTCCATATATTCCACCAAGCCGAGTCCTGTTTTTGCCGTTTCTTCAGGGTGGGTTCTAGGAACGATGATGTTGTTAAAGTCGCTGGCATTGAAGGTGTTATGTCCATATCTGGCGGCATAATGATATAGATAGGCTGCGTGTGCTTTGTAAGACGCAGGATCTAAAGTATTCGCGTTTGAGACCACTGGAATTTGCTCCTGCACGATATGATTGTCACTCTGATAGGTATCTCTAGATGGATCTACAATTTGGAATAAATTACCTAGAAAAGAAGGAGCAATTTGAATATCATTGACGTTTCTAATTTCGTCATAAAATGCTCCAAATCTGGTAAAGGTCAGGTCTTGGTATACTTTGTCCCAACGGTAGACGGCATTCGGATAACTTGGTGAAAAATCAGTTTGTATCTGGCTTGGATTTCCTTCGTTCAAATACCAAGAATGGTACTCTCGAATAAATCCTACTGCTTTCATTTTTTCGACTGGATCTTCTCTTAAGGTATTGACCCCCATGAAACGATCGACCGTAATTTGCGCGCTTAAAAATTGGCTACAAAATAGTAAGAAAACTAAGCAGCTTAGGTGTGGAAATTTATTAGTGAGTGGCAATTGCATCTTTGTGAAATTTGTTTTGTTATGTTTTGGTATTTCAAACACTATTTATGTATTGAATAATAGTGTTTGGGGGCACGATTACAATAGATTTGTTAATCAATCTTTTGTAAAGGTGATTGGGGTAATAAATTAGAGAAAAATACTAAAAAGTAGGAAATAAAAAGATGGGCAAAAGCCGTTGAATGCTTCTAAAAGAAGGAAAGGGATGATTGCTCAAATACAATGTTGTTTGAATTTTAATCTACTTGTGGGGGGAGTAGCCTTTTTCAATGAATAAATATACGAAGTTTTGAAGAGAAATGGAAGTTTTGGAAGTACTAAATACAAGCGGTAGAATAGTATTAAGGCTATCGCATAGGCGTTAAGTAGTTAACAGCTCGAAAGAGAGTGATTGGTCAACGTCTAGTTCCGTGTTAAAAAAATCCGTGTTAAGTAGTCAACGTCTAGATTCGGAATAAAAAAATCACGTACCAGACAATTTGAAATTATCAGATTAGAAAAACGTCAACGCTTGAACCTGCCCGACTGCGTCATGCGGGCTGGTTCGTGGGTATCATAATTCACCGATAGGAATCGGTGCAAGCTGTGGGTAAAAAGTCAACGTCTAGATTAGTTGGAATCATAAATTAGTTGGAGAATATCAACGTCTAAATAGCTGCTGAATCCCTGCCTTTTTGACCACTCCTAAATCACCTCGCTGCCAAAAAACTGCTAATCTGTAGTCGAATCACCTAATCTGTCATCTTTTTTTGACTGGCATAGTATTCGACCCTTACTAATTTAATCAAGATGTTTCGTATCTTGCTGCCATTTTGGCAAACTAGAGGGGGATGTTTTAGCAAATAGCACCTCCTACGGACTGAAATAACCGCAAATAGCGATATAATTTATGTTTAAAGATTTTTTTTTCCCGCAAGGGATTGATGAAGAAGGTGATTTTATGCCTTTTTTGAGTATGAATGAAGACGATGACGAGATGAACGTGAAAGAAGATTTTCCGAGCACCTTACCTGTATTGGCACTGAAGAATACTGTGCTTTTTCCTGGTATAGTCATTCCTATTACGGTAGGTAGGGACAAATCTATAAAAGCAGTACATCATGCTTATGAAAGCGGTCGGCAAATAGCCGTATTGTCTCAAAAAACGGCAAAGACAGAAGATCCTAGAATAGAAGATTTATACCACATAGGAACGATTGCTCGAATCTTGAAGATTTTGAAAATGCCAGATGGTACGACGACTGCCATTTTGCAAGGTAGAAAGCGTTTTTCTTTAGAAGAATTAGTTCAAGAAGAACCTTTTCTTTCTGGTAAAATTAAGCCAATCCTTAATGTCAAGGCGGCTAATCAGATGGAATTTAATGCGACGATTGCCTCTATAAAAGATTTGGCACAACAGATTATTAAGTTGGCACCAAATATTCCAACGGAGGCGAATGTGATGTTGAAGAATATTGAAAATGGTGCTTTTTTACTAAATTTCATTACTTCTAATCTGGGGATTGATGTGCCTGCTAAGCAGACGATTCTTGAGATTAATGAATTGAGTGTAAAAGCGGAGGCGGTATTGGTGAAGATGGACGCTGAATTGCAATTATTGCAACTAAAAGATAAGATTGAATCAAAAGTTCGGACAGATTTAGAAAAACAACAGCGCGACTACTTTTTGAATCAGCAGTTGAAAACGATTCAAGAAGAACTAGGTAGTAATCCGCAAGATCAAGAATATGGCAAGTTAAAAGATCGAGCGGCTAAGATGAAATGGCCAGAGGAAGTTAAAGCCATTTTTGATAAAGATCTTAAAAAACTAAAAAGACTAAATCCGCAAGTAGCAGAATATTCCGTGATGTTGAACTATATGGAATTGATGCTAGACCTGCCGTGGAATATTTATACAGAAGATAATTTCGACCTCAAAAAAGTTAAAAAAGTGTTGGATCAAGATCATTTTGGCTTAGAAAAAGTCAAAGATCGAATTTTAGAACACTTGGCAGTTTTGAAGTTGAAGGGAGATATGAAAGCACCGATTATTTGCTTGGTGGGTCCTCCGGGAGTTGGTAAAACTTCGTTGGGTAAATCGGTAGCCAATGCATTGAATCGAAAGTTTATTCGAATGTCTTTAGGTGGCTTGCATGATGAGTCTGAGATAAGAGGACATCGAAAAACCTACATTGGTGCAATGCCTGGTAGAATCATCCAATCTTTGAAAAAAGTAAAGTCTTCCAATCCAGTTTTTATATTAGATGAGATAGATAAGGTTGGTTCGAATTTTAGAGGAGATCCATCGTCTGCTTTATTAGAAGTGCTTGACCCTGAGCAGAATACGACCTTTCATGACAATTATTTGGATGTAGAATACGATCTTTCCAAAATCCTATTTATTGCTACAGCCAACTCATTGAGTACGATTCAGCCTGCTTTGCGAGATAGAATGGAAATTATCCAAATTGGGGGGTATTCTATCGAAGAAAAAATGGAGATTGCTAAGAAGCACTTAATTCCAGAACAGCGAGTAGAACACGGTTTGAAAGCTAAGGATATTAAATTGTCAACTGGGGTAATCAAGCAAATCATTCAAGACTACACTAGAGAATCTGGCGTACGATCACTGAATCGCCAAATTGCAGGTGTGATGCGTGCGACTGCTCGAAAAGTAGCGATGGAAGAGACTTATGCGGTTAGTGTGACTAGTGATGACGTGAAAAAGATATTAGGCCCAACGAAGTTTTCTAGAGACCGATATCAGCGTACTAAGGTACCTGGGGTGGTAGTTGGTTTAGCTTGGACTTCGGTAGGTGGAGACATCTTATTCATCGAAGCGAGTTTGAGTAAAGGTAAAGGCAACTTACAGTTGACTGGAAATCTTGGGACAGTGATGAAAGAATCTGCCCAAACAGCACTAAGTTTTTTGAAAGCTCATACCGAACAAATAGGTATAGACTCAAATGCTTTTACTGAAAATGATATTCATATTCACGTACCAGAAGGGGCGACACCCAAAGATGGACCTTCTGCTGGTATTACAATGCTGACTGCATTGACTTCTGCTTTCACAGGGAAACCAGTGAAGCCTAACTTGGCAATGACAGGAGAGATTACGCTTAGAGGAAAAGTGTTACCAGTTGGTGGTATCAAAGAAAAAATGCTAGCTGCTAAGCGAGCAGGTATCAAGGATATTATTCTTTGTAAAGAGAATGAAAAGCATGTCGAAGAGATTACCGCCAGTTATATTAAGGGGGTTAAGTTTCATTATGTGGAGCGAATGGAAGAGGTGTTGGCGATTGCATTAGGCTAAGCTTATTTTACTAAGTTTCCTAAATTGGGTTATAAAGATTAGAAAAATGATTTTCGATCTTTATAACCCTTTTTTTATGTGTATTTGTCAGATTTTAGAGTTGGTCTTTTATCTTCTTTGTCAAATTACTACCTACTGATTCCCTTTGATTTATAATTTTGTTAAAATCAGCGGGGCACTTGAAGTGACCCGCTGATAGTCCACAGTATTTGTCTAAGAACCATAATTTTTATTTGTTTTGGATGTTTTTCAATTTATCCACAATTTCCAATACTTTATCACAGTAAAATTGATCTATTTGTCATTCTTTGAAACCCTTTCCGCATTGATCTTCGTATTACTAATTGCTAATATATAGCATAAAGTGATTTTGTTACATATTAAAATATGAATAATATTTAAATATTTTTACCGTATTTATTTAATAATCAATACATTTGCAAAAATGTATACGAATTTTTTGAATAAAGAAAAAAAACAGATTTTATCCTGTTTTGTGATTTTAAATTAATGACCTATTTTACGGCAACTTAATACCTAACACAATCTATTTAGCGACGAATAATATCCCCAATTAACTGAACTACACACAAAGAGTAATTGCTAAATAGGCCTTACCACGGCCTGAAAGTTTAAACTAGTCTTACAAAAAAACTAAATTATCCATCTTCTTGGAAGGTGCTTAATATATCACAGGCATTAGTACACCTATAAATAAATTTTTTAACCTTAGTTTTAAATTATTGTAGAAGCCTATCTAATATAGATTGGATTTTACTAAGAGATACTAGCGGTTGACCAAATTTAAAATGTGAATAAATAGAAATGACATTTAAGATAAGAGATTCCTTTTCTCTTATTTCACTATTTGACAAAGAAGTAGCCACATTTAACGAATGCGCTTATTGGAGTAGAATGACTATTTTCTATCAGTTTTTAGAGCTAATAAAAAATACTCATTTCAATAAAAGTGGAGCTTGTTTGGTCGTTTCTACGCCTTGCTGTGAGCTAATTTATTACGCTCTAACAAGTTATTCCTCTATTTTAAATCCAATCTATCACTAGATTCCCAGAATTAATAAACTATTAAAATTGATTATGAAGCAATTATTTTACCCACCACCCATCAGACAATTGATGATGGTACTTATGCTGCTAATTGCAGGTAACTCCTTTCTTTTTGCAGAAGGGTCAGTTGATTTCAGAAATTATCCAGGCAATCGACTATTTTATAATGTAGAGCAGAATCAACAGCTTAAAGTATATGCAAATGCTGGGGAATCTATTAATGTCGGATCGAGTCATGTTGGTATCAATGGTGGCACCATCGAGGTTTATGATCCTAATGGTAACCTTGTACAGACTTTTGACGGAGCTGGAGATAGAGCGATTATCTTCAACGATGTTCAAGAATTAGCAGGTCCAACAGGCGGTAATGGTTACAGCCCAGGGGTTGTTACTGCTACTCAAAGTGGTGTATATACTGTTCGTTTGCGATATCCAGAACCCTTTGCACTCGGTTTTGTCAGTGCCTTACTAAATAGTGATCCTTGGACTAGGGCTAATGATCAGCCTCAAGGAGGGCAATTTCCTACCAGACACCAAAGAGTCGCTTTGGCTTGGGACGTTACCATTACCCAAGGTGGGGCAGGTGATGCTGGTGGAACTCCTGTGACAGGTCGCCTTTACTCTAAAGAATATATCTCTATTTTGGATGGAAATGATGGAGCGAATGGACCTAGATCTACTTCTCCTACCTTCTTCATATTAACTAGAGCAGGATATTTGTATCAAGTAAATTTCTCGGATACAGACCCTTGGGGATTCCCAATTTATTCTAACTCATTTGGTTTGGTTACTGGAGATTTTGTTCCTACTTATATGTCTGGTACGATTGGAGCAGATGTATTCGATCAAGCTAATGGTGGAAGCTCTTATGTTCGATCCCCCAGTCCTGATACTTGGGTAGAAGGGACTACTTATTTATATGAGCCACAAGCGGCAGATATTGGACCTATTAGTAATAATAAGATATTCTTTAATACTCCAGATCCTAATTTACCGACATCTGCTTTGGTGACGGATACGGATACAGAAAGAAATAATACGCATACTACTTGGTTGTTGAATGAAATTCCTGCTTTAAATAACGTAGAACCATTTACTTTTAAAGGAATTTTACCTGCCAATGGTTCTTGTCAAGGAGATTTAGTGGCAGAAGAGGGAGAAGGTGGAAATTTTGTCTTTGATTCTGAATTAGAAGGACAAGCGGTATTACAGATTGACCTAAATAATAATGGTACTTATACCGACCCAGTCGATGTTACTATTAATAAAAATGTACGATTTGGTTTGGATTCTATTTTCTGGAATGGTACAGATGGTACTGGTGCAGTTATTCCTGCTAATCCAAATTTTAATTTCAATTATATTTTAACCGTTAGAGGTGGAGAAATTCACTTGTTGCTAGAAGATATTGAAAATAATAATGGTGGGGTAACTTTTAGTAGATTAAATGGCCCTGGTAGCCCTGCTAATAGTTTCAACTACGATCACTCAGGTATCGGAGGTGCTACAAGTGGCGGAGGTGCTCCAGGTAATCCTCAACCAACTACTGTCCCTTTCACTTATTCTGATGGTTTCGGTAACGAAAAATTATTAGACCAATGGGCGTTTATTGAAACTAGTAATTTCGGTACAGGTACTTTGGCCATTAATATTCAACAAGAATGTAGCCCAGGAGATCACGACAATGATGGTATTCCTGACATAGTAGATATTGATGATGATAATGATGGGGTTCCTGATTTATTAGAATATTGTCACCCTACTGAAGGATTTGCTTGTTTACCAAATGGTTTAGACCCAAGTGGAGATGCAGATGGTGATGGTGTACAAAACTTTGAAGATGCAAACGATGCAGCAGTAGGAAACAGTTGTACAGATAGTAACAATGATGGTATATGTGACCAAATCGCTGCTATTTATGATACTGATGGAGATAATGTACCAGATCATTTTGATTTAGATTCTGATAATGATGGTATTAGTGACTTAGTAGAGGCGGGTCATAATCAACCAGATGCAGATGGAAATGGTGTAATTGATGGTGATAATTCAGTTTTCGGAGCAAACGGTTTTTATGTTAATTTAGAAACGAATGACGCTCAAACTGCTGTTGCCAATTACGTACCTTGGGATTTTGATGGTGATGGTATTCCAGATCATGATGATTTAGATTCTGATAATGATGGAATTTTAGACGTAGTTGAGGCTGGATATGCTAATTCTGATTCTAACCAAGACGGACGAATTGATGATGGAAATGGAAATGTACCTGCTGTAAACGGTGATGGTCTTGTACCATTAATTAATCCAGCTATCACAGGTGTTGGGATTCCTCTTCCAATCGACTGGGATAACGATGGTATTCCAGATTGGCATGATTTAGATTCTGACAATGATGGTATTTTAGATGTAATCGAAGGTGGTTACCAAGGTAATGATACCAATGGTGACGGACGAATTGATGATGGTAACGGAAATGTTCCTTCTGTGAATTCAGATGGTCTACCTCCAGTTATGCAGAATGGTCCAATTACTTTACCGCCAGATACAGACAATGATGGTATTAGAGATTGGCATGACTTAGACTCTGATAATGACGGTATCAATGATACGGTTGAAAATAGAAATCCTGATGGCGACGCAGACGGTTTTATTGGCACTGGTCCAATTACTGTTGATGCAAATGGAGTGGCTATCGCAGATGCAAATGGACCAATTACTCCTTTTGCTCCATTGGTGAATACTGATGGTGAAGGACCAGGTGACTTTAGAGATTTAGATGCAGATGGCGATGGTATTAATGATGTGATCGAAGGCGGTCTAGCTGATCCTGACGGTGATGGTCTAATTGGTACAGGAACACCAGCAGTAAATCCATTTGGACAAGCAACAGGCGTAACTTCTAATCCAACGGATACAGATAATAACGGAGTACCTGATTTCCAGCAGTTACCTCCAGTAGACGAATCTTGTGAAGCACCAGCTGTACCGACTCTATCTTCTTCTGCAACACAAGTTTGTGAAGGAGAGGCTGTAACATTCACAGCTACGGGAGTACCTGCTGCTGCGGATATTACTTATATATGGACAAATGGAACATCTGAGTTTACGACTACTGCTCCTACCTTTACTTTAAACCCAACTGTTGTTAGTAATACTGGAACTTATACTGTTTCTGCGGTTAGAGATACTTGTAATTCAGGTGCATCAAATGCAATTAGCTTAACAGTTAGTCCTAGACCTGCGTCACCTGTTATTATCGCAAGTGCAACGAGTGTTTGTGAAGGAGAGGCAGTGACATTAAGTACCAATGTGGTAGAAAATCCAGCGATTACTTATCAATGGACATTAACTAATGCAAGTGGTTCGCAATTGGTAGCAAATTCAACTAGTCCAAATCTAGTTTTAGATCCAATTTCAGCTAGTCAGGCAGGAACTTATTCTGTTGTTGCTACTGGTGGAGGTGGTGCTTGTCCAAGTGCCCCATCTGCGGGTGTAGCGATTGCTGTTGGTTCTGCTTCGACACCTCCAGTTATTACTGCTAGTACTACAAGTGTTTGTGAAGGAGAGGCGGTTACCTTAACTTCTAATGGACCAGTAGATGATACCTATCAGTGGACATTGACTACAGCGGACGGAAATTCGCAAGTTGTACCAAATGCTACAGGGTCTTCTTTAGTTTTAGATCCGATAGCTGCTAGCCAAGCTGGAACTTATACAATAGAAGCTCTTAATAGTGATTGTCCGAGCGGCCCATCAGCAGGTGTAAGTATAGCTGTAACGCCAAAACCAGTTACACCAACAATGACAGTTGATAAAGCAGTTCATTGTGAAGGAGAAAGATTAGTCTTTATGACTCCACGTGTTGAAGGCACTGATGTTTTATATGAATTTACATTTACGAATGTTGATGGTAGAACAGATCCATTAGTTACGACTTCTCAGCCTAGTGCAGTGATTGAGCAGCTAGTTGCTGCCAATACAGGAATGTATCAAGTAAGAACAATCGTTAATGGTTGTCCTTCTGATTTCTCTGAAGGGGTTGCTGTTGATGTATCAGCTGGTGGTTTACCAAATGTTACAGCTAGTTCCTCTGCGCCTGTTAATAATCCAGCATGTGAAGGAGATGATGTAACACTTTCCGTAACACCAGTTGACGGAGCGACTTACGAATGGTCAGGTCCTAACGGAGTTGTAGGAACAACAGCAGATGTTGTTTTAGAAAATGCGGCTGCTGCTGCTAGTGGACAATACTCAGTTACTGTTACTGTGGGTGAATGTCCAAAAACATTAGATCCAGTTATAGTTCAAGTTGATCCGAAACCAGCTACACCAACTTTAAGTGTTGATAACGCTGCAGTTTGTCCAGGTGAAAGTTTTACTTTATCTACGGACGCAGTTGCAGGTGATAACGTGACTTATGATTGGTTATTGAATGGCACTGTGGTTACTTCAACGACTGAACCAACTTTATTGATAGCTACACCAACAGATGCAGATGCAGGAAGTTATACGGTTGTGGCAAGAGATGGCGGTTGTCCTTCTGATCCATCCAATGCAGTAGATGTTGCTATTCAACCTCCTCTAGCAGGCGATATTACTTCAGACCCAGCAGGTGGTGTTTGTGAAGGTGAATCTATCACTTTGACTGCTCCAAGTGCAGATGGCGCAACTTATGCATGGACTGGTCCTAATGGATTTACTTCTGCTGATGCAGCTATTACTTTAGATAATGTAACGCCAGCTAATAATGGTGATTATTCTGTGGTAGTAACTGTAAATGGTTGTCCAAATAACTTTGGTCCAACTACTTTAGAAATAAATACTAAACCAGCTACACCAACTATTTCTACAGATAAAGATAGCGCATGTCCAGGTGAGGCAGTTACATTAAGTACTGCTGCTGCAACGGGAGATGCTATTACGTATGATTGGTTATTAAATGGGACGGTAGTCGCTACTACTGATGTACCAACTCTTGAAATTTCTGATTTCCAAGCAACTAATGCTGGTGATTACACCGTAGTAGTCAAAGATGGCTCTTGTCCATCTGATCCTTCGGATCCTGCTGCATCAGTAGCATTGAAAGAAGGTTTGGAAGGGGTGTCTGCTAGCTCTAATAGCCCTGTTTGTATCGGTGATCCGATCAACTTGACGGCTACAGATGTAGAAGGTGCTACTTACGCATGGACTGGCCCTAATGGCTACACTTCTTCAGAACAAAACCCAACGATTGAGAATGCAACGGAAGCTAATGCTGGTGATTATACCGTAGTGGTTACAGTAGATGGTTGCCCTGCAACTATTCCTCCAACAACTGTTGAGGTTACGCCTAAACCTGCTGCTCCAGTTGTAACAGTAGCTGAGGAGAATGTTTGTGAAGGTACAACAGGTGTCCTTAATGTAACTTCGCCAGATCCAATTCCAGAAGGTATGACCTTTACTGCTTTGGATGCTGTAGGAGCAACAGTTGGAACAAGTACAACTGGCGTTATCGAAATAGCAACGGATAGCTTAGAAGGTATCCAATTTTACTCTGTTATTTCTCAGTTAGACGGTGGATGCCCAAGTGAGCCATCAGAGGCTGTGGCTATCAATGTTGTACCAAAACCAACCGAAGAGGCAGCAATTGCAACTGCTCCTGATGGTGGTGATCCTTGTGGTATGGCTCCAATGTCTTTAGAAGGGAATGCTTCTACTGAAGGTACAGGAACTTGGACAAGTAGTAATGCAGATGTTGTTTTTGTAGATCCTAATAGTCCAACTACGGATGTAATGGGATTAGAAGATGGTGATGTAGTGACTTGGACCTTTGCGAATGAGGCTTGTGGAGAATATTCTTCTGCTAGTATCACAATTATCGCAATGCCACCAATGACGACTGCCAATGATGATGCATTTACTATTTTAAATTCAGAATCTATTACAGGTCAAAGTATTACTGGTAACGATACACCAAATGGTGGTGGAGTAACTGTTATTTCTGGTCCTTCAAATGGTACAGGAACAATTGATGCTAATGGTAACCTAACTTATACGCCAGCTGCTGGGTTTATTGGTACAGATCAAATAGTTTACGAATTATGTGATTTAGAATGTCCAGCTGCACCTTGTGATCAAGCAACAGTTACAATTACTGTCAATCAAGATCCTTCTGATTTAGATTGTACCGTTGCAGATGTAATTTCTCCAAATGGAGATGGTTTGAATGATAGATTAATCATTCCTTGTTCTGACTTTAAGAATGTAGGATTGAAGATCTTCAACCGTTGGGGAGATTTAGTTTTTGAAGCTGATAACTATAACAATGATTGGGATGGTACACACGATGGTGCTGATTTACCTCCTGGACCATACTACTATATTTTCGAAGAAAATGGCGTAGAACCAACAACGGGTTGTGTCTCTATTGCAAGATAAGGTAAGTTAACTTTGTTGACTGCAAATGCTTGAGACCTGTTAGATTTTCAAAGTCTAACAGGTCTAAGCCCAAGCATCAGTCGACTTAATTAACAATTGTTTGTATCAAAAATGAAAAATTTTTAAAAAATGAATAGAATTATATATACAACTGCCTTCTTGCTTTTCAGCCTTATGGCGATGGCGCAAAACGATGTGCAGTATACCAATTATTTATTTAATAGGTTGGCTTATAACCCAGCTTATGCAGGTAGTGCAGGCGTACCAGTAGTGAACGCGCTCTACCGTAATCAGTGGACAGGTGGTTTTGCCGATGGCAAAGCTCCTAAGACTGGAACCATTAACTACCATGCACCGATCCAATGTGGAAGAGGTGGATTGGGATTTGGCTTTACTAGTGATAAAGCTGGTATTTTCAACAGTAACCGTTTGGATGGAGCGTATGCTTACAAATTTAATGTCTCTAAAAAAGGGGTGTTAAGTTTAGGTTTAGGGGCTCAACTTGAATTCGGTAGTGCAGACTATTTCCGAACGAATCCATTAGATCAAGGAGATTTGACGATTGAGAATGGAAACGATACTTATAATAAGACTAGAGTAAACTTTGGTGCAGGATTATATTATACCCATAATGATAATTTTTACATCGGTTTGTCTGCTCCACAATTATTGAATACTTCTTACTTCAGAGAGGTTAACATATCTGGTGATGGTAATGATTTTCATACTTACTATTTGATGTTAGGGTTTGTAACTGATTTGTCTAGTAATATCAAATTAGTACCAGGAGCAATGCTTAGTTTGCATGGAAACGCACCATTTGAATTTGATATCAATGCCAATTTGGTTTTTATGGATAAATTGTGGGTTGGTTTAAATTATAGATTAGACGACTCGATTGATGGGTTGATTCAATATCAATTAACCAACGATCTTAGAGCTGGGTTTTCTTATGATTTCACAACTAGTGATATCAAGAATTATTCTAATGGTAGTTTAGAATTTTTACTGTCTTATTCATTCAATAATTTCAGTAAGAATTTGAGTAATCTCCGTTACTTCTAATCAAAACTTATAATCAAGAATTGAGTCTTGAGACTTGATTCATTACTTATAATAAGCATAATAATCATGATTAAAAAAAATATATTAATGCTACTTTTTCTAACCTTGTCTGTGGCTGCTTTCAGTCAAGCGGAGTTGGAAGAAGTATCTGTCACCAATATCAGGGTTATCAATACACCCCATAATGATTTTGTGGCAGTTCCTTACGGCGAGGGAATTATGTATAATTCTTACGCCAAAGATAATAAGTGTGATACTTGTAGTATTCAGTCTTTAAAGTTTGCTAGTAAGCAAGCAGATGGAGACTGTAGTTTTTCGGCAGGAGTTTCTGTGCCCAACCAGTTAGAGGCAAAGCACAATTACGGTGCAGCTACATTTGCTCCAGATGGTGAGATGATGATCTTGTCTCAAAATAATACGACACCAAGAAAATCAGATCGTCGTAAGACTATGAAGTTGACAACTTCTATAAAGTCAGATCAAAATTCTTGGGTAAAAGGTGAAGATCTTCCTTTTAATAGTAATGAATTTGAAACAACGCACCCGTTTCTTTCTGCTGATGGGCAGACCCTTTATTTTGCATCTGATAGACCAGGCGGAATCGGTGGAATGGATATTTGGAAAGTTACAAAACAGGGAGAAACTTGGGGTACACCAATGAACCTTGGAGCACCTATCAATAGTCCAGGAAATGAATTATTTCCTGCTATTTCTGCTACTGGTGCCTTGTCCTATTCTTCTAATAGAGCAGGAGGTTTAGGTGGCCTAGATCTTTATACTGCAACTATGGAAAATGGTGCATGGACGACTGCCAACTTAGGTGCGCCATTTAACTCTATGGCAGATGATCTAGGTTATGTAGAAAATGCAGATGGCGAAAGTGGCTATTTGACTTCTAATAGAGCAGGTGGACAAGGTGAAGATGATATTTACTGTTGGAAAGTAAATAAAGCACCTGTAATTTTAGCAGTAGAAGATGCCAATACTTCAAAAAGATTACCTGGAGCAGATATTAACGTATTAGGACCTGTTGGGTCTGCTTTAGCTTATGTTGCTGATGGTAATGGTGGTGCGGAACCAGATATTACTTATCGTAGAAAGTACAAAGTGACCGCTGAAAAAGAAGGATACTTGCCTTGGGAAGGAGAAATGACGGCAAAGGAATTGGCTATGGCTGATCCTTATATCATTCCTTTAATACCTAGAGGATATACTTTAAATGGAGATGTAAAAATTTTGGGGACCGAAACAATTGTTCCTGGTTCAAAGATTGTTTTGCATAATTTAACGACTGGTGAAAAACGAGAGGCGATTGCTGATGAAAATGGTAATTTCAAGTTTGAGAATATCTATTGTTTTGAGGATTATGAGTTGATTGCTTATGATGGCACAGAAGGAAACATGAGAGAGTCTGCTAAGTATCCATTGCCTGCTAGTGCAATCGACTGCTCAGGAGAAAAGGAAACAGTTGTTCCATTGAAAATTCCTGTACCTCCACCGCCGCCACCACCAGTATGTGCGTGTAATGATGCAGGTATCTTGAGTTTGCCATTGGATGCAACACCAAAGCGGATTCACACTTTAGGGTCTAGACCAGAATTTGGAAATTCTCATAACTTAGATGCTGCTGGCTTCTTTAAGAAGTTGACTGATCGTTACAATCGTAGTGCTAGAGATAAGAAATATTTAGATGAAGTATTTACAGCGATGGGCTACGCCAACGGATTCGCCGACGCTAGTGAATATACTTTCTCTGAAACAGTTATTCCTAATGGTATGACTGGAAATATGGGCTACACTAAACGTCACCGTATTCAATACGTACAGTTGAACGCAAGAAATGATAGAGACTTACAGGCCTTTAGAGTTTCTTCTGTGAATGCTTGTGATGTTTACTTTATGAAGACTTGTGGTAACTTGTTCTTCTTTTGTAATAATTAGACTGGTAGCACTTCTGATAGCTATCGGAATTAGGATGTCTTGTTTCAGGCCTTTAGGCTGATATATATAGGTCTTTAAATGCCCTTCTAGATACTTTTCTGGAAGGGCATTTTGCGGTTAAGTAACATTCTTACTATCAAAATTAGCCAAGTAAATTGATTCATATATAATAGTTGAAGAGCATAAGTAATAAGTTTAAAAATTGGATTTCATGAACAAGGAGTACCTAAAGTTGTTTTAAATGCCAATGATTTATTATAGGTACTTTAAGTACTTGAAATTCAATAAAAATCATATAGAAAAAATGGACCAAAAAAGATTAAGACAAGTAGCGGGCGCGTTTCCCACAGGTGTAACAATCGTTACCACGGATCATGTGAATGGACAAATATATGGAATGACGGCAAGTTCATTTTTATCCGTATCATTAGATCCTGCTTTGGTTTCCTTTTGTGTTAAAAAAGAAGCTACTTTATTTTCTTTATTGGAAGAAGGAAAAATTGTCGGTATTAGTATTTTGGCTTCAGACCAAAAAGAAATTAGCAATCAATTTGCGGGTATAAATAAAGAAGAAATCGCTGTTCCTATGACCAGAAAGGCTACTGGAGCTGTAACTATTGACGATGCTTTAGCTTGGTATAGTACTAAGATTACACAGATTATTCCAGCAGGAGATCATTTTTTAATTCTTTGTGAAATTATTGATTTAGGAAGAGCAGAAAGTGGATTGCCTTTGGTGTATTGGTCAGGTTACCGAACGACTGGGGAGGCTGTGTAGAT
>CALDTJ010000519.1 GCA_937924145.1 uncultured Saprospiraceae bacterium
CAGTACTAGTTTTTAAATTGAGCGGCTGTAGGAAACAGCCGCCCAATGCCCTATAAGGCGGTTGTTTCCCACAACCGCCTTATTTCAAAAGCAGTACTAGTTTTTAAATTGAGCGGCTGTGAGAAACAGCCGCCCAATGCCCTATAAGGCGGTTGTTTCCCACAACCACCTTATTTCAAAAGCAGTACTAGTTTTTAAATTGAGCGGCTGTAGGAAACAGCCGCCCAATGCCCTATAAGGCGGTTGTTTCCCACAACCGCCTTATTTCAAAAGCAAGCACTAATTTTGATGCAAAATCCGCTGAATAATTGAACAAATCCAACCTTCATACTTTTTAGAATAAATCACCGATTATGAAAAATACTATTTTATTATCCATAGATGTATTTGACCCCAATCGAGAATTATTAAAATATGGGGTGTACACTGCCCGAAACATTGGCGCAATGCTCATGTTATTTGATGCTCAATTTAAAACGGTGGTAATTCCAACCGATCCGATAGCACCAGCAGGTCCAGTTGTAGAAGTCATTAATAACGATGAAAATATAGCTAAAGCAAAAGCCAAATTAGCTGACCTCTATAAGGAACTATCGGAAGAATGGTACTTTACCAGAGCCAAATTAGTAACAGATCCTATTCCAGCTTGGAAGGGAGAGAAGGAGTTATATCTTATTGAAGAAGTAGCCGATAAAAAGCCAGCTTTGGTTATTCAAATGATAAAAAGTGATTTTAATTTAATTAATGAACTTTTTGGAACACCTGAGACCAAGTTGGCGGAAGAAACAAATTGTCCAGTCCTTTTATTACCCGAAGGGACTAGTTATTCTGAAATAACAGACATTAATTATCTACTAGAGAGGGATAAACCAATCGAAGAGGTCATAGAAGAAGTTCAGTTTTTAAAGAGAATAGCAGATACGCATAGCCACAAAGCGACCATCAATTTGGTTTATTACTTTGGAGATAACAAAGAGCTGGCAGATAAAGAACTAGCCCTAAAAAGGAGCCTTATTTTAAAAGCTCTAAATTATGATAAGCTAGTGTTCTTGAATATGTCTGAGCACGATATTGAAACAGCCATTCATCAAAATACCGAAAAGTATGTAGCAGACATCTTTGCGTTTCCGAACAGAGAAAAGTCGTTTTTAGAGCGATTGACTAGCAAAGACAACACTAAAAGATTGATTCTACAATCAAAGATTCCTGTTTTAGTGTTCTAGGGCGTACCGTCCTATATTTCAATTCCCATACAAATCGGAGTAACTAAAACTCCTAATCTATAAGTCAATGGTACTTATAAGAATCAATAATCTATTTTATAAAATAAAAAATAACAGATGAAATTTAATCATAATAAATTCGAAGAGTTAGCGCAAATATTCTCCATTGAAAATAACAAAATATCTATTTTCTTACCAACTGATAGAGTAGGAGACGGGCAGGCTGCCAAAATTCATTTTAAGAATCAATTGAGCGAAGTCGTTGATAAATTGATGGATAGCGAGATTCAAGAAAATCCGATGAGCAAAAACGAGGCATTAAAGTATCTTGCGGATGCTTACGCACTATTGGACAACGAAGAATTTTGGAGGCATCAGTCAGACGGTTTAGCAGTCTTTATTAGTGAAGATATGTTCGAACACTATGCTATGCCTATTGATTTTAAAGCCTTCAATTATGTAGGAGGTGTATTCTATTTGAAACCAATGTTGCCCGCTATTTCTAAACAAGGTCGTTTCTTTATATTGGCACTTAGTCAAAATGAGGTTCGCTTTTTTGAAGGGGAAAAGCATAGTATCAGCCCAGTAATTATTGAAGATTTGGTACCTGAGAGTATGGCAGAAAGCATGGCTGCAATAGATATTGAATATCCTGCTACCTTACAGTCTCATAGTGGTGGGAGTGGAAATGCACCCATTTTTCATGGTCAAGGCGGTGAAAAAGATGGAAAAACAGACAGAATAATGGACTATTTCCGCATGATAGATAATGGACTAATGGAGATGTTGCACGACGAGAATGCTCCATTAATCATAGCAGGAGTAGATTACTTAATTCCAATGTACAAATCTATTTCAAACTACAGCAATATTGTAGAACCGCATATTAGTGGCAATGTAGAAAATGATGATCCAGTCTTGCTACACGAAAAAGCTTGGAGTGCATTAGCTCCTATTATGAAAACAGATTTTAATAATCAATACGAAAAATTCAAGGAATCTCTTCCTGCGGACAAGGCATCTGTCTCTGTCAATGATATTGCTCCAGCAGCACTAAATGGAAAAGTAGAGACTTTGTTTTTGGACAATAGTACCTCTGTGTTTTGGGGAACTTATCAGGAGGATACGAACACGATCATCCCACAAGAAAAACAGAATAAAACCAACGCTTGTTTAATCAATTTTGCGGCTATTGCAACGTATCTGCAAGGAGGAGAAGTCTTTACTACAAGTCGAGAAGAAATGCCGCACGTAGTGAGTCCCTTGAATGCCATTTATAGGTATTAAAATAGAGTTGCGAGTTGCTAAACTAACGTATGCAACCCGCAACCCGCACATAAAGAATTAACAGTCGGGTGATTGAGAGACGTCTAGTGTTATTATCATTAGATGTCTCCTTTCCCAATTGAACATATTGTTAATTCAACCTTTTTATAAAAAATACCCAACCTAAAAATTATTAAAATAAAAATTAGAAAAATGAATTACTTAGGATTTGAGAAAAGTAAAGTTGAAACAACGGTAAAAAATTTAAACCAATTACTGGCGAATTACCATATATACTACCAAAATTTAAGAAATTTTCATTGGAATATCAAAGGACAAAATTTCTTTGAATTGCATGCCAAGTTCGAGGAGTTATACAATGACGCTCGACTAAAAATTGATGAAATTGCTGAACGTATTTTGACCCTTCGTCATCGTCCGATGAGCACCTTCTCAGCCTACTTAGAAAGTGCTGAAATAAAAGAAAATCACGGAAGACTTAATGATCGAGAGATGGTTAAAGCACTCTTAGAAAATCATAAAGTTTTGATAGAGAACTTTAGGAAAACGATCAAGGCTGCATCAAAAGCTGGCGATGAGGGAACCGTTGACATGATAGGTAGTTTTCTAGAAAATATTGAAAAATCTTCTTGGATGTTGGATGCATGGACGGCTGATAATGCTGTTTTTGACCATGTATGGTAA
>CALDTJ010000520.1 GCA_937924145.1 uncultured Saprospiraceae bacterium
GCCGCTGAATACTTCTAGGCAAAGAATTACTTTACCAATTACCTCTGACCAAGAGTCAACTTATACATTAATTAGTATGTCTGACGAAAATGGTTGTGCAGCGATATTGAGTGGAGAGGCTACCACCAAAGTTTTTCCAAAACCTGAAATAACCTTAATTCAAGACACACTTTGTGATGAAATCAATGAGCATTATCAAGTCCAAATAAAAGTAATATCTGGAACACAACCTTATGTTTATCAAGGAGTTGAGGGGGAGTTAGTGGATTCTGTATTTACTAGTGAAATGATCCCTAGTGGAACGGTCTATAGTTTACAAGTAATTGATGATAATAATTGTCAATCAGAACAACTTACTGGCAGATATAGCTGTGCGTGTAACTCTTTTTCTGGTACGGTAGATACCAATCCTATTATAATTTGTGGTGCGGAAACTGCGGAGATCTCCTTTAATGCAGATGCTAATTTGGATGCGAATGATGGATTAGTTTTCGTGCTACATGACTCTCCGAATGGATTAGGAAATATTTTGGCAACCTCAGCAACACCTAGTTTTGAGTTGACAGACAATCTCAATACGAATCAAACTTATTTTGTCTCACCAGTCGTAGGTAATAAACTAGGGGACGAGGTAGATTTTTCGGATGAATGTTTGTCAGTAGGGGAGGGCACAGCCATCACGTTTTTACCCATTCCAGAACAATTGACGATTTCGGGTACACAAAGTATTTGTCCAGGGACAGTACTTAGATTAACTACACAAAACGCTGGTAGTGGTGCCATTTATGAATGGCAGACACCCATAGAAATTATAGAAACAAGTATTCCTGAGTTAATAATTGACCCTGTTGATGCAGACTATACAGGAGATTTTATGGTAACTGTTAATCTAGACGGTTGTTCCTCTAAATTATCTGAACCTTATCCCGTTATTGTTACTATTCCTTCTGGTCAGTCAGAGGCAGGAGTAGATACGGTTTCTTGTGGAAACCCGACGATTTTTCTGAATGCCAAAACACCAGAATTTGGTTTTGGACAATGGCGGGTAGAATCAGGCGCATTCGTAGAAGAACCCAATAACCCTCAGAGTAAAGCGATTACTTTGCAAGAAGGAAAGAATGTTTTTTATTGGACGCTTTCTACGGAAGATTGTCCGAGTTATGAGACGGATTCTGTAGTGATTGCTTACCGACCGAATGCTTTGGCTATCAACGATAACTATACATTACCTGAAGACGAGATAATTTTAGATTTTAATGTAAAAAGTAATGATTTTGCTCCTGAGGGACATACTATTTGGGTCGAACAATTCACAGACCCCAATGCAGGTGCAGTAGAACATTTAGGAGATGGAGATTTTTCTTATCGGCGTCCTTTTACTGGTTTTAAAGGGAACGTAGTTTTTGATTATCTACTTTGCTTTGAAACGCCAACTTGTCCCACTCAATGTGATACTGGAGCTGTGATTATAGATGTGCTCTTAGACCCCAAAGATCCAGGGGTGTATGTGCCAGATGGCATTACGCCTAATAACGATGGAGTCAATGACCGCTTAGTGATTGAAGGCCTAAATAATTACGAAGAAAATGAATTGGTCATTTTTGACCGATGGGGAAATGTTGTTTTTCAAGCTAGCCCTTATAAGAATAGTTGGGATGGAAGTTATAATAATACTGGTTTGCCAGAAGGTGCTTATTACTATGCTTTGAAAACAGATGTGACGAATAAAAAGACTTTAAAAGGACGAATTTATATTATTCGGTAGGGGAATGCTTATGCCGCTAGGTTAAGATGTGTAACCTGATGGCTATGGATCAACCCTTGTGATTGCCTCCCCACAATACAAAACTATGAAAATCAAACACCCAATATCTCAAAAAAACTCTCGCCAATGGTTGATACTGCTAGGTGTCATCTTTCATACCCTTTGTTTTATTACGCCCGTGATTGCCCAGCAATTACCTACTTTTATTAACTATTCAAACAATTGGAGTTTATTAAATCCTGCTGCGGTATCTCCTGACTTTTTGGTGGATGACTATTATCGCTTGTCTTTGCAGGCTACTTATAGACAGCAGTGGATTGGTCTTGAAGATGCGCCCCAAACGCAAAGTTTAGCGGGGACTTGGATGCCCGAAAACCATCCAATTTTGATAGGAGGACAGTTGATTAATGACAAAACTGGTGCTATCGGATTGACAGGTGCCTATGGTCAATTTGCTTACCGCTTAAATTTAAGTCGAAAACATTTTATATCACTAGGATTGAATGCGGGGCTAGTCCAATACCGTGTAAAAGCAACGGAAATTAGACTTTTAGAAAAAAATGATATTCTAACTCAGCAGGATGGCAACCGTATTATCCCTGACTTTGGAATAGGACTTTTTTACCAGTATGATGATTGGTTATACGCAGGGGTTTCTATTCCTCAAACTTTTGGAATAACCAACACTTTTGGTATCGGCAATCAAAAATATCAATTGACTAGAGCAAGGCATTATTACGCTATGGCAGGCGTTAACCTTTATTTGAATAAAGATAAAACGAGCTACTTCGCACTATCTTCTTGGGCAAAGTATCTGCCGAATGCGCCTTTTACTATAGACATTAATGCGAAATATTATTTCCAAGATATTTTCTGGTTGGGACTCGGCGGAGGAACGACAGACTTGGCACACTTAGAGGTTGGATTTATTGTCGGAAATGGAATTGGCTATCTGGACGGTCGTTTGACTTTAGGGTTTGGTTATGATTTTGCTTTAAGCACCAAATCGCAATTATTGGGTAACACGATGGAACTGACTACTCGATATAGTTTTTAGAAGTGAGAAGTGAGAAGTGAGAAGTGAGAAGTGAGAAGTGAGAAGTGAGAAGTGAGAAGATGAGTGCCTAGGTTGACATTCATCTTCTCATTTTATCTCAATTATGAATAAAGTTTAGATTTAATTTTTGCACTTATTTTAAGTATTTCTACAGATTCTTGCAAAAG
>CALDTJ010000521.1 GCA_937924145.1 uncultured Saprospiraceae bacterium
TTATTCCATGATTTGCACCATCGTTCCCCACATGAACATACTTTCTCCATCCAGTTCTTTAATTTTTACAGTCACTCGTTTCCCTTCCTGCTCCATAGATTTTGGCAAATTGACTGGCAACCATTGTTCTCCTTTTAGCCCTTCGATCCCCCAAAAGCCCATGCCTATATTTTTGTAAACAACTATACCCGTAATCGTCTTATTTTTTCCCATTTTTTGCTAATTTATTGATAATTGCATACTGCTTTACTGCTAACTGTCTTACTGCCTACTGCTTTACTGCAAACTGCCTACTGACCTTTCGCCTCATTCCATAACGCATCCATCTCTTCTAAAGACATCTCTTCCATACTTTTTGGTGCATTCGCCTCGATGTACTCGAAACGCTTTTTGAACTTCTGATTAATCCGTTCTAATGCCGTTTCTGGATCAATATTTTGAAACCGAGCATAGTTAATCATCGAAAACAAAATATCTCCAAATTCTTCTTCTTTCCTAGCCTGACTTTCTTCTTTTATTAAAGTCTCTTTGAACTCTGCTATTTCTTCTTCTACTTTTTCCCATACTTGAGCTGCATGCTCCCATTCAAATCCTACTTGGGCTGTTTTTTCTTGCATTCGATAAGCCTTCACCATCGCAGGTAGAGATTTTGGAACACCTCCCAAAACGGATTTTTTACCTTCTTGCAATTTTAACTGTTCCCAATTCTTTTTAACTGTCTCTTCATCATCTGCTACTACATCACCATATATGTGTGGATGTCTACTAATGAGTTTTTCACAAACTTCATTCATGGCATCTGCAATGTTAAAAGCATTCTTTTCCTCTGCTATTTTTGCGTAAAAAACCATGTGGAGCATTAAATCTCCTAATTCCTCCTTGATCCCTTTTATATCCTTATCTAAAATAGCATCCGCCAACTCGTAAGTCTCCTCTATCGTTAGATTTCTAAGGCTTTCAAAGGTTTGTTTTCTATCCCAAGGACATTTCTCCCTGAGTTCGTCCATAATGGTTAACAAGCGTTGGAATGCGGCTAATTTTTCTTGCATAGTTATTCTTTAAGATCGTATCTTTGTAAATAGAACACAAATTTAAACGATTAAAGTACTAAAGCGTTCTATTAACTAACAATTCATTTAAAAATATTCATTATGGAATTCTTATATCTTTTTGCAGTTATCTTCGTGGTTTTTGGTTTATCTTTTATGATGATTAATATTCGTAAAATTGTTACAGGTCAAGATTTTAGAGGAACTTGTGCGACAAATAACCCAATGGTGAAAAATAATTTTGGTGATTGTACGGTGTGTGGAAAGACCGCAGATGAGGTATGCAAAATGCCAGAAGTAAAGAAAGCTTAAAACTAGGCTTTATACAATAGCTAAGTCCTGCCAGCCCGCAGCGGGCTACCATACCGACACAGATGGGCAAAGAAGCAATTAGAGGGCGATATTTCTAGTCTCCAGACTAGAAATCCATATTTGCTGGTCTCCTGACCAGCGTTGTCGTCGGGAGACGACTTTAATAGGAGCTTAAAATTATAAACTATAGTCGTCAATAGCTAAGTCCTGCCAGCACTTGGAGTGCTAGCAGGACTTTGTATCCAAAATAGAAAAAGGTCTTTCAACAATAATGTCGAAAGACCTTTTTCTATAAAATTAGATTAAAGTTAATACCGATTTTAATTGGTCTGTCAGGCAATGCCCTCAATAATCAATAAGAACCTCCAATAACTTTTAATAACCTAATCTTAATTCTTTTTAATTTTTTGGCTAGAGGCTACGTTTGACTTTTGCCCGTCACTAGCTTTCTGGATAACTAAGAATTCTTCTTCTGCATCCAATTTCAATTTTACTTTGTAAGTTCCCTCTGGTAATCCCTCCAAGCTAACTTGTAGTTCATTTAAACCAGGGTAGATATACTGAAATTCTTCAGTAATCAATTCGCCTTTGTAGCTAACTAAAGCATACTCTAATTGCCCTTCAGTTACTGCATCCAAGGTAAGGTCAAAAGTTGTTTTTGCCAATACGCTGCTATAAGCAACTACTGCAAACTGGTTTGGATTTTCTTTATTCACCAAAATCGTTTGGGAATAACTTGACGTTCCGTCAGCCTCTACTACTTTTAATCGGTAATAGTTTTTCTGTGAACCTAATTTGGTATCAAAAAAACGATAAGCTTTCTCATCGCTTAAATCACCATTAGACTCAACGGTTCCGATAGCTTCAAAAGCTACCCCGTCGGCAGACTTTTCTACATCGTAGTGCTGAACGTCGTCTTCAAAAGTCGTTTTCCAGTTCAGTAGATTACCCATACCTAACTCTTTCGCTTGTAATGGTGCAGAGTAAACAACTTCTGCACTTAATTGCCAAGATAAGGCAAACATGACCAACATCAATAAATGTAATCTTTTCTTCATGTTTAAATAGGTTAATATGGAAAAATGGGAAAATTGTACTGGAGAGTGATGTAAATATCTAAATTATTGATCGTCGAGGTTGTGCGCTAGGTCCATTTTTGTGACATAGTTTTTTCAAATTGAGAGGGCGCTTAATCTGATCCCGTAATCCACAGGCTCTTGCAAACTGGTAACAATTCCAGTTAATTATTAGTTAAACCACTTTTAGGTATTGGCTTTGCCGTATTATTTAAAATAATTTAGACGTTGATAATTACCTGACTATGTGCGTAAAAGATTAATGGAGTTAAGCTGTATATTTTTCATAACTCGGTTAATATCTAAATTTAAAATCGCACAATCCTTTTTAAAAACTATTGATTATGAAAGTATTGATTGGCAACTTATTACTCGTAGGCTTACTATTTTTAAGCGCGTGTAGTCCTAAACTAAGCCCTTTTTCTCAGCGATTGATTGACCAAAATGGTTGGTCAGAAGACGAATTACAGCAAATTCAGTTCTATTTATCCGATGATGTCGTGTTAAAACGTGATTTTACGAGAGGTTCTTCTAAAATCGTATCCGGAGAAATCAAAATGGTGAATGGTCGGGAAGTAGAGGAAATTCGTATTTCAAAAGGAACGCCTGGCGTTTTATTATTCCAACCAAAAAGCAACCGAATGGCAGTTAGTTTTGAGGGTGGCAAAAACAGTGATGCTCGTTACTTAATGTTTGGGCCTAACCCAAAACGAGGTAAAAACTATGTCCTATTAGCTTCCGATTGGAATAATAGAAAAGGTAAAGTTAAATATGATGGCAAAACTTATTACACTTCTTCCGATAGTGCATTAGCCACTTTGATGGTAGATTTGAAGAAAAGTGGTCGAACTAACGTCAAATCAAGGTCTGCAAAAGGCCGAAAAATTGACTAAATTATTCGAAAAAAGCAGAAATAAATTATTTTTCTTTCATTTATGTGACTAACTTCGGACAATAATTTCAGCCATTTTTCCATTAAAAATTGGCCATTATTTCCAAAAATTATACATCTTTATGAAGATGTGTTGATTCACTCTTGTTGAGAGGTATTTGTTTTTAGCAATTCGGTTTTAAACTTATAACTCCATAACCCTAAATTCTAAAATACCTTTCTATGAAAAAGTTATTATCCTGTTTTGCCTTGTCACTATTTTTATTTAGCTGTGGTTCTTCTAAAAAAACGCCAACCGCTACAGGTGTAGACTTCGTAAATTCTGATAATCTAACTGCTGTTTTAGAAATGGCAGAAAGCAAAGACAAACTAGTTTTCGTTGATTTCTATACGACTTGGTGCCTACCATGTAAGATGATGGACGAAGATGTATTCCCCGACAAAGGCATCGCTGAATTATTGAATCAAAATTTTGTTAGTTATAAAGTAAATGCTGAGAAAGGTAATGGCCCAAACTTAGCCACCTTGTATCAAGTAGTTGCTTTCCCTACGCTACTTTTTTTGGATGAAAAAGGAAATGTGTTAGTACGAAAGGAAGGATCTGCTTATCATTCTGAGTTGCGGAGTTTGGCGGAAGAGGCTATGGCGGCAACGACGACGGTAGGAGACTAGACTGGTTGCTGGTTACTGGTTGCTAGTTGCTAGTTGCGCTCGAAACTAGCAACCAGCAACCAGCAACTAGCCTATCCCTTCTCCTCAAAATACCCCTTCACTTTCCTCGCTGCAACTTTCCCTACCACCTCAATCACCTCCGTCTCCAAAGCTGTTTTCAATTTTTTAACGGAACCAAAATGGCTCAATAACTTTTGGGCGGTTTTATCACCAATACCTGGAATATTGGTTAGCTCTGTCGTTGTAAAATTACGGGAACGCTGATTTCTATGGAAAGTGATAGCAAAACGGTGTGCCTCATTTCTAGCATGCTGAATCACCTTTAGCGTTTCTGATTTTTTATTAATGTACAGCGGAATTGGGTCGTCAGGAAAGAAAATCTCCTCTAATCTTTTTGCGATACCAATAATCGTAATTTTTTGATCAATTCCTAATTGACGCATAATCTTCATAGTTGCACTCAATTGCCCCTTACCACCATCCACGATTATTAAGTTTGGCAATGGCTGTTCTTCTCGTATCAATCGGCTGTATCGTCGATAAGTCACCTCTTCCATCGACGCAAAATCGTTTGGCCCTTCTACCGTTTTTATATTAAAATGGCGATAATCTTTTTTGGAAGGTTTCGCATTTTTGAAGACCACGCAAGAAGATACTGGAAAAGAACCTTGCATATTGGAGTTATCAAAACACTCTATATGGAAGGGTAAAACATCCATTTGCAAATCTTCTTTCATTGTTTTTAGAATTCGCTCTGCGGACGTCTCTTTTTTAATATTATTAATTTCTTGCTTGCGTTGTTGCAGCAAGAAATATTTGACATTTTTCTCTGATAAATCCAATAACTTCTTTTTATCACCGATTCTAGGTACTGTGATTGAAATATCTTTTTCTAAAAGTGTTATTTTTTTAGCAAGGACAATCTCAGAAGTAATACTATTAAATTTCTTCCGCAATTCATCAATTGCAAAAGCCAATAGATCATCTTCGTCATCATCTAAATTTTTGATTAATTCAAGCGTGTGCGTATTCATGATTGCACCGTTCACTACTTTCAAAAAATTGACATAAGCTTTCTTTTCATCTGTAGCTATATAAAACACATCTAGGTCTCTAATCGACGTACTTACGACCGTAGATTTTCCTTGATAGTCCTCAAAAGCAGCTAATTTTTCTTTTAATTGTTGTGCCTTTTCGAACTCTAGGTTTTCGGCGTAGGCTTGCATCACTCCTTTAAAATGCTGCTTAACAGCTCCGAAATTCCCTTTTAGCATATTTTTGACTTGCTCTATTTTTGTGTTGTAGCTTTCTTCGTCCTCGTGCCCTTCGCAAGGGCCCATACAGTTTTTAATATGATACTCTAAGCAGACCTTAAATTTGCCTTTTTCAATATTTGACTTCGATAGTGGCAACGTACAGGTTCTAAGTGGAAATAAAGTCTTAATTAAATCTAAGATGATCTTTATTCGATACTTGGATGTATATGGTCCAAAATAAGTCGATCCATCTCTAAAAACCCTTCTAGTTATAAATACCCTAGGAAAACGCTCCTTCTTCACACAGATGTAAGTGTAGGACTTACCATCCTTAAGCATTACATTGTATCGAGGCTGAAATTTTTTAATCAAGGTAGCTTCTAGCAGTAACGCATCTTGTTCCGTTTCTACTATCGTATATTCGAACCGCTCGGCATTTTTGACTAATGCTTTGGTCTTATTCTGCTGATGTTTCTTACTACCAAAGTAGGAAGATAATCTGTTCTTTAAATTTTTGGCTTTACCAACATATAGAATGGTATCATCTTTCGCCAAAAACCGATAAACGCCAGGTTGTTTAGGTAAGGTAGGTGCTACTTGCTTATAATCTTCAGTAGTCATAAAATGGTTTGACAGTTATGGTAGAATTTCAGAAAGAAAAACAGTCCTAAAACACAAAAGTTCAAACTTGCGACCATCACAAATTTGAACTTTTATTGTATAGAAAATCTATAATAAAAATCTTGAATTTATTAAAGATTTTTATTCGCTTTTTTAATATACTGTTCTAGCGCCATTGTCATCGAAGGCAGTTCTGGTGGCGAAGGTGTTATATTTATTGTCAGCCCTCTTTCCTTTACTGCTTTGCTAGTTGAACTCCCAAAAACTGCAAAACGAGTCTCGTTCTGCTTAAAATCAGGAAAGTTTTCGTATAGAGATTTGATACCTAATGGGCTAAAAAAGACCAATACATCATAAGTTATATCACTCAAATCAGAAAGATCACTACTTACTGTTCTGTACATCATTCCTTCTTTCCAATCAAACTCATTTTCAGTCAAAAAGGACGACACTTTTTGACTACCTAAATTAGAACAAGGCAATAAAAAGTTTTCTTTGTCCTTATGCTTCATCAAATAAGGCTTTAAATCAAGAATCGATCTCTTCCCTGTAAATACCTTACGTTTTCTGTACACGATGAACTTCTGCAGATAATTGGCAATCGCCTCCGTCAAACAAAAGTACTTCGTTTCTGCTGACATACGAATTCTCAATTCTTCACAAATTCTAAAGAAATGATCTATTGAATTCTTACTAGTAAATATAACAGAAGAGAATTCCTCAGGACGAACTCTTGACTTACGGAACTCTTTTACAGTTACTTCCTCGACATGTATGAATGGACGAAAATCTATTTGCAAGCCGTATTTTTGCTCTAGTTCAAAGTAAGGTGAACGAGTCGGTTGCGGCTGCGAAATTAAGATACTTTTGACTGGCTTATATTGCTCTACTTTTTGAGCTGCACTATTTGATGACATCTCTAACATAAATTTAGAAATTAACCCTAATTGTCGATAATATAATTACCGTCTTTTAGGTGTTCGATGGAAAATAAGGAATCCGAACTTAAAATAAATTCTCAGACAACAAGGTTCTTTTGAGTGATTTTTCGTTGCTTGATTTAATCTCTTGCCCGACTTTTTCGGTGCTTTAATCGAATTTTAACTTTCCTTGACCTTAATTTGTAGTGATACTTTTTTTTTCAAAGTACTTATTCAATCCTCAACAAAATAAATTTTAGTATGACTACTAAAGGTAATATTTCAACGGCGCAAAGATACAATAAAAAATGAAAACTATGCAACATTATGTGTTTGCTACCAATGGAAATACCTCTAAGGGAACGAAAACTGTATGTTGCAAGAATCGCTCCAAGTCCTCCCCATATTACTACATTTTTTAAGCCTTCTGCTGTAAATGCCGCAAAAATATTCACTGGCAATAGAATGATTCCTAATATGATGCTAAAAATCATAATGGTAAAGCTATATAGTTTAATTTCCTTGTCGAATGGAAATACTTTTTCTAGGAAGTAGAGTAAAAAATGTTTTCCAGCAAATGCAGCTCCTACCCCTAAACAAATCAACGCTAACATCCCAAAATTTTGAGGTATCCCAGCTCCGTAATGATTAGCCAATAAAAAAATAAATATCCCGAGGTTCAAAAAAAATAAAACATATAGCAGGAAATACCCTAAAGAAAAACTACCTTGATTGGCTCGATGTAGTTGACGACAATAATTGTCATTGAAAAAGGCGCGATAGCTTTGCTCTAATTTTTTGCGCGATAAGGCTACAACTGTTGTAAAGAAGGCTAAAAGGGTAACAAATACCCAAAAAAGATAATTGCTTGAAGTTTCGGTGGTTTCTTTATTTAGGTCCTTTTTAGGAATTGTTTTTTTGGCAGTTCCTTTTTCTACAGGTTGTTCTGCAATATCAAAAGGATTATCTGTTTTTATGAGTCGAGTATCCGCTGGTTGCTCCTCTTCTGTGGCAGTGGGTTCTTGTCGATGTTTTAGTTCAAAAGGGTTTGTTCCATTTTGCGAAAGCAAAAGGTTATTACCTAATAGAACTAAAAAGAGAATAAAGTATTTTGTTATTAGTCTCATGTACGGATTTCCTATGATTTCGCAAAAATAGGCATACCTAGAGGAAATCTAAAATTAAAAATGTAAAATTAAAAATTAAAAATTTGCTAGTGACTCCATACAAGTATCTTTTCGCAAGTGTTTTCTTCATGTTATGCTTATTTTTCACCTCCAATCTTTTTGCTCAAATGAGTCCTTCTGATGCTACTAGTTTTATAAAAATTGAAAATCAACAGTTCATCAAAAATGGTCATCCTTACTATTACATAGGTACCAACTTCTGGGCTGGGATGAATTTAGGCATTTCTGGAAATGAGGCGTATCGAGCAAGACTTATTAGAGAATTAGATCATTTGCAAAGCTTAGGTATTAATAATCTTCGAATTATGGCTGCAAGCGAAGGGCCTGATTCAGAACCTTGGCGGATGGTTCCCGCTCTACAACCTGAATTGGGACAATACAACGAAGATTTACTAAAAGGCTTAGATTTTTTGTTGGTAGAAATGGCGAAGAGAGATATGGTAGCCGTTGTTTGTTTGAATAATATGTGGCCTTGGTCGGGTGGTTTTGCGCAATACGTCAGTTGGGTAACAGGAGAAACGATTCCTTATCCACCACCTGCAGAAGATGGAAAATGGTTGAAATACATGAAATTCTCAGCCAGTTTTTTTAAAAACAAAGCGGCACAAGCTGCTTACTTCAAACACCTCGAAGTCATTATTAATCGAACAAATTC
>CALDTJ010000522.1 GCA_937924145.1 uncultured Saprospiraceae bacterium
TTTACAAAAAAAATAGGAACCACGATACCGCAGTTCCTAATAATTTAAAATTGTTTATAGCTAATATTCGATTAGGCTTAGTAACGAGCAAATAATAAATTCGGCATTTGGAGCTAGATATTTTGTTCCAAGGCTAGGCATTTTTTTTAAGAATAGCATCGCTATTGTTCAAAAAAATAACGACGCCTTGGGACAAAAGATCAGTTCCTAAATGCGGTAGTTATTGTTTACTCGTTACTTAACGCCTAAAATTGTAATTAATAATTATCTAGCCAAGGTCAACTCTCCACTGAAAACTTCCGTTTTCCCATCAATAAAAGTAATTTCGATGGTATAAACATAAACGCCATTTGGAGCATTTTGTCCATGGTATCGACCATCCCAACCATGATTAAATTCATCGCCAGGGACAAAGTCCGTAGGAGATTCGTAAACCTTTTCGCCCCATCGGTCATAGATGTTTAACTTATTGACAGACAGTGCATCAGTACTCGTAAAAATAGTGTATAAGTCGTTCAGTCCATCTCCGTTTGGACTGAATATATTTGGAGCAAACACTCTTCGGGTGGTAGACAAATAAACGATGACGGATGCTTCTTTGATGCATCCATTGTCATCGCTTACTGTTAGTGTGTAAGTGGTAGTACGCGTAGGTGTAGCCATTGGATTGGGGCAATCGTCGCAGCTCAAACTTTCGGCTGGAGACCAGCTAAAATCAACGTTTGAAGAAGCTGCAAAATCAGCTTCAATTTCTAAGTCATTTCCAAGGTTTAAAATAATATCTTCAGGTAAATCTACCGAAAGCCCAGAAGGTTCAGGTAGAGTAACATCTATGTCTGCATCACAACCAGCAGCATCTTGTACGGTAATGGTATAAGATTGGCCTGCGTCTAAGACAAAACGGTTGCTATTACTAAATTCTATTCCGTCTACTGAGTAGCTAAGCGCACCTCTAGCATTCGTCACTTGGCCAACAGTTACAATACTTTCTGTTTCTAATTCGCAAATAGAAGAACTATCAATCAGGGCAGATGCGCTTAATGCGTCTGGTTCATTGACGGTCATAGTCGTCACTTCTTGACAGATGCCAGTTGCATCCGTAACTGTGATACTGTAATCTCCAGGAGTAAGTCCCGTTAGATTATCTCCTGTTCCTACTTGACGACCATTATCCCATTCGTAAGTAAATGGGAAATTTTTTCCATTAGTATTGATATCAATAACGCCGTCATCCATTCCAAAACAGCTAACATCCGTAACGGAAGACTCCATCATGATCCAACCGTCCATTTTTACAATAGTGGATTGAGTGGATTCACAACCATTGTCATCTGTAACGGTGACGGTGTAGGTATCAGGATCTAAACTAGAAAGAGAAGGCGTATTGTCAAAATCAGTTCCCCAATCGAAAGTAACATTGTCTCTATTTAAGTCAGTAATCTCTACTGCACCATCGTGGCTTTCCATACAGTTGGCAGCAGTTGCATTCAAATTGAAAGTTATAGGATCTGGAGCATTTACTACTTCAGATAAAATACTACTAGAATTTTTAGCATCACTTATCTGAATAGTATAGCTACCTCCAGTAATATTTTGTAAGGTGACAGATGCATTTAGCTGGTCAGAAATAACGCTATCCACTTCACCAGTTGTGGTATTGGTATAAATAATTGTAAATGGAGCTTCTCCACCTTGAATATCTATGACCATCGTCGTCACATCTTCTGGGCAATTTAAAGTGCCAACAGTCGCAGTCGCAGTAGCGTCCAAAGCATCAGGGCAAGTAGCAGTAGGCACGGCACTTCCTTGATAAGCGTTGACAGGGCCAACTCCAAGAATGGTAAATAAATTACCAACATTTAAGTTTTGAGAGTTTGGAGGTAAGAAAGGGTCCGTTCTGTCATCAATAATAGAAATTGATCCTACACAAACAGCACTATTTTCAAAAGTAAATAGAATAATTTCTTCTCCTGCTGTGTACATCATTGCCCATTGTGAGGTCAACTCAACTGAATAGTAATCAAAACCACTATTTTCTGCTGGAGCTTTCGCAAAACCAGAAATGGCCCATTCTTGCCCGTCAACTCCTTGTACATTGGTCACTTCAAAAGAGCCTGTTGGAGCCGTCAGCGTAATTTGAGCTGAATTGGTTCTACTCAAATTACTATTGAAAGTAGTTTGAGGTATCACAGATACTTGATAGGTTTTATTATCTGGTAATAATACTATTTTCCCTTCTACCTGAGCAGAAAGCTTAGTTCCAAAGAAAACGATGGAGATAATGCAAAATAGGTATTTGATAATGCGCATTGGTTGCCTTTATTTCTTGTTATTGGATAATATTTTTATAGGTAGGGGATTTAGGGGTTATCTCGAAAGCATTACCGGACCAGAATGAACCTCTTCGGTTCCATTGACGGTCACTTTAATGACATAGAAATAGACCCCGTCAGGAGAAAGACCATCTTCGAAAGTACCATTCCAACCTTCGTCGTTGGTATAGTTAGTCTTATTGAAGATGCGATTGCCCCATCGGTTGTAAATCAATACTGTATTTTCAGGATAACTCTCTATATTTTTGATAGTAAATACATCATTGATGCCATCATTATTTGGACTAAATCCAGTGTAGAAAATAAGCCCTTCTTCGTTGACCGTCACCTGTACCATTGTAGTATCACAGATGCCATCATTACACAATTCTAAACAGAAGAAGTCTTTTCCAATAAAGTCCGCATTGGGCAAGTAGCCAAAACACTCATCGGTTTCTCCGTCGATTCCAGTAAGAATACCAGCTGATGGTTCGTTACAAACTTGGATGATTAAATCCGTCGTACCCGTTTCATCCGTATTCAAACATTGATTTAGAATGGGTGTGTTTACGATAGTAAATAAGTTCAAAGTATCAATACCATCATCTAGTCCTTGTACTTTGATGAATAAGTCGTCTTCACAATCATTCAATGGATCTTTGATCGTATATTTTTTGATACCTCTGGTGTCTTGTAGTGTAATACTTTGGTACATAGTACTCATGGTACTCAATTGTAATTCAAGTACTTGTGTAGCATTAGTAGGTTGGATATTTAGCTTACCGTAAGTGTTAGCAGTAGAGAACCCTTGAATCACTTTCAAGTCTTCATTGACTACCCAGTTAGCTTGGAAGTCAAACTGATTCATCTCTGTTACTAATTCTTCAATAGTTGAAAATTCTAAGGTTCGTAAAGTGTCATCGTTGACCGTCCACTCAGTTAAAGTAAAAGGTGCTGCCCCTGTTTGAAATAGTACTTCATAAGCATAAAAAACAGAGGTTTGCATACATTCACCGAAGGTAACATCTTGTCTTTCATTATTAGTGTAAAACTCAAACTCTCGCATATCCATACCTTCGATTGGTAAACAAAGTGTTACTTCATCATTTACAATAAAAGCATTCAAAGTATCTAGACCATTGAAGATATTACAAGAAGGAACTTCACAAGTAGTACCCGTTTGAATATTATCATAAACTAAAGTACATCCAGATGCACCAGTTATCGTCAAACTATAAGTAGAGTCGGAGCTTAAGCCTTCTCTCATTGGGCCAGTTGCTTTATTAGGCTCCCAACAAAAAGTAAAACCATTATTATTTTCATTCACCGTTACAGATACTGCACCATCATTGTCTTCACAGCTTGCTGGTGTCGTCTCAATATCCACTGTCCACTGATCCGTATCTTCGCCTGGAGTTAAAGTGAATTCTTCCATAATACTACAACCACTTTCGCCAGTAATGCTTACGGTATACAAGCTACCTTCAGCAGCAGGGTCTACGTCGAAAGTCAAAATATTTCCATCTCGATTTTCATTGGAGAATGGCCCTCCAGAGATTGTATGTTCCGTAATAGATTCATTGATTTCTAGTCTGATGGTATTATCAGATTCGCTACAAATAATTTTATCAGTAGGTGTATCCGTAAATCTAAGGTCTGCCATTTGGCTAATTTCGACAGGGTTATTAGCAAAAGTTGCATCACAATCACTACCTTCAATTCTTACCATTAGGTTATATTCGCCGTCGTCTAAGTCATTGAATTCGTTAGATGTTTGCCAAGTCACTCCTCCATCAACACTATATTCTAAGATGTCTGCATTATCATCAGAAGTAGCAGTTAGAACAATACTCCCTTTTTCCTCTCGACAAGCATTGGGTGCCGTAACATTGACATCGACAATACTCGGTGCGCCAGCTACAACTAAATTTACTACCTCAGGGGCAGTAGTCGTACAAGCAGCATCTGCATTTGCCACAACAACTGTAAAATTACCAGCGCCTAAATTTTCAAATAAAGGCTCTGCCTGGAAAGTAGTACCATTATCAATACTATATTGTAAAGTACCTTCGCCATCCTCCGCAGTAATGGCAATTTGTCCATTATCTTGACAGTCAGTAGGTTGAGTAGGAGTAATATCTGTAATTGTAGGAACTGCAATAATATTGACCATCAAAGTATCTGCATCGATACACTGGTCACCATCTACACTAGTAACGATGTATTGAGTAGCAGTCGTTGGTGTAATTTCAGGAGTAGGACAATCCGTACAACTAATGTCGCCATCGGTAGTCCAAGTAAAATTACCCGTTCCACCAACCGTACTTAAAGTCATCGTTTCGCCTGCACATAAATCAATATCTGCACCCAGTGATACTTGAGGACAAAGTACTAAAATCGTAGTGTCCGCAATCGTATTATCATTAGCGTCGAAATGTATAATACAAATCGTTTCCGTTTGATTGAAGTGGTCGTCAGTTGTAATATCTAAACAGTTGCTACCATCCGTTAGGTTAGTCGTAACAGTGGCAGGACTATTACAAAGTGATACCGACCCTATATTTGTAATATTTAATTCATCTCCAATACAAACAGTGTTAGTTTCTTCAATAGGAAGAGAAACATAAACAGTATCTGTCGGCAAATTCATATTGGTATTACCGTTTCCCATGTCTGAGTCCCCACAATCTGATATTTCGATGCCATTGGTACTAGTACAAGGAAAAGATTCCTCAAACATACCTACGACAGCGATAGAAGTAGAGATAGAAACAGACTCACTATTAGGTTCATAAAAAGGATCACCAGGCGTAGGTTGGAATATCTGATTTCCGCTACATTCTGCACCATTTTCGAAAGAAAAAAGTGGTACGGTAACGCCTTTAGTAATTTCGATATTAGAAGTAGAGCTAGTTAATTTGAATACAAAATAATCAAAATCAGGAGCTTCTTGCGGTGCAGTAGTTTGACCATTAGGATCAAAAGTAGCACCAGCTAGATTTTGGAAATTAGCAATTTCAAAAGAACCAGTAGGTACTTTCAAGCTAATTTGAGCATTGCCCACTTGAGCAAATGGCCCAGTAAAAGTAGTATCAGATAAAAGAGAGAAAGTAAAGACGCCATTGTCAGCAGATAGGATATAGGTAAAAGGGCAACCTTCTTGTCCAGTTCCTGTACTATTGCCACTATCTCCGCCATCTTCGCCACCATCGTCAGGGCAAGATGCTGCTACCACGATTTCTCCTATAGCATCATTACAAGGAGCATCTTTCGCTCTAACTCTAGGCGTATAAGCACCAGGAGCTAAGCCAGTAAATAATCCATCATTTTCTTCCCACGGACCATTTTCATCAAGGCTATATTCTAAAATAGTCCCTTCTAAAATAGCGATAGCCTCTACCTGGATGGTTCCATTAGTCATCATACAAGTATCTGGCGTTGAGGTAGTACTGATGATGATTGCATCTGCGGGTGGGCCTAATTCGATATTACCGTGTTCTTTAAAACAAAAGCCAAATTCATCACTGACCACAAGTACATATCTTGTAGCAGATTGTAGGTCTGTGAAAATAGAGTCTGATTGGAAAGTCGCACCATCATCAATAGAATACCTTAATGGAATGCCATTTTCTGGTTGAGCGTGAATAGTAATCGTACCACCAACTAAACCACATTGGCTAGGATTGGTCGTCACAATAGAATCTATTTCTTCACAAGAAGAATTTCCACCTTGAGACATTAAACAATTAACGATAGGGCCATAAGAACCTGCGTAAGCATTGACTGGACCTGCACCGAAAATAATAATGGAATTGGTAATAGAAAGGAATTTTTCTTGTCTGGCAATTTCTACGTAAGGATCATCTTCTTTCAAAAAATCTAAAGTACCTGTACATTCGCCTACATTCTTGAAGGAAAATAGTTCGTGTTCTTCTCCAGCAATAAAGTCCTGTCCAGTAATATTACCTGACATATTAAAAATCAAATAATCCTTTTCTGGACTTTCGGGTGGGGCTAAGTTACTATTTGCATCATCCCATTCTCCGTTGACATTTTTGATACTGTCAACTTTGAATCCGCCAGCAGGTATTGTTAAACTGACTTGAGAGCTAATTACATTAGCTGATGCTCCTGTGAAATCTGATTCAGAGCGCATTTTTACGAGGTAGGTTACATTATCTTCTTGTAACTCTACGGTAAAAAAAATCTGCCCGAAGACCGAGGTCTGCAGGAACATAAACTGGATAATGAGTAAATAGAAAAGTTTTCTCATGACTTTAGCTTTAATTCGTTTCGACTAAAATCATTCAAGAAGAGAAAAACCAAGGAAAGTAGAAGTACTAATAATTAAGGAATCGCTTAGCGTTGTGAACAGTTGCTAACCGATAAAAATTATTACCAAAGGTTGGAAAGTATGTAAAAGTTTGAGAACTATCTATTGTTTCACCAAAAACAAAGCCAAAAAAAAGGATAAATATTTTAAAAAATTATATGAAGACGGGTTGTATCTAAAGATGAGCGTATTTTTTGGTTATTGAGTGAGATTGTTAATAGAAAAAATAATATTTAAAAAACTGGATAGTAGTGTTTTAAGTATTTAGTTGTCTACTAGAAGGCATTGTCTAGAATAAATTTATATTTTAAGAGGAAAAAAAACAAAAGTATTGTTGAGTAAATATAAGTATAAATAAATCTTAAAAAGGGTAAGATGGCATGGATTTTGGTCTTTTTCAATAGTTAGAAATAACTTCCCCTACTTTCTCCCCACAATTTTCCCCTTTGATTTTAAGACTGACAAACAAACAACTAACAGCTAATGAACTCGGTATTTTACCAACACTCAAGAATGTACACTTTCCCTTTATGCTCACATTACCTTGTAGTGAAGAATCAAATCCCCTATTCTTTATTGATTCCAGCGTTAGTTCCCTATATTAAGAATAGTAAGTAGAAATATAATTGAACAGCGTGTTCAATTTATTATTATAAAAATACAGATTGATTGATATAATTTTTAAAAAAACGAACACTTTTCGGCTCGTTTTTTCTGAATTTTAACTTTCCTCCCACAGTCTTTTCAGATTCCCCTTTTTTGAAATTTTGTAAGTGTTATTGTATTGGTATTTAATTGAAAATCAATATGATAAGTAATTTGGAGATAATCATTTAAAAAGATTATAAACCAATCAAGTAGATCACCAAAACGTGGAAAAAAGTTTGAGAACTTTTACTTTCTTCGGAAAGGTATCTTAATTTAATCTGATAAACAAAAAGCTAATAGTTTAGGAAAGGCTGAAGCATAGAGAGAATTTGAAATCAACTAAGAAAAGTTTCATCCCGCTCTTTTTGTCCAACCAATTTTCAACGACTCCTAGCAAACAACTACTTTGAGGTTGAATAAGATTCTAAATAATCAACTAGGATTTTGTAATTAACCTCGAAACTCTAAACCCCTTTTAAGTAGGCTATCTGTACCTAGTTTGCTAATAACTAACCCTTATTAGCCTAGTCCTTGGTATGCCTAAATGTTGGAGTCAGTTTGTAGTAAATTAAATAACCACTTATTAATTCATAAAAGCAAAAAAAGTCGCTGATGAAAGAACATTTTCACACCTACAAAAAATTACTGGCAATATTGCCATTTCTATTTTTGGGGTTTATCTCGACGTCCTACGGACAAGCCAAGGGGCAATTCGAGTTTAAACTACAATATATGGAAGAAGAAAACGGCGATTCCCTTTGGGGAGTATATGTCCGCCCCATAGCTGGATTTGCTGCGGGGAGTAATGATGCCGTTGTTGGTTCTGGTCAGGTTACGATTCTGATGAGAAATAACGGATTAGATTCCATCACCAATATTCAAAGTGTTAGTGGAGATTGGAACTCGAACTACGATTTTGTAAAAGGGCCTTGTGAAGCAAGTGATATTTCCTATCTTTTCGTGGGGCTTCGAGACGGTGACGGGATTTTGTTGGAAGATGGAGAAGAAACGCTCTTATTTACTTTCCAAGTACCAGGTGAATGTCCTGATACTTTGGGGTTGATACATAACATTACCGATCCATTTATACCTGATGTGTCCAATTCTGATGAGAATTGTAATCCATCACCAGGAAGGAATTCTGCTGGGAACAACCCCGGTCAGGATTTATCTGTGTTTAACTCCAGTACAGGAAGAATCCACAACTGGGTAAACAACTACGCACCACAAGCTTATAGTTGTGGAGATTGTGATAGTGATGGTATTGCAGATGGTATTGAAGATACGAACGGAAACGGATTTTTCGACCCTGGCGTAGATACGTCGGGCATTTGTGATGTCTGTGATCCTTTGGGTATCAATATGTTCTCTGCAACATTAGTGGGTGGAGATACATTGACACAGTGTGGTGCTGTAGGAGAAGACTCTATTGCTTTAATGGTAGAATTGACGGGAGGATGGTCTCCTTTTGATATTACGATCGAAGCAACAGAAACTGGTTCTGGTGCTGTTACAACTTTGACTTTCAATGATTACGAAGTAGGAGACAGAATTTATGTATCACCTGCGGCTACGTCAACTTTTAGAATGACGAATATCACGGATACTCCACCAACGAACGATCAGGGAGTGACTTTCTGTACAATTAATCCAGATAGTTTATTCGAAACAATAGAAGTAACAGTAGAAGGGCCATTGTCTATAGACACTGATGGTCATCCAAAAGATTTTACAGCCTGTAACTTAGATACCTTAGGTTTTGGTGTTCATGCTTCTAATGGAGGAGAAGGCATCATTCAATACCAATGGCAGTTTACAGCAGATACAACAATGGGTTGGACGGATGTAATTGACGGAACACCTTATGCTTTTGCGACAACGGACTCTATGATTATCTCTAATCCGCTAGGATTGGATGGGACGTATTATCGGGCGAAAGTATTTACAGAAACGTGTGATACTTTATACACTTCTGCGGCATTATTTGGCGTAGATGGACCATTTATAATAGATACCGAACCAGTTGATCAAATGCTTTGTGCAGAAGAAGACAATACTTATTTCTTCACAGAAACATCTGTTGGTCAAGGAACATTCAATCGTAGATGGCAAGTAAGTCAAGATAATGGTGCTACTTGGGCAGATGTCACGGCAGATGCGATTTTTAGTTTTGGAACAGAAACAGTTGCGGTTAATTCAGCAGCTATTCAAGATATTTATCATGATACTTTACATTTAACTGGACCTATTTCAAACATGGACCAGTGGCAATTCCGTCTAGCGGCAATTGGACAAAATACTAGTGCATGTAGCGAAATTTACTCTGATGAGGCGACTTTAACCGTAGAAGGACCGATTACGATTGCTCCTATTAATCAGCCAATTGATGTACAGATTTGTTCTGATACTACGGCTTGTTTTGGAGTAACAGTTGACAGTGAGTCTTCTTCTGGAGCCATTACTTACCAGTGGCAAGTACAAGAAAGAGGTAGTGCAACTTGGACAGATGTTTCTAACGATGGAACTTACTCAGGTGCTCGAACAGATACGCTTTGTGTGACCAATGTTTTGGGTAGAGATGATTATAAATATCGAGTATTAGTAGAAACAGAGTTTTGTTCTACCATTACTTCTGGCGAAGGAACTTTGAATGTAGATGGACCAATATCTTTTGAAACCAATGCGCAAGATGTAACAGTTTGTGCGGAAGAAGATACCAATATTTTTGCAGTAGAAACATGGATGGGGCAAGGAACCCTAGACCGAAGATGGCAAATTAGTATTGATACAGGACAGACTTGGACCGATTTAACAATTTCAGGTATTTATAGCACAGGGTCAGGCTCAAGAGCGAACCCTGCACCAGGCTTTGAAATAGCTCACCATGATACATTATACATCAATACGGCGACTTCAAGTATGGATCAATACCAATATCGTATTGCAGCGATTGGTCAGAATAGTAACAATTGTGAAGATTCTTATAGTTTAGGAGCTACTTTAACAGTAGAAGGGCCTATTACCTTCACAGTTCAGCCAGTTGATGTAGAAATTTGTTCAGATACGACGGCTTGTTTTGGAGTAACGATTGCTAGTGAATCCGTTTCTGGATTAATTGAATACCAATGGTATGTACAAGAAAGAGGAGACGTAGGGAACTGGACCGCATTATCAAATGATGGAACCTATTCAGGAGTACGTTCAGATACCCTTTGTGTAACAAATCCATTGGGTAGAGATAGTTTCTTATATCGAGTAGATGTACGAACGGGCTTATGTGCAACGATTACTTCTGACTCTGCAATATTAAGAATTGACGGACCTATTTCTTTCAATGCCAATGCAGACGATGTAACTGTCTGTGCGGAAGAAGATCCTAATTTCTTTGCTTTCGAAACGTGGATGGGGCAAGGCGTTTTAGACAGAAGATGGCAAGTAAGTACAGATACTGGTCAAACTTGGAATGATGTAGTCATTGGGGGAATTTACTCCTTAGGAATTGATTCTACCAATAATCCTGCACCAGGTTTTGAATTAGCTTATCAAGATACTTTATTCATAGATACAGCTACTTTTGATATGAATAAATGGCAATACCGTTTGGCTGCCATAGGACAAAATAGTAACAATTGTACAGATACCTATTCAAGAGAGGCAACGCTAACAGTTGAAGGAAAAATTAGTATTACGATTCCACCGATGGATGTGGCGTTGTGTGCAGATACAGCCGCTTGTTTCGGTGTGTCTATCAACAACGAGGCGATGGAAGGTATTGTACAATATCAATGGTACAAGCTAGATAAAGGAGAAGATCCTAATGTAGATGCCAACTGGGACGTACTTTCTTCTAGTGATGGAAGATATGCAGGCGTTCGTTCGGATACTTTATGTGTCTTATTCGTTGCAGGTCAGGATAGTACACAGTACCGAGTAGGGATTAGAACTAACTTATGTACGGAAGTATTATCGACATCCGCATTATTGAATGTAGATGGACCGATTGAGCACTTCGTAGATCCACAAGATGAAACGATTTGTGCAGTAGAAGATCCTATTTATTTTACATCGGTTACTTTTATCGGTCAAGGTAGAATGTTGACAAGGTGGGAGGTAAGTACAGATACTGGAGCTACTTGGGCAGCAGTCAATTTAGGCGATCCAATTTATACAGAAGGGCGTCGAATAGCAGAGAATGCCTCTTCAGGACCAGTCGAAGATAGTTTATACTATGATACTTTATTTATCAGTGATGTAGTATTTGGTATGAACCAATGGAGATACCGAAATGTGGCATCAGGAATCACAGGAAATGGTTGTGATGATGTACCATCTGAATCAGCAATTTTAACAGTAGAAGGATTGATTACCGTAACAGATCAGCCTGATCCAGTAGCAATTTGTTCAGATACCGCAGCTTGTTTTGGTATTGCAACTTTCAACGAAACAATGGAGGGCGTCATTGAATATCAATGGCAGACCAAAGCACCTAATACAACTACTTGGATTACCTTAACCTCTTCTGATGGAAGATACGGTGGGGTAAAATCTGATACACTTTGTGTAAATAATGTAACAGGATTAGATAGTTTCTTATACCGAGTATTGATTTCAACAGGAACTTGTATGGACGTAGCATCTGATTCAGCGATGCTAAGTGTAGCAGGACCAGTGGATTACGTAGCCGAGCCGCAAGATGTGTCTATTTGTGCAGCAGAAGATGTGACTTTCTTCAATGCAGAAACAACCATTGGGCAAGGTGGCTTAGTCACCAGATGGGAAGTTAGTACCGATACAGGAACTACTTGGGCGATTGTTGATGAATCAGAACCAGTCTACACTTTTAGTAGTCGAAAAGAGGTGAATGCCTCTCCAGATATAGACAGTACTTATTACGATACCTTGCATATAAATGCGGTAGCAGTTTCAGGTATGGATGGATGGTTATACCGATTGGTTTCAAGTGGATTGAATGGAACAAGTTGTAAGGATATTCCTTCTGATCCAGGTAAGTTGACGGTAAATGGACCATTAACCGTAGCAGATCAGCCAGACGATGTAACAAGTTGTACTAGCAAACCTGCACTTTTCGAAGTAAGTATAGCTAATGAATCATCAGGGGCAACCATCTTCCAATGGCAAGCATCTCTGGATGGAATTACGTGGAATGATGTACCAGCGAATAATAGTATTTACAACGGTAGTAGAGACAGTATCTTGAGTATCTCAGAAGTATCTAGAGTAGTTCGAGATGATCGAGATAGTATTTTCTATCGAGTAGGTTATTCTACTACTTTCTGTAATATTGCTTACTCTGATGCAGCATTATTGAAGGTGGAAGGACCGTTTGAATTTGATAACCCAGAAGATTCACCACACGATACGATTGTGTGTGCAGGAGAACAAGTGATCTTTAATGCCAACCCAACCAATTATGGATTTGGAGACATGGTATTTAGTTGGTCAATATTCTCAGGAGGTAACTGGACGGAAGTTTCAACATTCTTTGCTACTTTACCAAGTACCATTAGTGGAGAAACATCTACACAGTTGATTATTGATATGGATGTAATGGATCGGGCGGTATTGGATAGTACTTTATTCAGAATCGGTGTATCCTCGGCAGAATGTAATGAAGAAATTTATTCAGATGATGCCTTATTAAGAATTGATGGTGCATTGACTTTCACTCGACAGCCAAGAGATACGGTTAACTGTTCTGACAAAGGAGTAATTTTCTTTGCGAATGTTAATAATGATGGTTTTGGTGGTCGTCAATCTGTACAATACAGATGGCAAGAGTTTGACAACGATACTAAGATGTGGGGTGATGTAGAAAATGAAGGAGTCTATAACGGTGCGAGTACGGATACTTTAAGTATTGATATTACCACAGGTTTAGATTCAAATCAATACCGAGTAGTTGCTTGGACTTCAGTTTGTAATCCAGTGACTTCTGATGCTGCACTCTTAATCGAAGAAGGAAACGTCAACTTTACAGATCATCCAATAGATGTAATTATTTGTTCTGGTGAGGCGACAGAGTTTGATGCAAGAGTAGTCAACTCTACAGGAAAAGGAGATAATATTTTAAACTGGCAAATCAGTACCAATAATGGTATTAGCTGGACTAATTTAGATACTTCACAAGTCAAAGACGGTAATAAATTATTTACTTTCACGCATACAGGCCCAACACCAACAGGTGATACTACGGCCACTGAATTGACCACGAACTTAGCAGTAAGTGATGTAGAAGGCATGCAAGGATATAGATTCCGAGCAGCAGTCACTAGTACATATTGTGATACCGTATTCTCTCAGTTAGCTAAGTTGACCGTAGAAGGACCATTCTTAGCGACTTTATCTGGCGACAATGATATATGTGCAAATATCGGAACAACAATTACTGCGGATGTAACCAATCTAGGGGCTGGATTGCCAATGTTAACTTGGCAATACAAAGGACCAGATTCTACAGATTTCGCAGATGTACCAAACGATGCAGCATGGGGTATTTTCCACGGCGAAGTAACCAATGGTGTAGGTATGAAAGTATTAACGATTGATTCTGTTTTAAATCAGAATTCAAGAGAAAACTTAGCCACGACCGATACTTTCTGGACTTTAAATAACTACGAATTCCGTCTACACATCGTCTCTGATACGTGTGAAGTAGCAGTTTACTCTGATACCTTCACTTTGAGAGTAGTATCTGACCAAATCGGTCGATGTGACTGGGATTTAGATGGATTAGATAACGATACGGATTTAGATGATGATAATGATAGATTAACGGATAGTGTAGAAGTATATATTTCAACTGGTCCTGGTTCAGGTCCAGAAGATTACATCTTCCAATTCGATACGGATACCGATAATAACGGCGTAACAGATGCAGAAGAAGATGCAGATGACGACACCATTAGTAATGGGGAAGAAGTCGATGATGATGATGGGGATGGTCAAGCAGAAGGTATAGATTCTACGACGGGTGAATTCTTTGGAGAGCCTGCTGGAAACAGTAGTGGATCGAATGAGAACTTAAACCCAGCATACGATGATCCAGATGATATTTTCAATGGGGATCCGCTGAATCCTTGTGATCCTATTTTGAGTCCAAGTTGTATCGGTGTAGTCTTAGACATCAATGTCAAGCTACAAGGAGCAATGCCAGACTTAGGATTTGATGAAACGGATGCCGTATTGATGACAGACGACTTAAGAAGCAAGAAATTGCTTCCTAGGGTTTCACCTTACGATAAATTCTTTGTTTTGGATTCATTGAATTCTATTGTACCTGCTTTCGTTCATGTTGAGCGAGATAGTATTTTAGAAGAAATTCCTGAAGCAGATAGTTTAGCAGTATTTGGATCGACAGGATTCACTGGTAGTGATCCTGGAAACGCAGTAGTCGATTGGGTATTCGTAGAAATCAGAGATGCATCTAAATTAGATAGTGTTGTAACAACTAGAGCTGCTTTATTACAAAGAGATGGAGACGTGAGAGATCACAGAGTCTTAGGAGATACTCGAAGAGTTGACTCAGATGGTTTCTCTTACTTAAGCTTTGATAGCACATTAGCAGGTGATTATTACGTAGTCGTAAGACACCGTAACCACCTTGGGGTAATGACGAATCGAGCAGGTTTATATTCTCCAATTGTAACAAGAGTAGACTTTACGGATAAAGATTTCAATGCCTTAGGTATTCACTCACAGCGAATGAATGCGGATAGTACCGAGCAGTACATGTGGGCAGGTGATGTGACTTCAGATAGAAAAGTAATCTATCAAGGTCCAGGAAACGATATCGATGAGATGTTCTTCCGAGTCATTGCCGATCCTAACAACGATGAGTTCTTAGATAACTACATCGTACCGGGCTACTACCGAACGGATTATAACTTGGATGGTAAGTCCATCTTCCAGGGTCCAGATAACGACAGACAAATGTTAATTTTCCAAAGTATCCTTCAATTCCCAGACAACAAAGTCAAGTTCCTGGCGAATTATGTGATACTCGAACAACTACCGTAATTACTGAAAGTTTAGTCCTTCCAGCACTCGAAGTGCTGGAAGGACTTTACCTAAAATACAAAGTTTACCCCTCCTAATTTTATTCCCTTTTTATCTATTCGATCCTAAATTGGATGGGTAAGAAATAACCTACTAATCTTTTGAGTATCGATCATTTGATCCTTATTTGAAAGGGAAATGCTTTAAAAATGCAAATTAACAAATCACTATTGAGGTGTTTGGTATTGTTGGTCGGGCTATGTATTTACACCACCACCTATGCACAAATAGAATACACATTGCAATTAGAAGATGATGGTGTTACTTACACAGCTTATGCCAAAGCACCAGCAGGTTCACCCATCTCTACCAATACGATTACGGGAACTGGACAGGTGACAATTGTAGTACCAACAGGTTTTCAGATAATTGATTATCAGAATCTTGGTGGCGAATGGGATGGAGGTGATACAAGAGTAGATCAGCCTATCGAAAATCCAGAATTTGATTACATTTCTTTTGGCCTAGATGGAGACAATAGACCAAAAGCAATCTATATACCTGGACAAGAAACTGCTTTATTTTCATTCAAAAGTGATGGTGGTTGTGTTGGGTTGATTCAAATTATTGGTCCAAGTGATCCTTTCTTGCCAGAAAATTCTACGGCGGGTAATCAGAATGGAGCCAACTCAGAAAACTCCAACCCTGGTAACGAATTAGGAGTAATTGATTTGGGAAATAGTTTGCTAAGGTTTAGATATGGAGGGCTTTATGAGCCTTTTGCTGCCGACTGTCGAGACAACGATGGTGATGGCATTCCAAACGGCATAGAAGACACTAACGGAAACGGTGTAGCCGATCCGGGAGAAACAGATTTAGACAATCCAGATACAGATGGAGATAACATTGGTGATGGAGAAGAAGATCTAAATCATAATGGTACAAACGACGATGGAGAAACAGATCCATTAGACAAGTGTGATCCTAAAATTACGGACCCTACTTGTGATTTTGACGGAGATGGTATTCCTAATGAAACAGACCCTGATGATGACGGCGATGGAGTAGACGATGTAGATGATGTGGATAAATTTGATCCACAATCAGATTCTGATTTTGATGGTTTAGCCGACCTTGACGAAACAACAAATGGAAGTGATCCATTAGATCCTTGTGATCCAGATAACACGGTAAATGCTTGTAATGGAATGGACAACGATGGAGACGGATTCTTTTCAGGTATTCCAGAAACAGAAGCACAATTTGATCCAGATGATGCAGATCCTTGTGTACCAAGCAATGCGGCTCCAACTTGTGATTTTGATGGAGATGGAGTAGTTAACCAATTAGATGAGGATGATGATAATGATGGTGTTTTAGATGTAGATGATGTAGATGATTATGACCCAAATTCTGATTCAGACAATGATGGTATTCCAGATGATATAGAAACAGGTGATAATGATGTTTACGATGCTGGTTTTGATACCAATCCATTAGATAGCGATAGTGATAATGATGGTATTTTGGACGGTGTAGAAGATGCCGATCAAGATGGAATCAGAGATCCAGATGAGACAAATCCTTTAGACATGGATTCGGATGATGATGAAATCAATGATGGAATAGAAGATGCGAACCAAAATGGTATGCAAGATGGCGATGAAAGTGATCCATTAGATGAATGTGATCCAGAGGCTATTTTTCCTTCTTGTGATTTTGACGGCGATGGCATTATCAATAGCAATGACCCAGACGATGATAATGATGGTGTTGCTGACGAAAGTGACTTAGATCCTTATGATCCAGATTCAGATAGTGATAAAGATGGGTTGACCGATTCTGACGAAACGGGAGGCGATGGTGTTTATGATCCAACCACGGACAGTAATCCACTAAATCCTTGTGATCCTAATGTAAATACGACACTTTGTGGGCCAATAGATAGTGATGGAGATGGATTTTTCCCTAATTATCCTTTTGACCATGAGTTGTATGATACCGATGATACGGATGCCTGTGTACCTAATCCGATGTCAAATACTTGTGATTTTGATGACGATGGCATACCTAATGGACAAGACACAGATAAAGATGGTGATGGGGTAGCCGATTCTAATGATATAGATCAATTTAACCCAGAATCTGATTCTGATGGTGATGGCATTACCGATGTAGTAGAAACGGGTGGTGATGGTATTTACAATCCAGACACAGACACCAATCCATTAGATGATGATACCGATAATGACTTTATTCCTGATGGAGTAGAGGATGCGAATCAAGACGGTATTCAAGGTGCAGGTGAAACAGATCCATTAAGTAATGATACCGATGGTGATGGTCTATTAGATGGTCAAGAAGATGCGAATCAAAACGGAACGTTAGACGATGGCGAATCTGATCCAACAAATCAATGTGATCCTCAAGTAGGGGATGCAGGACAATGTGATACAGATGGCGACGGTCTAGTCGATGACGAAGATCCAGATGATGATAATGATGGTGTACTAGATGACGACGATGCAGATCCAGTTGATCCAAACTCAGATTCTGATAATGATGGTATTACAGATATTATTGAAACAGGAGATGATGGTAGTTATGACGAAGGAGTTGATTCAAATCCATTAAGTCCAGATACAGATGGTGATGGTATTTTGGATAACTTAGAAGATCAAAACTTAAACGGAGAAGTTGATCCAGGCGAAACAGATCCTGCCAATGTAGATACCGATGGTGATGGTATTGATGATAATGACGAAGATATTAACCTTAACGGTAATCAAGACAATAACGAATCTGATCCAACGGATGTCTGTGATCCAGTTCAGACAGATGATAGTTGTGATTTTGATGGAGATAGCGTTATCAATTCAGAAGATTTAGACGATGATAACGATGGCGTATTGGATACAGAAGATGTAGATCCATTAAATCCAGATTCTGATTCTGATGGTGATGGTATTAGTGATGATGTAGAGACAGGAGAAGATGGTGTTTATCACGAAGGAGTAGATACCAATCCAACGGAGGCTGATACAGACGGCGATGGTATCAATGATGGAGACGAAGTTGCTGGAAACAGTAGCCCGCTGAATCCTTGTGACCCAAGTACTGCTAATGCAGCTTGTGCTGGTACGGATGAAGATGGTGACGGCTATGCATCAGATTTCCCAGAGAATGATCCACAACATGATCCAGATGATGCTGATCCATGTGTACCAGACAATCAATCACCAACTTGTGATTTTGATGGTGACGGATTAGCGAATGTAGATGATGACGATGATGATAATGATGGTGTAAATGATGCCGATGATGTAGATGATTTTGATCCAGACTCTGATTCTGATAATGATGGCATTTCGGATGATATTGAAACGGGCGAAGATGATACTTATACCGCTGGAACAGATACGAATCCATTAGAAGCAGATACCGATGGTGATGGTATTTTAGATGGTGTGGAAGATGCGAATCAAGATGGTACGCAAGATGCACTTGAAACCGATCCATTAAACCAAGATACAGATGGAGATGGTATTGATGACGGTGTAGAAGATGCGAATCAAAATGGATTGGCAGATGATGGAGAATCTGATCCATTGACATTCTGTGATCCAAATGCGACAGCTGACGAATGTGATTTTGATGGAGATGGTTTAAATAACTTAGATGATCCTGATGATGATAATGACAGTGTAGCAGATGCAGATGATATTGATCCTTTTGATCCTAATAGTGATACAGATGGTGACGGTCTAACCGATATTGAAGAAACAGGAGGAGATGGTGTTTATAACCCAGCGCAAGATTCTAATCCATTAGACGGTTGTGATCCTGATCCAAATTCAGCAGCTTGTGGTTCTGCCGACAACGATGAAGATGGTTTCTTCACAGGTGTACCAGTAACTGATCCAACATTCGATCCAGATGATGCAGATCCATGTGTACCAAACGCAGCAAACCCTGCTTGTGATTTTGACAACGATGGATTGAGCAATCTAGAGGATACGGATGATGATAATGATGGAGTAGCGGACGAAGATGATGTAGATGATTACAATCCAAATTCTGATTCAGACTTTGACGGTATTCCAGATGATGTAGAAACAGGAGGAGATGGAGAGTATACCGCAGGAACAGATACGAATCCATTAGAATTAGATACAGATGGAGATGGTATTCAAGATGGTGTAGAAGATGCGAACCAAAATGGGGAGCAAGATTTCGGTGAAACCGATCCATTAAATGAAGACTCAGATGATGATGGCATTAATGATGGAGTAGAAGATGCGAATCAAAATGGTCAAGTAGACGATGGCGAAAGTAATCCATTACAATTCTGTGATCCTAATATGGACCATCCAGATTGTGACGAATGTGATATTGACCCAACGTTAGGAACTTGTGATTTTGATATGGATGGTTTAGAAAATTCAGTTGATCCAGATGATGATGGTGATGGCGTAGATGATGGACCAGATGCAGACCCATTCGACCCAACTTCTGATTCAGATGGCGATGGAATTACCGATATTGTAGAAACAGGTGGTGATGGTGAATACGATAGTGAAGACACCAATCCGTTAAGCGACGATACGGATGGTGACGGTGTTCTAGATGGCGTAGAAGATGCCAACCAAAATGGTCAAGTAGATGAAGGCGAAACCAATCCACAAAATCCAGATTCAGATGAGGATGGTATTG
>CALDTJ010000523.1 GCA_937924145.1 uncultured Saprospiraceae bacterium
TGCATTTGGAGTTAGAGATTTTGTTCTAAGACTAGGCATTTTTTTGAAGAATAGCATCGCTATTCCTCAAAAAAATAACGACGTCTTTGGGCAAAAGATCAGCTCCTAAATGCATTAGTTGTTTTTTACTCGTTACTTAATCAGATTACGTTTTTTGTTTTCCCCCGCGGATAGATAAAAGTACAGATCTAGACGTAGACAAACGAGATGCTTTTGTTCGTCATGATAGGTCAACATCTAAATCAGTAAATTTATCTATCCACCGATAGGAATCGGTGCAAGCAGTGGGGAATTGTCAACATCTAATTCTGTGTTAAAAGTTTTCCGTGTAAAAAAAGTCAAAGTCTAAAGCTGCACGACTACGCATGCGGGCGGGTCTGTCTGAAAAATAAATCCGTGTAGAAACTCAAAATCAGCAAATCCCAATTGTCAATCCGCATTACTTTATTATCTTTGCCTTCTTTCAAAAACAATTCAACTACACCTATATGTCTAACGAAAAAGTGATCTTCTCTATGGAACGGGTAAACAAGGTTTATCCACCCAAAAAACAAGTACTTAAAAATATCTGGTTATCCTTCTTTTACGGGGCAAAAATTGGCGTTTTGGGACTTAACGGTTCTGGAAAGTCTTCTTTATTGAAAATTATTGCTGGAATTGACACCAATTTCGAAGGGCAGGTAGTTTTTGATAAAGAATATAAAATCGGTTATTTGGAACAAGAACCGACACTTGATGAAACGAAAACCGTTCGCCAAGTAGTCGAAGAAGGGGTACAAGAAGTAGTCGATACGCTTAAGGCTTATGAAGATTTGAACGCCAAGTTTGCCGAGCCGATGAGTGATGATGAGATGACTGCTTTAATCGAAAAGCAGGGAGAGTTGACCGATAAATTGGACCATTTAAATGCATGGGAATTAGACAATCGCTTGAATACCGCAATGGATGCTTTGCGTTGTCCTCCTGATGATAAATCAGTAGCCGTTTTATCGGGTGGAGAACGTCGTAGAGTGGCTTTATGTCGATTATTATTAAGCAATCCAGATATCTTATTATTGGATGAACCTACCAACCACTTGGATGCAGAAAGTGTGCATTGGTTAGAGCAATATTTACAAAATTTTCCTGGGACCGTTATTGCGGTAACGCACGACCGTTACTTCTTGGATAATGTAGCAGGTTGGATTCTAGAATTAGATCGAGGGGAAGGTATTCCTTGGAAGGGCAATTATTCTTCTTGGTTGGATCAAAAAGCCAAGCGATTAGCACAAGAAGAAAAGACAGAAAGCAAGCGTAGAAAGACCTTAGAGCGAGAATTAGAATGGGTAAGAATGTCGCCCAAGGGTAGAAATGCAAAAGGAAAAGCTCGTTTGAATGCTTATGATAAACTAGCCAATGAGGATAGTAAAGCAAAAGAAAGCAAATTAGAATTGTTTATCCCGCCAGGTGAACGACTAGGAGACTTAGTCGTTGAGGCTCAGAATATTACGAAGGCTTACGGTGATAAATTATTATACGAAAATTTGAGTTTTTCTATTCCTAGAAATGGAATTGTCGGGGTAGTTGGAGCGAATGGTGTGGGTAAAAGTACTTTATTCAAAATCATCATGGGCTTAGAAGAACCTGATAGTGGGTCTATCAAAATTGGCTCGACCGTAGATGTTTCTTATGTAGATCAAAGCCATAAGGATTTATTGCCAGAAAAGACGATTTATGAAATTGTTTCGGGTGGAAATGAGACCATTAAAGTTGGAAATTCAGAGATCAACGCCAGAGCTTATTTAAGTAAATTTAACTTTGGTGGTAGTGACCAACAAAAGAAGTTAGGGGTGCTTTCTGGTGGAGAAAGAAACAGGGTTCACTTAGCAATGACCTTAAAAAATGGTGGTAATTTAATCTTATTAGATGAGCCGACAAATGATATTGATGTGAATACATTAAGAGCATTGGAAGAGGCGATAGAAAACTTTGCAGGTTGTGCGGTTATTATTTCTCACGACCGTTGGTTTATTGACCGTTTAGCAACACACATTTTAGCTTTCGAAAATAATAGTGAAGTCGTCTTTTTTGAAGGAAATTATTCTGATTATGAAAAGAATCGGAAAGAGCGATTGGGAGATGTGGCACCTAAGCGACCACGGTTTAAGAATGTGATAAATTAACTATAAAATTACGGATTGTACTAAGTTTTCGAACTAAACATGATTCAACGCGGATTGAACGGATTAGACGGATTTTACAGGTCGTGTACAATGAATAAATGTGTTCTAGTGCATCCGACCTATAAAATCCGCTCAATCATATCTAATGTGCGTTGAATCAAATTCTATTCTGTCGATTTAATAAAACTGCTTATAGTATTAAAATTCTACAAATGAATAACACTAAATTTTTACAAATCTTATCTGTCGCAATAAGCACAATTGGAGTTGGCTATATGGGATATACTCATGGCAAGGGCTTAGATAATAATTATGGATTTTATATGGTCCTCTTTGGTCTGATGCTAAGTATTGCAGTTTTATTATTTGGAAAAAAGGATAAAAAATAGTTCAGGTAATCCCAAATTTTTCCATTAACTGTCGAATAGGGACTTGTCGAATTTTTGAGAGTGCCCCTAATGCTTTTAAGCGATTGACATTTAATTCTTCAAATTTATTGGTAAGTTTTATTAATTCTTGACGTTCACTTTCAGACAAAGTTTCTGCTTTACGCTTTTCGTTAAGTACATTAAATCGAGTCTGCATTTTTTTGGGTAAAGGCTTATTAACAATAATTAATAAACTTGATTCTTTATCTGAAAAAGTCATCTTAATTTATTTTTAAAATTGCTTTTTATTATTAAGAATACATAACTATTAAAAAATCTACCCTCCCAAAGCCGACTTCCGCAATTTCTGCAAGAAAGGTGAGGCAAAAATAAAGTCCTGTAAAGTCTCATTTGTACTTTCTAAAACTTCTTCTTTTGTACCTTGCCATGCTACCTTACCTAAATTTAGAAGGACTATCGTATCTCCGATTTCCATCACAGAGTTCATATCATGTGTATTGATAACCGTAGTAATATCATTTTCGACGGTAATGTCGTGAATCAACTTATCTATAATAATCGACGTCTTTGGATCTAAACCAGAGTTTGGTTCATCACAAAAAAGGTACTTGGGCTTGAGTACGATAGATCGAGCAATCCCTACCCTTTTCTGCATCCCTCCACTAATTTCGGAAGGATATTTATCATTAGACCCTTCTAGCGTAACTCGTTCTAGACAATAATTGACTCTTGCTAATTTTTCCTTTTTGGTCATTTTGGTAAACATATCCAGTGGAAACATGACATTTTGCTGTACAGTCAACGAGTCAAATAGTGCATTTCCTTGAAAAAGCATCCCTACCTCCATTCTCAATGCTCGTAATTCTTTCTTATCTAGTTTATTAAAATTAATATCATTGTACCAAACATTACCAGAAGTTGGCTGGAACAAACCGACCAAAAGCTTTAGTAAAACCGTTTTCCCTGCACCACTTTTTCCAATGATGACATTGGTTTTTCCTTGCTCAAAAGTGGTCGTGATCCCTTTTAAGACTTCAGTTTCTCCGAATGATTTGTATATATTCTCTGTTCTAATCATAATACAGGATGAGTGAGCGATCCCGAAGGGTGAATGTTCGGATGAGCAAACACCGTTTGTGAACCGCAAAGCGGACGGGATGCTCAAGTGAATGAACCGCAAAGCGGATGGGATGCTCAGGATTTTAGTAAGTCGTGCTTTTTATTCATTCAAAAAGGGTCGTGTACTTAGATGTTGACAATACCTACGAGTTAACCCGTTAGTGCTACGGCTACGGCTAGATCGGCTACAAGAATTAAAATATCGCTGTAGACTACCGCTTGGGTACTCGCCTCTCCTAACTCGATACTTCCACCTTTTACATAGTATCCTTGGTAACACGAAACGGTTGTTAGGATGAAGGCAAAAACCATGGCTTTTACATACATCATTAAAACGTAGTTTGGTTCAAAAAAAGAACGGACTCCTCTCACATATTCTGGATCAGTCAGTACGCCAAAAGGAACAGAGGCAATATATCCTCCAACAATACTAGTAATAGCCGCCAAACTAACCAATAATGGAATGATTGTTACAGCAGCAATCAGCTTTGGTAAGATTAAGTAGGCTGCCGTATTGACGCCCATTAATTCCATGGCATCAATATGTTCTTTTTGGCGCATTCCTCCAATTTCGGATGCCATATTAGAGCCGACTTTTCCTGCTAAAACCAAGCAAGTAATCGTTGGCGCTAGTTCAATGATGGTGATGTCTCGCACAATATAGCCTATATAATATCTGGGAATTAATCCCCCGCTCAACTGATCCGCAAATTGTACGGCAGTTACTGCACCAATGAAGATAGCAATTAGTCCAACAATGACCAATGAACCAATCCCGATGTCATTCATCTGCCGCATTGTTTCCTTCCAATACATGGAGAATTTTTCGGGACGGGAAAAGGTCGTTTTCATCAAACTCAGATAACGACCAAAATGATATAGTATATTTAAATTCATTCGCTAATTAATCACAAATACGATAGAATGGGTTTTTGTACAAAATTTAATTTTCAACAAAAAATTAATCTCTAAAAGATATAACTGCTATACAGTCCAATTGATCTTTCGTTACAAAAATGGAACGTCAAAAGTAGTTTATTTTTATCGAAACATCTATCTTCCCGTTTTGGAAGTTCGATGCTACCAGACAAAACCACTTTTCTATGACAAGAATGACCATTTCTTTACTAATAAGTACATTTTTCCTACCAATCTTTGTTTTTGGACAATCATTCTCTGAAAAACTTTTTCAATCGCATGAAAAGTATAAAGAAACTAGCCTAAAAAATAGACGGTTCAAGCATGCCGATATTGTGCCATTACTTAAAAGGTTAAATCCACCTTTTGTTCTAACCAAAGTAGGTGAGTCTATGGAGGGTAAAGCGATTCATTTGGTAAAAATAGGAAAAGGAAAGACTAAGGTTTTACTGTGGTCTCAGATGCATGGAGATGAACCAACTGCTACTATGGCAATCATGGATATTTTCAATTTTCTGAGTGCTAGCGATGAATTAGATCCAGAGCGTAAAAGTATATTGTCCAATCTAACACTGTATTTTATCCCGATGTTAAATCCAGATGGTGCGGATAAGTTTAGGAGAAGAACTGCTCTAAATGTAGACTTGAATCGAGATGCACTTCGCCAGCAAACACCTGAGGGTCAGATACTTAAAAATATACGAGCTGAAATTAGCGCGGATTGGGGGTTTAATCTACATGACCAAAGTAGGTATTATAGTGTAGGGACAAGTGACAAAACAGCCACCATTTCTTTTTTGGCGCCCGCTTTTAATTATCAAAAAAACGTCAATGCAATTAGGAAAAGAGCCATGCAGCAAATTGGCTTAATGAATGAAACTTTGCAGCAATATATCCCTAATCATGTGGCTAAATACAACGACACTTTTGAACCAAGAGCCTTTGGTGACAATATCCAAAAATGGGGAACTAGTACTATTCTAATCGAATCTGGAGGCTACAAAAATGATCCAGAAAAGCAGTTTATTAGGAAAATGAATTACCTAGTTTTACTTTCAGCTTTAAAGCAAATTGGAGAAAAAACTTATACAAAAAATTCAATCGACGGGTATGAAGCAATCCCATTTAATGGTCGATATTTTCATGAATTATTAATTAGAAATGCGACTATTACTAAAAATGGCCGGTCTTATATATTGGATATTGGTTTCAAACAAAATGAAATTCAATATGATAATAATCGATCATTTTATTATCAGCGATATATTTCGGACTTGGGCGATCTATCTACCTATCATGGCTATGAAGCTTTTAATGCCGAAGGATACACCATTATTCCAGGAAAAACTTATCCTAAAACCGTTAAAAATTACAAGAAACTCAAACGATTAAATTTGGATAAATTACACCAAGAAGGATATACAGTGATAAAATTAAAAAAGCTAAAACCTGAGGAAAGGCAACTCAATACACCATTTCAATTATTAAACAAATCAGAAAATCAACATTTTGGTTTCTCAACAGGAAACAACCCGTCATTTTTCTTATCAAAAAATGGTAAAAAAGAATTTTTAGTAATTAATGGTTCGATCAAAAAATTGTAGTTATTATTGGAATATAGCATAGATTTTTACCACGCATGAATTTTTACTAATATATAATATTAAATTTATATAATTTTCTACTAATATTTTATATATTTGCCATCCAGAATCTCAACTAAGCCTCATTAATGACTTTTCCAAATATTTATCGTTGAGATTGAAAAGTCTTATTCATATTCAAAAATAGGTATTCGTACTACTTGTAGCTCATTGCTTACAAAACCTATTTCCCAACCGATTTTGTACTAATACAAGAATTATCTCAAGCAATTTTAGTTCTTTAGAAAATATTTCTAGCATAAATATGCAAAAATAGTATTGAGACATTCCCTAATAGTCAGACTTAAAATAGTATTTATTTTGACGTCTAGTACCTCAAGACCTAAATTCTTGAATCAATAGGGCAATAACTTAATCAAAATAAGAACTCAGAAAAACATCATTAAAAAATACCAAGTCTATTTAAGTTCATCGCTAAAAAGATGCCTAAAATTACTATAACCCGTGGTAATTTTAACAGATAAGTACTATAACAATTTACTAAAAACTGATTGTGGTATCCCCTCTGTTCGACCTCAAAATAGGCAAGACTGGGGTAGGCAATTACAATCAAAAAAAATTAAATTCCTATGAAAAATTTTACTCCCTCGTTAATTTTCCTAATAGTTTGTCTTCTATTACAGACAACTAGTTTAGTAGCCCAATCAGATGGTTGTGGCGATTTTGATTTTACGCTTAAAGCAAATGGAGTTCAATGTGGTTCCCAAAGAGGAGAAATCGAAGTAGCCATACAAGGCGGCTCAGGTCAATACTCCGTAGAATGGGATAGTTATACTCAAAGTGTATGGGAAAAAACCAATATCTTTTTTCCTTTTTATTCCATTACAAGTATACCTCCGGGTGATTACATCGTAAAAGTAATGGATACAAAATCTAAGTGTTTCATCAAAAAAGAAATCAACTTACCAGCAAATGCTACACCAGAAGGTTTAGAACTTAAGTCTAATCCAGTTGGCTGTAATGGTATGGGTATTTTAGAAGTTAAAATTCCTACTAAGAACCCTCCATTTAATATCAGATTGAAAGGACCTAAAACTGCGAGCTATGTCGCAAATACTAATGATTTCAGGATTTACAATCTTCCTGCAGGTGATTATGAAATTAGTTTTGTAGTAGATGAATGTGTTGCTACAACAACTACGACCATCGAAAATGGAGGAGATTCACCTCAATTATCTATAGAAGATGTAAAGGGAGATTGCGGGATTAGTACAGGTTCTATTCTAACTAATATCACTGGAGGCGAACCAGGTTATACCTTGAAATGGGAAGGTCCAACTAATGGAAAAATGGACTTAGATGGCTCTACCGAAATCTCAGGCTTTGAGTCTGGGTCTTACGAATTTACCTTGGAAGATGAGAAGGGCTGTGTTTCTTTCCAAAGTATAGTTATTGATAAAAGCGGTATGTCTATGGCTTTGGCTGCAACTCAATCAAAATGTAATCAAAATGGAACAATCACAGTTGATATTACAGCTGGAGTAGCACCTTATGCCATTACTTGGAGAGGTGGAAGCGAAGGAAGTAGAACAATTGATGGCACATCCACTACCCTATCTCTTCCAAAAGGAACTTACGTTGTTGAAGTAACAGATGCTAATGGTTGTAGAACCTTTGGAAGTACTGCAATTACTGAAATCATTTCAGATCTGTATTGTTCTATCACTCCTAGCAACACGACTTGTAATTTATTCAATGGAGTTATTGACATCTTCATTTCGGGAGGTAAACAACCTTACACAATTTCCTATACTGGACCTGAATCGGGTTCAGCAACCGTAAATGGATCGACTACTTTTTCTGACCTACCTCCAGGTACTTATACGACTACCTTACAGGATGCAGATGGCTGTGTCGTATCAGAAAGTTCCACAATAGAAGTAGGAGCAATAGAATCTACTAAAGCTTCTTTTGAATATATTGTAATAGGATTGTCCGTTCAGTTTTATAATAATTCCACCGCAGGTGAGTACACTTGGAGTTTCGGAGATGAAACAATTTCCAATACGATGAGTCCAAATAAGACTTACAGTAATGCAGGCACTTATGAAGTATGCTTGACAACAGTAGGAAGTTGTAATAGCAACACACAATGTCAAACGATTCAGATTGCTGCATTAAAAGATGTATCCGGTCAAAATTTACAGCCAACTGATATCAGTTCAGCATTTGGACAGAGCAATGAGGAAAGTTTTAGGGTTGCTCAGAATTATCCAAATCCTTTTGTAAATCAGACCAACATACTTTTTGAGCTACCAGCTACGCTTTTAACCACTATTTCGATTCACAACAACACAGGCAAGGTTGTCCAACGACACACTGCTAACTATGAAAAAGGATCAAACTTTTTCACTTTTAACCAAAATTCATTAGCGTCTGGTGTTTACTACTACACTATTCAAGCTGGAACGTTTATAGAAACTAAGAAGATGTTGGTAAAGTAATTCATCAACTACTTGGTAAATCTTTAAACTTCTTGATAAATGATCGGGTGGCTATTGGGCCATTCGGTCATTTCTTTTTGAAGTAAACCATTCGCTAGACTAATACTGAGAGCAAGCGTTTGACAATAAATGTAGTATGTTATTTTAACTCTGGGCTAAGCTTTTCAACACAGCTGCTAATTTCTGTTCTTTTAGGTCCAATCCAAATCTATTGGGGACCCCAAAAACAGTGTGAAAACAAAGCAATACTTGTTCTTTGAACAGTTCTTTGTATTTTCTCACACCAACCGCTTTACTCGGTGCAGCTACCATCTGAAAAGGAAATTCGTATTGTTTAAAAACAAAATTAGCTCGCTTAGTATGATAATCAGAAGTGACAATAAGTGCATTTGTTAACCCCTTTTGTTCCATTAGCCTAGTTACATGAAAAGCATTCTGATAAGTGTTTAGGGCTAAACTTTCTTTCAAAATAGCTTCTTCTCCAATGTTGTTTGCAATCGCAAACTGACGCATAGCTTCTGATTCTACGCATCTTCCTCGCAATCCTTGTGGTCCACCTGTCAATATAATTTTAGCAGAATTATGCTGATGAAATAGTTCTATTGCTGTATCCATCCTAGCTTGCATAGAAGGATCTAGCGCGCAATCCGTAGTTACACCACCGCCCAAAACGATAATAGCGTCGTAATTGTCCGCTTTAAAATCCGTAGCATTATTAGGTAATAATAGAGGAAGGGTCAAAAAAACATAGAGCAAAAAAGCACTCGCATATAAAAAATAAAAGAGATAGTTTCTCATGTCGTCTTTAACTTAAATCGGTCTGCTTAATTAAATCGGTTTATTAAATTCTATTGGGTGCTAATGATGTGGACTGGTTAAAACGAAGGAAATGAAGGAAAGTTTAATTAAATATTGTTTTTTTTAACATTTGTTTTAAGTAAACTTCGAAGGCGGTGCTTTTGTAGCACCTCCTTCTTTAGAGCTTACTAAAAAATAGTTTTTAGCTAAGAGCATGGGAAATATAACCTCCCCACTTTATTTGACCTCTTTTTTTAAATTAAAGAAAGAGGTGCTTTTTAAAGCACCGCTTTCTGGGGTTACTGCTTTATTAATCTAGCAGATTCGATTATATTTTGTCCAGATAAAATTTGCACAAGATAAACTCCTGCTTCTAAATCAGCTGTATTTATGTCTAGTGCTTGGTGACCTTCCGTTAAATCAAAATCAACATTTTGAATTGATTGCCCATTAATATTGGTTAATCTAATGGTGATTTTTTGTGTTTTGGGGTTTTCAAAAGTCAAGTACAATTTATCCGATTTAGTAGGATTTGGATAAAGTAAAATTCCATCTTTTGTAGCTACAGTTTTAGCTTCAAAAGCAAGCTCAACAGCTAATACTTCTTCCGCTAAATTATATCCTTCTGCTTTCGTCAAATCGGAATTAATCGTCAATAATTCACTCAAAGTACCATCCTCCAAAGCGGTGAAGGATAACTTAAATAATGTTGGGTCAACATTCGATATACGGCCATTCCAACTAGTGGAAAGGACCCCTCTATCTTTAAGTTTTAAATTAGTATTTGCTAAAGAAAAATCAGTTAAGTCACCTACCGACAAGTCATTCAATTTCAATACATTAGGATCAAAATTTAAAGTGAATTGAAAGCCTTGAATATCCATAAAATCAGCACCACTTAAAGTAACATTTATTTGTTCTCCAGTTCTAAATTCTTGATCAGTCGTAGAAATGTTAAGTGCGCCATCAAAACTTCTATCTGTACTACTCAACAAGCTACTAGAATTAGGCTTAGCGGACTCATTCAAGTCTCCAATCTTAATTGCGCTAAATGATAATTCGCCCAATTCTTGTAAAGAAGAAATTTCCACTTCTGAAGGTTCAAAAACCCAAGAGGTATTGCCTGGAAAATCAGACCTACTACCTAAGATAACTTGTCGCATTAGAACCAAATCAAAGGTGGTAACAGAGCCAGATTTGTTGACATCTGCGGCGATAGATTGAAAACTTTGATCGAATGCCTCAATGCCTAAGATGTGCTTAGATGCAAGTACAATGTCAAGCGTTGTTACTCCATTCGCAATGTCATCATTCTTCTCCAGAGAGACGGTATAAGTTTCATCTGCTAACAAAGAACCAGTCTGAAAATTTCCCAGTTCACTAGAAACAATAGCTGTATCTTTTGCACCTACAAAATTAATCGTCACTCCTTCTAATCCATCGCCTTTAGTGGTTGTAATTCCACCAGTGACGATTGCCATTGCAGGAGGTGGGTCCATTGGTTCTTGATTCGAGGCATTATATGCTTCTTGTGTTGCAAGGGCTTCATCTCCGATAAGCTGCACCCATTCTTCTGGCTGTAATCCTATTCCTTTAATATTAGAAAAAGTTTTGTCAGGAGCAATGACCAAGATGGTAGGCGTGGCGAAAATATTACCAAGGCTGTTAAGCACCGCTTGGCTTTCTTCCGTATTCCTGAAAAAGGGCCAATCATGATCAAATTCTTGTTTGAACTCTGCAATATGTTCGTCGGTATTACTTTTAAGCGTAGAAATTGAGATAAATTCAACATTAATATTATTTTCTACCATAGATTTATGCAAAGTAGACATGTGGGGCGCAAGCCGCCTACATGGAGGGCAGTTAACATGAAATGCTTCCACAATAACCGTTTTTCCTACATCGAGATGTCCTTCATAAAGAGAAAAATCCTCACCGTCGGTAGAAGTCAAAGTAAAATCGGCTGCTATTTGTGCCGTCAACAGTGTAGAAAAAGATAAAAGGAGGGTCAATAATGTAAGGTGTAATCTCATGGGTTCTTGATTTTAGTATTCTAAAATTGACTAAGTAATTTACAAAAAAGGGCTTCATCTATTACTTAGAGGTTGTTTGAAAAGTTGTAAGTAAATACTAGTAAATTTTGATATAGGATGGATTAATTCTTGACAATAAAGGTACAAATAATTCTCAATTTATAGCACATTAATTATCTCAATTTAAAACAACAACTCCCTTATTATAATTATAGCTAATGTTATGCCAGAACATTACTTTGTCATTTATTAGTCCTCACAATGTTTCAGCGCATCCAAACAGAAGACTTAGTAACAACTATAAATGTAGTGAAACAGGAAATAGTTGAAGTGAATAAGCCACAACAATGTAACAGTTATGCAAAAAAATTAAGATATTGTGGAATTAAAGATTTCTAATATTTTGGTAGGTTATTTTCAAAGATTTTTTATATTTACAATAATTACACTGACAAAAAAACATCAACAAATAGTTGATTCACAATCAAATGCTTAAATATATTGATAAGTCAACTTTATTTTTTGTAGATATTTCTTATCTAATAATTCGCTACTTACCTTTTTTAAACGAAGTCAAAAAGACTTAAGGCTAAACATTCAATGAGGTTACTAAAACCTTTCATCCTATTTTTACTAATTGGGTTGCCATTTGTTGTATTTGCACAAATAAACACCATCAAGTTTGAGCATTATACGGCAAATCAAGGGCTATCTCAATCCACTGTTAAATGTATGCAGCAGGATAATCTAGGATTTATGTGGTTTGGAACCATTAATGGACTGAATAGATTTGATGGCTTACAATTTATTTCCTACCATTATAATTCTCAAGACTCTTCCAGCCTGACGAGTAGCAACATTACCACTTTATTTGAAGATAGTAAAGGCAATTTTTGGATTGGAACTCCCGAAGGATTAAATCTATTTGTCCGAGAAACGAATAATTTTCGACGATTTGTGCATTTAGAAGATAATCTAAATAGCCTACCACACAATTACATCCACGATATATTAGAAGATACCGAAGGTAATCTATGGATTGCCACGAGAGGTGGCCTGTGCAAATATGATATCAAAACCAATCGTTTCAGTAGTTTTGAAAAAGAAGAGAATGGGGCAAACGGAATGGTCAGTAATAATGTAAGATGTCTTTATGAAGATAAAGATAAGCGATTGTGGGTTGGCTATTTTGGCTTGGACGGACTACAACAATTTGATCGTTCGACTGAAACTTTCACTACCGCACTATTTGACCAAGAGGAACTCGAAAAAACGCCACTAAATGTTACTATTTGGGATATTTTTGAGGATAGCAAAGGAAACTTTTGGTTAGGAACAGATGACTCTGGACTCATTCTTTTTGATCGATCTAATCAGACCTACCAAGTCTTTCAAGAAAATGATCAAAAAAAATATAGTATCAATGCTTCTACTGTAATGGATATTGATGAGGACGATCTAGGCAATTTATTACTAGCAACAGAAGGCGGTGGGCTCAATGTTTTAGACTTAGAAAACTTTGATGAAAAGGCTCCGCAATTCGTCTATTATCAAGTAGAACCACTCAATGCTAATAGTATCAATGATAACTTTTTATTGTCTATTTATAAAGATAAAACAGGACTTGCTTGGATAGGAACTAAAGATAGCGGAATCAATAAAATTGATAAAGGGATTCAAAAATTCACGCATTACCAAAGTAATCAAATTGCAGGTAACAACCTGACAAACAAGGATGTATGGAGCATCCTACAGGATCACATTGGAAACGTTTGGGTAGGTACAGCAGATGGGTTAAACCGCATTGATGCAGAAAGGATTAACATTGATTATTTTCATCACACGCCCAAAATTCCTACAACTTTAACGGGCGATCACATTTATTCCATTTATCAAGACAAAAAATTGGATATATGGGTAGGTACAGATGAGGGCTTAAATAAATTACCTTTTGGCAAAATATTAGATCCAAGTTTCCTACAATTTAGGCACCAATCAGGGGACAAGACCACCTTATCGGATAACTTTATTAGGTGCATGTTAGAAGATGGAGACGGTAATTTCTGGATTGGTACAAATAAGGGTTTAAATTTAATGGATCGCAAAGAAGGTACTTTCAAAAATTATCCTAATAAAAAAAGTGTTCAGAGTAATATTATCAATACAATCTTATTTGACAAAAAGGATAGATTGTGGTTGGGAACGGAACGAGGATTGGTTAGATTTAATCCCAAAAATAGAAAATTTACGGACTATCTAAGTGAAGAACGGAATGCCAATAGCCTAAATAGCAATACGATTCACTGCTTGTTTGAAGATGCCCAAGGAACTATATGGATAGGTACACCGCAAGGTCTAAATAAAATGATTACGCTCGAAGGGAAAATCGTATTTGAATCCTTCACCCAAAATAAGGACATCGCCGATAAAAGTATTTTTGCTATTAGAGGAGATCGAAAAGGGAATCTATGGTTAAGTACCAACACTGGTCTAACAAGGTTTAATCCTAGAAAGAATGAGACGAAAAATTTTACCAATAAAGATGGATTGCAGGATGGAGAATTCAACCCAAATACCAGTTATAAAAATTGGCAAGGTGAATTATTTTTTGGTGGCTCGGATGGGTTAAATATATTCTTGCCAGAGGAACTCCAATTAAACGAAACAGTGCCAGAGGTCGTTCTAACAGATTTTATTATCAACTACGAATCTGTAGAAGTTAGACCTGATGGGCAGCTAAAAAAGCATATAAGTATAGCAGATCAAGTGACCCTATTTCCAGAAGATAATAAGGCGTTTTCATTCGAATTTGTCGCTTTAAATTATACCCAACCAGAAAAAAATTCGTATAAATTTAAATTAGAAAACTACGACGATACTTGGAAATATCCCAAAAATCAAAATATCGCCTTTTACACCAATATCGACCCTGGAACCTACATTTTTAGAGTACAAGCTGCCAATAATGATAAAAAATGGAATGAAAAAGGAGCATCTATCCGAGTAATTATACAGCCGACCCTTATTCAGACGTGGTATTTTAAAGTAGGATTAGCCCTAGCTGCAGTAGGATTAGGCTATTTGATCTATCTAAATCGAGTTCGTTCCTTACGGCAAAGAAGTATCACTTTGGAAAAGATGGTCAAGGATAGAACGGAGCAATTAGAAACTAAAAATAGTGAATTAGCGAGTACTGTACAAACGCTGGAAAATACTCAACAGCAATTAATCGTATCAGAAAAAATGGCTTCTCTAGGTCAGTTGACGGCAGGCATAGCCCACGAAATCAACAACCCGATTAACTTTATTTCTTCCAACGTACAGGCTTTAAAAATGGACTTTCAGGACATGCAAAATGTACTAAAGAAGGTGAAAGAACTAGAACATGCCAAAGATCCAATTAAGTTAACTAATGAATTAGTCAAACTAGGACAACAGCTCGATTTTGACCTTTTGGAAGAGGAAATTGGCGAATTATTGGGAGGTATTGAGCGAGGTACAGAACGTACAGTCAATATCGTTAGTAGTCTACGAACATTTTCACGTAACTCAACAGACAATTTTTCAAAAGCAGATATTCATGAAGGGATTGATTCGACTATCACTATTTTAAATAGTCAGTTTAATGGACATATAACAATAGAAAAAGCATACGGGAAATTGCCAATGATAAAATGCCAAATATCTAGGCTCAATCAAGTTTTTCTGAATATCATTAATAACTCTATCCAAGCTATCAACAGCAAATCAAATGGCGTTTTACATCATGGAATTATAAAAATCAGTACTAAAAGGTTAGGAGAGCAAATACAAATCAGCATCAAAGATAATGGTATAGGAATGGATGAGGTCACTCAAAAGAAATTATTTGAGCCATTTTATACGACTAAGGATGTAGGAGAAGGAACTGGTCTTGGATTATCTATTTCCTATGGAATTATTGAACAACATAATGGTAAAATTGAGGTGCTTAGTGAACCAGGAAAAGGGACAGAATTTTTGATTAATTTACCAATAGCAGGCAGATAGAAAAGCATTTCATCCTCAATTTAACACCTCTTATCCTCATTTTTTTACCCACCGAATCTGTGACAGGGCTTTCACACCAATATTTACATTTTATTATAGTAGTTTTCGTCTAAGGTCATCAATAGAAATAAAAAAGCCCTCAGACCAATAAAGGTCTAAGAGCTTGAATAGTTTTTGATGGTGTTTAGTATTAAACCCATCAATAGAGAGAATCATACCAGTAAAAACTGGTAAAGGCTTCTTTAAAACCGAATAAACTATCGGTTTCCTTATATTTTGTAAGTCAGCAATTTAATAGTTAATGATTTTATCCAACCTTAAAACATTGGTATTCAATCATTTAAAAGTATCACTTTTGATTTATTTTCTACTTTGCTTACAAAAATTGATTTTCTCTATGATGGGGATAATCTCAATTAATGTGTTAAATTTGTATTGTCGGAAGAATTACATACCATCTATATCAACTCCAATAATTCTTTCCGATAAATTAAAATTTTTCAAAGTAGAAAATAAAGTGCACGTTTGCACAGAATGCATAATGAGTGTCATGATGATAGGTTTAAGTTTATTTTAAAATGTATTTCGCAATACAAACTTAACCTTATGTGACACTCTTTTTTTTATCAGTCTATCTCTTTCCTGTAAATCAAATCTACAACTTTTTTTTAATTTCTATTATCTTTCTCATTAATTATTAGTACTTTAGGTGCGTTAAATATGCTATAAACCTGTACAAATAATTATTGAATGGAAAAGTTAATTGAACTAGCAAAAATCGTCACAAAAGAAAAAACTAAGCGTGTAAACATTATTGGACAAGAAAAAAACGAAAAAAAATCACTTACCAAAAAATTATACGAAGAAATCTTAACAGGAAAAATTAAGACGGATAAAGAGGCAGGTAACCTTCTTTACGGTGAAAATTTTGATCAAAATACTTATATTCGTACTAAATATAGATTAGAAGAAAAATTAATTAATTCTTTATTTTTTATCAATCTAAACGAGCCTCACTATTCCGATTTGCAGAAAAACTATTATAAATGTAATAAAGATATGGCTGCAGTCAAATTTTTAATCGGAAAGTCTGCTAGAAATGCTGGAATTCATCTAGCCGAAAAAACAGTTAGACAAGCGATTAAATTCGAATTTACAGAGATTATTTTGGAATTAAGTAGAATTTTAAAAAGACATTATAGGATACTCAATCCTAATAAAGAAAAAGCAAATCATTATATCCATCTAGTTAATAATTATAAGAAAATATTAGAACTAGAAATTTTAGCAGAAGATTATAGAGAAGAAATCAGTACTAACTCAAGGGCTACTCAATCTTTCGAAGAAGAAAAAATCATTGAGTACGAAAATACTTTAAGAAAATATTTAGACAAATTTTCTTCTTTCAAGCTTAGATTAAACTATTATCTAATTGCCATATTAAGGTATAGAGTTGTTAATGACCACAAAAATGTCATTTTTGTATGTGAAAAAGGAATTACATATTTCGAAAAGGAACAGAGCCAAAGATCTGCATCATTTATGACTGGTTTTTACATAGAAAGTATTATTTCATGTATTGGGCTGAAAAAATTTCAGAGAGGGGAACAATTTTTCCAAAAAGCTAAAAAACTAGCTCCAAATGGAAGTATAAATAGCTTTAATATTCTTGATAGTTATACACTTTTATGTTTTCACACACAAAATTACCTGAAAGCATATGAGTTAATAAAAGAAACATTATACCATAAGAAATATCCACTACTACATAGTAAATACCAAGAAATTTGGAAAGTCTATAATGCCTACATTGAATTTCTAATAGAAAACGGAACATTAACTCTATCAAAAAAAGAAAAGAAAAACTTCCGCCTAGGCAAATTCCTCAATGAAGTCCCACAATATTCCAAAGATAAACAGGGGACCAATATTTCCATCTTAATTCTTCAAGTACTATTCCTATTACATCGAAAGGATAGAGATGCCATTATTGAAAGAATGGAGGCACTAAAACAGTATTCTTACCGCTATCTTATCAAAGACGAAACGTTAAGAAGCAACTGTTTT
>CALDTJ010000524.1 GCA_937924145.1 uncultured Saprospiraceae bacterium
GACTGAAGTCGCCTGTACTATAAATCAGGGAAATAAGCTAGCTAAAGTGTTGAAAGTATTTTTTAATTGGGTTGTCCAATCGAAATTTCCTCACGGCCGCTCCATGTGCATATAAGTAGTTTCTTTCGTTGCTCAATAGTGAGGGTAGCAGTTGCTCATCTCCCTGTGGGCACGAAGATACAAAAAAGATAGAATTCTAAAAAATTACTTTTAAAACTTGATAATCAATAGATTGTAAGTGACTCAAATTATTAATCCGTTTTATGGAATAGATAAATAATTTGCAAACATAAAAAAAGTGAAGTCCTCGAAAGGTACTTCACTTAGTTGTAAAATAGTAGTATATTTTAAACCGCTAGAACGGTATATTTTATAACGTTGATAAGTCTTTTACGAAAGAATCTTTAGCACCTGCCTCAACCAAAATCTTCTTATCGTTCGTTGCTTCTTCGTAACTAGTATAGTGCCCAAGCATTACTTTGTAGCAAGTAGTTCCTCCTAATTCAGAAATGTGTACTAGAACTTCTTCCGCAAAACTTTTCTGAAATTTAGCGACTTCGACTAAAACGTTTTTATAATCATAATATGCTCCAACCTGTACACTAAATCCACTTCTTGGCGCTTTTTTGACATTTAGTTGGTATAAACCAATATCACTCACTGCCTCTGGTGCCGATGGAGTATAATTATTAGTTGAAGCAACAGGTGAATCAGTAACTTTCCCAGGGTTTCCTGCTCTATAAATACTGCCTGTAAAAGCAGTAGCTTCAGTAGCCGTTTCCGTCGTTCTGGTTCTATTTGTTACACTAGTGATTTTCTTTTTTGATGCTTTCTTCGCAGGAGTAGGCTTGCTATGATCCGTAGTGTTGTTTGTTAATAATTCTTTACTCTTCCCAGTAGTAGAAGGTGTATATCTTGGCGTTGGAGCATTTTTTACTTCTTTCTCTTTCGGAACAGCTGGTCTACTGATGGATGCAACCATTCTTCCATTGATATAAGGAGGTATGACTTTATTCTCATCGTGATCTTTTAAGACAGTCAATAATCTAGAAGGAGCTAAAGTCTCTTCATACTTTTGAAGTACTTTTCCTGCTGGATCAAGAACCATGATAGTAGGTAAAAATCGGATGTCATATTGATCTCTGTAGGCCATACCATCAAAATTGTCTACATTTATTTTTACAGTTATGTAATTGGAATTCAAGTAGTTAGCAACTTCGGGGCGACCAAATGTTTCTTTGTCCATCCATTTACATGGAGTACACCAAGATGCCCAAAAATCGACCATAATTAATTTGCCTTCCTTTTCTGCTTGCTTAAGAGCGGACTCCATATTATTTTCAATAAATTGAATTTTGGCGTCAGGGTTCGCAAATGTTAGTGTAGTACAGAACAGTAATAAAAATGTAACGGGAGTTTTTAAAAGGGTCATAGTCCGATTTTTTTGTATTATAAATTTGAAAATAGGGGTACTACAACTCGTTTTGGCATTACCATAACGAATAGCAAAGTCGAAAATTTATACTGGAGTAGTTAAGTTGCGAATAGGGGGTACTATTAGGCAAATGAACTGCTCAGTCATAAATATTAGTTCTTCAGCAAAAGACTTCTAATAGCAGAAGAGATTTGTCAAGGAAGCTAAGTTTTAAATCCTTTTTTGTTGTAGTGTAAAATTGTTGTCCTTAGAGTGGTTAAAGCCTTTTTCTTTTGTCTCTAATTGTTGTTGGCACTTTAAGGCTGAGATTGCTACGATAATCTTGTTCCTTTATTAAAGGTGCAATGTGAGTTGTGGTAAGTTAATTGGATTTTCTACATTTGTTGAATAGAGTATTCCAAATACTATGCCAGACATTATAAAAATGTATTATATGTAATAATTTAAATTAGAAATTTCTGAGAAAAAAAGCCTTTTTGATAGTAATAAAGATGCTTAAAACGGTAAGTAAAGTTTTCTCTGGTTCACTAGGTAGTTTGTTTATTTTCAGTGAGTTACAAGTAAAATAAGTCTTCTCTAAATATCTGGTAATCAATTGTTTCTGAAGGTAACTGATTGACTAGTAGTGTTTTATATTATCATAATAAACGAAGTATAATCCAAAAAGTTTCCTCTTTGATTTCGTGAACAATGTAATTAAGCATAAAATTTAGTTGTAAAAATTTAAAAAATGTCTGTGGTGTTAATATCTTCGCAGCCAGATTACTCGATGTATTGATCAAGTATTTTTTTAGTTGAGAAATGCAGGTAAGAAATTTCTGAGATGTGTTTGCTAAAAACAAATAAAAAATAAGTAGATTATCTTATTTTTCATGTTTACTAAACCGAATAGTAAAAAGGTTTATTGTACAAATAACTAAAATATTTTAAAAATAATAATATGTCTAAAGTGAGTGCAGCTATTACAGGTGTGGCGGGTTATGTTCCTGACTATGTTTTGACCAATAAAGAACTAGAATCTATGGTCGATACCAACGACGAATGGATCGTTTCTAGAACAGGGATAAAAGAACGACGGATATTGAAGGGAGAGGGCCAAGGAACCTCTGTAATGGGTATCGAGGCAGTTAAGTTACTATTAGAAAAGACCAATACTGACCCATCTGAAATTGAGTTAATCATCTGTGCAACGGTGACGCCTGATACAAGAATCGTTGATACTGCTAATTTGATCGCAAAGGCAACAGGCTGCGATAATTCATTTACCTATGATATCAATGCTGCCTGTTCAGGTTTCTTATTCGCGTTAACCACTGGGGCAAAATTTGTGGAAAGTGGCACTCATAAGAAAGTAATTATCGTTGGGGCAGATAAAATGTCTTCTATAATTAACTACGAAGATCGAGCAACTTGTATCATTTTCGGAGACGGCGCAGGAGCTGTATTATTAGAACCAACGGAGGAAGCAGTCGGATTTCAGGATGCTTACTTAAAGTCAGATGCTTCAGGTGCTGATAATTTATTTATAAAGGCAGGTGGATCAGCTTATCCGATTACCGTAGATCAGGTGATGGCAAGAGAGCAATATGTCGTCCAAATAGGTCGCCCAGTATTTAAGGCCGCTGTATCAAATATGTCAGATGCTGTCAAAAGGGTGATTTCTCGGAATAATATGACCGTCGATGACGTTAATTGGTTAGTACCACATCAAGCAAATCGTCGGATTATTGAAACCGTAGCTAAAATGTCGGATTATCCAATGGAACGAGTGATGATGAATATTGAGAAGTATGGAAATACGACTGCCGGCACCATTCCGCTTTGTTTATTTGATTATGAAAATCAGTTAAAAAAAGGCGATAACGTGATTTTAACTGCATTCGGAGGCGGATACACTTGGGGAGCGATTTATCTGAAGTGGGCTTATTAAATAACGATGAACTATGAATGATGAACGATGAACAACTCGATTCTTCATTCATAGTTCATCGTTCTAAAAATAACCTATTTTGAAGAGACAACTACTATTTTTTTCTTTCCTTTTTTTATGCCTTTCGGCGAATGCACAACAGCAAATAAGTCAATTTAATCTTACGCATTTAAACGATCAAAGTAGTTTAAATCCAGCTTACATAGGAGATAGTCGCTTTGAGTTGACCTTGTTTCCAGTCTCTTCCAATCTTTATTCTAATGGTCCAACCTACCGAGATTTTATCGGTGAGCGCGCTTCAGATAATGTGTTGACCTATCCATCGAGTAAATTAAGTTTCGATCAAGGAAATGTCTTGAGCGTGGGGTCTGCTATCGAAACCTTTCGATTGGTTTATAATGAAAAGAACTGGTCTATTGCAGTGCATCACGCTACAAAAGCGAAGGGTATAATGGACTATTCGGGCGCATTATTATCGGTAGCTATTCAAGGGAATGCAACATTTATCGGACAAAATATTCCATTAAATACCGATTTTTCTGCATTTTCTTACGAAGAAATAGGCATTGGTGGATCTTTCAGAAAAGGGAGTTTTACCATAGGTGGTCGAGTGAAATATTTGTCAGGACATTCTGCGGCTATCACAAGAAAAGGTGCTTTATCACTACTAACGGATGATGATATTTATCAACTGTCTTTGAATACAGATTTAGCGATAGATTTGGCAGGACAGAAAGGAAGTACGCTTAATGAATTTAATTTCGGACCATTAGATTTAAATTTTTCCAATAAAGAAGATGTCATCATCCAATCTCCAAGTTTACTTTTTAATCTGGGTAATGATTTGTTTAACTTTTCTGGCAATCATGGAGTAGCCATAGACCTAGGATTCTCCTGGGCAATCAATGATAAAATGGAAGTGAATTTTAGTGCGCTAGATTTAGGTAAAATTAATTGGAAAGACTCGCCTAGAAATTATACCGCCAATCAGACTTTTGAATTTGACGGTCTGAGTCTTGGGCAATTGACATTTGACGGCGAAGAAACTTTTTCTTTCGATAATGTACAGGATTCTATTGACATCATAAATTTTACAAAAACTACTGAATTTTTTTCTACTACATTGCCTGCTCAATTTTATCTAGGATTGGGTTATGATCTCAATGATAAACTACGGCTCGCAGGTACATTTTACTATACAAATTTTCAAGATACACCATTTACGGCCCTTTCTATTGGCGCTAACTACCAACTGCATGAGGCATTCAACATTGGGCTTTCTTATGGAGCAATGAATGAGGAATCTTTTCTATTGGGTTTGAATGCCACTTTAGATGTTGGACCAGTGCAGTTATTTGCTGTGACGGATAATATTTTAGGTGCTTTCCAAGTGGCTGAAAGTCGGACTTTGAATGCTAGGGCAGGTGTGAGTTTTTCTTTTGGTGCTGAGGAGTAATACTTTTTTGTTTTTACCACATAGAATTTTATGAGAAAAGCAAATAAACTTAGGTTTCGATAAAAAAAGTGTCTAAAACAAAAATAGGGTTTGTTTTGCCTCCATAAACAATAAATATGGAGAAAGAATTAAAAAATTATGGTATAAATGATTTGCCAGTCCTATACAGGTAATAAAAACGTTAGGAATTGGAGATGCTATTAATAATCAGCTTAAAGCAGATGGGAATTGGGTAGGCATTCTATCAGGGGAGATAATAGAACTTTGGTTGTGTTATATATTGAGTCAATGTGACCACCGTTTAAATACTTTTCGATTGGATGTTGCTCTAATGCAAAGTAATAAAAAAAATATCGAAACCTAAGGCAAAGTAAAATAATTAATTAGCCATTTATGAGTTCATCTTTTCCCTATACTGCGTTGAATCCCGATAGCTATCGGGACGCCATAGCGGTGCTATGTCCGTAAGCCTCCCGTCCCTTCGGGTTCAAAGCTTACGCTTTTCATGCCTTGTCTAGAAAAAAAATATTTCCTCAAAATGACCACTTTATTAATTTATTTTGCCTAAGTTTTAGATTCTTCAAAGACTAACAGAAATAATCGCTCTCTAAATTATCAATAGTAACAGCAAGCCGCTTCAAAACTCGTTTTATCCTATAATCCATTCTTTTTGTCGAAAATTTACTTTTCTTGTAGTCATTCTTTAGATTTTGCAAGTATTCTTCACTTCCTAATACTAGTATCAATGAAAAAATCAACCAGCCAAAGATTCTATTTTATACTGTTTAACCTGCTTATTTCCATCGGTTTATTTGCCCAAGATGCCAATCTAGCAGGTGAATGGAACGGTGCGATCAAAATACCGGGAATGGATTTAGAAATCAATCTAAATTTCGAAAAAGAAGGAAAAAAATGGAAAGGCGATCTTGATATTCCCCTACAAAGAATTAAGGATATGGCATTAGCTGACTTAAAAGTTAGTGGCAAAAATATCTCTTTTAGCTTACCAGAAGTACCAGGGAATGCACAATTTAAAGGTGCATTGCAAACGGATGAACAAGCGATTATTGGTGATTTTATGCAAGGTGGAGCGACTTTAGTACTAGATGTTAGACGAGAAAGTGCTGATGATAGAGCGAAGTTAGCAGCAGCTATCGAAAAGATTAAACAATTGACCGATTCTGCGATCATTAAGGCGAAAGTACCTGGTGTTGGTTTTGGAATTGTTAAAGACGGAGAAATTATTTTAGCAGAAGGTTTTGGTGTCAAAAACATGGAAACGAAGGCAAAAGTGACCGCCAATACTCAATTTGCCATCGGTTCTTCCTCCAAGGCTTTTACAACAATGGGACTAGCTCTTTTGGAGGATGAAGGATTATTAGATTGGGATGCGCCCGTCCGAAAGTACATTCCAGAATTTGAAATGCACAATGCTTTTGCATCGGAAGAAATGACGCCAGTTGATTTAGTTTGTCATCGTTCGGGTTTGCCAAGACATGACTTTTTGTGGTATGGCTCGTCCTTTTCTCGACAAGAATTATTAGAAAAGATAAAGTACTTAGAACCTAGCGCACCTTTTAGAACTAAGTTCCAATACCAAAACTTGATGTTTATGACCGCTGGTGTTGTGACGGAAAGGATTTCTGGTAAAACTTGGGAGAGTTTTATTGGCAACCAAATTTTCAGAGTATTGGGTATGGATGATTCTAATTTTTCTGTGGATCGAATGCAAGAAAGTGCGGATTATTCCTTTGCTTATGATACGCGAGATGAGGTCGTTACTAAGATTCCTTATAGAAATATTGATCAAATAGGCCCTGCTGGTTCGATTAATTCTACGGTTAACGATATGTTGAAATGGGTACAATTGCACCTCAATGATGGGAAGGTAGGCGACAAGCGTTTAGTGAGTTCCAAGAATCTTAAAAAGATGCACAGTCCACATAAAGTAATTGAAAGTTTTGCCGTGACTAATTTTCCGCAATTTCATAATCCTTCCTATGGAATGGGTTGGTTTATTTATGATTATGATGGGACGATGGTGGTGCAACATGGGGGAAATATAGACGGGTTTTCTGCTATGGTCTACCTGATGCCTGAAGAAAATATTGGTATGGTTATCCTGACGAATTTGAACGGAAATGCCCTGCCAATGGTCTTATCAAATGCTGCTACTGATATTCTTTTGGACAAAGAAGAAATTGACTGGTATACGCTTATTTATGGTGATAAATCAAAAAAGGAGGAAGACAAAAAAGCCGAGGACGAACCAGTAGAAAATAGGGTAGAAGGAACTTCCCCAAGTCATGATTTAGTAGATTACGCAGGCGATTATGAGGATGAAGGCTATGGAACTTTAAAAATTATGCATAAAGACAATAAGTTGTCCATGCAATATAATTCTTTTGATTTGCCTTTGACGCATTGGCACTATGATGTTTTTAAGGCAAAAGATACTGCACTTGACCTTGAAATTCCAATACACTTTCAGATGGATGTAGATGGTTCGATTATTCAAGTGAACATTCCTATGGAACCTGCTGTTGATGCTATAAGCTTTGTGAAGAAAGCGCCTAATGAGTTGAATGATTCTGCTTTTTTAGAAAAATTGACAGGAGATTATGATGCGGATGGCCTTTTCATTAAAGTAAGTTTACAAGGCAAAAAATTAATGATGGCTCCTGCTGGTCAACCTACTTTTGAACTGATTCCCTACAAAGGAACTTCTTTTAAACCAAAAGGCTTGAATGGTTTTGTAGTGGATTTCAAGATGGGTAAAAATGTTGCCAAAGAGATGATTTTGAATCAACCCAATGGGGTATTTGTGGCTAAGCGAAAGTGATTTTATTTTAAAGCCTTTTATTAATATTGCTAGAGGTCAAGTCTCCCAAGAATTACTCAATCTTGTTCACTTTTATCACAATCATCGGGTTTTTAAAAGAGGTAAAAGACAAAATAAAGGGCCGATACACTATGGTTATTGGGCGTAATTCTTTGGCGACTACTTTTTTAATTTTGATAAACTTGTCGAAATTTCATAATAATAAGAAAACTCTTTAATAATAAGTTTATAAGTTGAATAATTATTACTCGTTTGTGCAAGATAATTTCACCTAATAAAATAACAACCAATCAGACCAATGATTAACAGTAAATTGACTATTACCATGATCCAAAGTGGAGGATTTCCATTCGTCTTTGTCTTGACTTGATACACGATATAGCCTAGAGGTAAAGTACCGACCAATCCTACTAAACCAATCGTATAACCTGCCCACAATCGACCGTCACTAAAAGGAATCCAAAGTAAGACGAGCATAAAAAGCCCTACTGATAATCCATAAAATCCACCACCGTTTAACAGCATTTTTAGCATAAACTGATACTTAGTATCTATCGCATCCCACGTCGTTTCGAGTGCTTGCAAATGATAAGGCATGATTTGTTTCCTAGTGGCATAAAGCAATCCGATAAGAATGGTTAAGATAGTAGCTGTTGCGTAGCAATAAAAAGATAAGTTGTAAGCTATGGATTCCATATTTTTCGTTTTGTTTGAATAAAATTAATTTATTGGCAATGCTGCTTTCCAACCACTGGCTAACTGCTCAGAAAGTATTTTTATTTGCGAAGTATATTTTTTGTCATTCGCTAAGTTAACCCTTTCATTTTTATCATTAATAACATCATATAACTCAGCGACTTTGAAAGCACCTCTTTCTCCTTTTTTAGCATCCCAATCATACCATTCGATGTAGTGATATTTATCCGTATTAATCACATAGCCCATATATCTTTTACCGTCCGCAGAAACTTTTGGTCGGCGATGAAACTGACTAAAAGCAGCTTTTTTCCAAGGTCGTTTGGGGTTTTCAAGTAAGGGAACAAAACTGATCCCTTCCATATAGTCAGGCGTCGGAATTTCCGCCAATTCACAAAGAGAAGGAAACATATCAATCAACTCGGTGATAGCAAAGGTTTGGGCACCTCTATTGGTTTGATTAGGATGTCGAATAATTAAAGGCACCTTTAAATCAATATTATAATTGGTCATTTTGCCCCAACTATTATGGTCACCTAATTTCCAACCATGATCGCCCCAAAGGATAATGATCGTGTTTTCGTATATCCCCAACGTCTTCATGTGTTCAAATAAATCACCCAATAGGGCATCCACATAACTGACACTGGCATAATACCCATGTCGTAAAGTTCGAACGGTATCTTCGCTCATTCTATAGGGCGAAGTAGGATGTCCGATGTGATGAAAACCATCATAATGCCGCAATTCATACATAGAGTTCATGGTATGTAAAGGCGCACCTTCTGGAATATTTGGATTTTCTGCCAATGGTATTTTTTCTTTGTCGTATAAGTCCCAATATTTCTTTGGAGCAGTAAATGGAAGATGCGGTCGAAAATAACCTAGCCCCATATAAAAAGGTTGATCCATTTTGGCAAGACGACTTAAGGTTTGTTTGGCTAACTTCGTTTGGGCACCATCAAAATACATGGTATCATGCACTGCTGCTGCCTCCCAAGCTGGGCCTGTATTCCAACCATCCGCATATCTAACGGGTCTTAATTTTAACAAAGAATCTCTTTTTATAACCTGTGATTGGTGGACTTTTTCGCTGATATAAAAGGTTTCTCCATCCCTTTTCAACCAATCGGGTTGTAAATATCGAGCAGGCCGCAAATCTGGCTCGTCCCAAGAAATAGAATCGGGCATATAATTATGAAAAATCTTACCCAAATTGACCGTATGATAGCCATGTTTGGCAAAATATTGAGGCATGGTAACCGTATTGGGATTAATCTCTCGAAACTTGTCTCCCAAATGCCAAACCCTAGTCGCATCTGGCCTTAATCCTGTCATCAAACTCGCCCTTGATGGGGCGCAAACTGCCACTTGAGTAAAGGTTCGTCTGAAAGTCATACCTTCATTAGCGAGTTGATCGATATTTGGCGTGACTGCAATAGAATCACCATATACGCCTAGGGTGGGGCGGAGGTCGTCTATAGATAGGAATAAAATATTAGGTTTTGTGCTTTCTTCTTTGGGGCTTTGACAATTAAAAATGGTTAAAGAAAAAATAAATAGCAGGGGACACAAAGCACGTCCTTTTTCTTTTTGTAACCATCGCTCAAACTGCCTTAGATGAGAATTGGTAATAGGCGTCCAAAGTATTTTTTGTGGAGTCATAATAAAATGCTAGGATGATTTTTCCTGAAAAACTTTAGGTAAAATGACCGCTAAATTATGATATTCTTGGGAGCAATGATGAAACATGGCTTTGATTCTTAGCCTATCTTCAATCCCTTTATCCTTTTTTAAATTAGTTCTTGGTTCTTAAAACCAACTAAGAAGTCCATAATTAGTACTTTTTTGATAAACAAATTGTTTGTGAATTAAAGAAATACATACTATTTTTGTTCTAAAATTTAATTCAAATCAAAACCTTAAATCATGAAATACCTTAAATATGTACTAGGAATAATCGCCCTATTAGCTATCCTATTTATCGCCAAAGGATTCATTACTCCGAGCATCACCTACAGCAGTGAAATTGTAGTCGATAAACTAGCAAAAGAGGCGTGGGCGGTAATGAATGACGAAAGTAAAACATCTCAATGGTTGAAAGGCATCAAAAAGCAGGAACATATAAGTGGCAAAAAAGGACAAGTTGGTGGCGTGACTAAATACACCTTTGAGGAAAATGGAGAAGAATCTATTATGGTGGAAACCATTAAAGCCCTTCGACCAAATGAGCATATTGCCATGGACTTTGTCATAGAAGATGTGATGGAAATGGACTATCAAATGGATTCTAGTACAAAAAATGGAAAAACGCATATTAAATCCTCCACGACCGTAAGAGGTCTAGGCATGGTTATGCGGTCAATGGTTTCTTTTATGGAAGGTACAATGCAAGCGCAAGAAGATGAAAATATGAATAATTTGAAAGCATTAATTGAGGCCAATACAACGGACTATTTTCCTGCGCCTGTAGTGATAGAATCAGTCGAAACAGTCGAGTCCATCTAAATCCTATAGAAAATCAACTTATCTGATAATTAACGTTGTCGGATGAGTTGATTTTAACCATTTGACGAAAGCGTTTTTTGCTTTTTCACAATTTTCACAATACGACCATAGATTATTTCTGCTAAATTCCACTCATACCCATTAAAGTCCGTAGTATTATTAAATTGAATAACAATGGTATTGAGGTCTTTATGATACTTAGCTATACTCTGATAGCCAGGAACCAGACCCGTATGTTCGTACACATAAATGGAGGAATAGATAGCTTGTTCTTCCTCATTAAGTAGTGATCCATCGTTTAATGCTCGCAGGAATATACCCACATCTTCGGCCGTAGCCACCATTCCTTGATCGGCACTCTTGAAATCAGATTCAATGCCTACATAATAGCCGCTCATAACATCGTTGGTATCCACTTCACTAACTGAATTGAAAGTATTATTCAGTCCAAGCGGTGTTAAAATTTCCTCTTTGAAATATTGTTGACGACTATAACCGACCACTTTTTCAATGATTCTGGAAAGTAGCAAATAATTGGTATTGGAATAGCCATATCCTTTATCTGGCTCAAAGTTGGCTGGCAGATCTAGTGCATAAGCTAATGCTCCATCGCTGTCCTTTGGTGGGTTTTGCCAGAACTCATTATTGTCGGTAAAATTAGGAATACCGCTACGATGCTGCACCATCAATTTCAAGGTGATCTTGTCCGCGTTTTCAATTCTTCCAACAAGTTCTGGAAAGTATTCAGCAAGTGTATCGTCTAAAGACAACCGTTTATCATGGACTAATTTGGTGATGGCAACAGCGACATATAATTTACTAATACTAGCAATTTTAAATAAAGCTTTTGGGTTGGCAGGTATTTTTTCTTTTCGATTATGCCAGCCAGCAGCATAAAATGCTGGAGGTTTGCCTCCTTCATCCACATAAACAATCATCCCGTCTAACCCATGACCAACTCCTTGATTTAGTTGTGCTTGGACGGTATCAGGTAGTGGCAATATCCATGCTTTTACCAAAATCCATGGAACGAAAAACAAAGAAGTGATTGTTCCAATAAATAAAGCTATTCTAATTATTCGAGTTTTTTGTTGCTGAGTCATATCCTTTTAGGGCAATGAGGTTTTTTCTTTACAAACATAGGGTTAAATTGGATTCCTTATTATTTAGAATAGAACAAGAATGGATAATAGTAGACGGATTAGCGCATATTCTCAGGAGTAGTGTCGTTAACTTGAGCGTTTCGAGGGTTTAATTTCAAGTTAAGCCCTCGTTTAAATTCTTGAGAATATTAAAGTTAGGGAGTTAGAAATAAATAAGCTACGCAAATTTGACGCAGGATTTTTTATCTCAGACAAGGCAAAAAACGCAGACAATGCAGGGCATTGGCGAGTATTTTTAACGCAGTATGAGGTAAAAAAGACAAGCTCAAATGC
>CALDTJ010000525.1 GCA_937924145.1 uncultured Saprospiraceae bacterium
TACTTACCTAATTTAAATCTTATTTAATCTGTATTTTTGCAAGTTTTTTAGGAAAGCACCTTCCAAGAGGTAATAATAAGATTAATAGTATGATTAAAGGATTTAAAGAAAGATGGGAAATTCAACAAAACTGGCAATTAATATTCCCGTTGGTGGGATTGATTTTATTGATCTATTCTTCCTATAAATTGACTAATTTATTGCTGCCAAACCTTCAATTCCCTGTGAGTATTTTTGTAATAATTGGTATGACTTACTTATTACTGAAAAGTTGTTTAGTTCTTTTTAAAAAATTAGAACATAAATGGATTGTTACCTATAAATGGGAAATGATTCGGATATTTCTCGTGTTCTCTTTGACGGGCTCTTCCTCTGTTTTTATCGGTCGGCCAATTATTAAATTACTAGGAATTACTCAAGCTAATTTGGGTCTATTTTATTGGTTTTGCTATATCGTAATTGCTATTGTTTTTTACCAAATTTTATTAGTAATATTTGGTTGGCTACTCGGTCAATTTTCTTTTTTTTGGGAATTTGAAAAGAAAATGTTGCGTCGCTTCGGCTTAGGACGTTTCTTAGCACAGTAGTTGAAGTTTATGGAAGATAAAAGGAATTGAAATAGAACCTGTCCTTTTGCGTTTCTTTACACACACTCCTACTTTTGCTATAAAGGCGACTTTTTATCTAGACAAATGAATTTATTTTTGCTCTTAATTTAAACTGGTTTATGCGATTTAATAAATTGATTTTTCTATTATTTTTTGGCTCGATTTTCTTTTTTTCAAATTGCAAAAAAGAAAATGTTGGAGTAGAGGAGGAATTGCTCTCAGAATACCTTATTAAAAATGTAAATTCTAGAGTCGTAGAAGATTCCTTAATAGCCTGTGCGGTAGGTGGTCAAATGGGCTTTATGGAGGATGACGACTTTCCGATCTCTATTTTGTTTTATCCAGAAGGAGATGCAGCCGATTTCCAATACTTTGAATCGGATTCTGCGTCGATTAATCCAGCTGATTTTAGTAGATACAAACAACAAGATTTAGCGGATAGTCCAATTTTTAATGGTTATTTGAGACAATTCAAACGGCCCGTTTCTGATCGTAATTTATGGGGAATAGTTACCTATAAAAAGAATGGCAACTTACATATCTCTAACCCTATCCGTCTAAAATACAACGATAAACCTACCGAATATAATCCAAACCTTTTAACTGTAGACCAATCGGACGATAAGTCTCCAATTTTTACTTGGGAAGATGGTCGCTTGCCTGAAAACGAAATATACTTTCACGCACTTTTAGATGCTAATAACGATTTGGTATCTGGCACCTACACCTTTGATAAGCAATTCCAATTCTACGATTTGTCTAATGTCGTATTGAATATTAGAGAGGTGGATCCTGCTCCTGTTTTAGAGCCAAATGCTACCTATAAACTGGTTATTATGGGCGTCAGTATTGATAATTGGGTGAATTTAATCATTGATGGATCTTTCCAAACAAATGAGTAGGGCGTAGTTGGTGTACTTTTATGTATTAGTCAAGCGATAAAAATACAGTGAGCTATTTTGGAAGTATTTTTTATTATATTTGTAGCCCATGAATTTCCCTATTAATTGAGCGGTTCACTATTGATTTAAAATTGAATATCCTCTAACTATTAGATTATGAAAAAATTAGGTATTAACTTCCTTCTGATCCTTATTATAGGAATAGTAGCTTGCTCTTCCAACCGAGATGTTGTAGGACCTCCAGATAATAATCCTAAGCAATTGTTGTCTCTAGAGGATCGATTACTTCGTAAGCCAGGAGTGTTTATCCAAAATGGTCAGGTTCGGATTAGAGGTGGGGATCAATCCTTTTTTGGCAATAGTGAGCCGCTGTTTGAAATTAACGGACAAGTTGTTAGTGGAGGTTTTGCAGCAGTTAAAAATATGTTTAGCCCTATGGATATCAAATCTATTCGAGTATTGAAAAACCCAGACGAATTAGCTTTGTATGGGTCTAGAGGGCTAAATGGAGTGATAAAAATTCGTTTAAAGTATTCCGAAGGGAAAAATTAAAGAAAATTGCAGAATGGGTAGGTTATATTCTTCCTATTCCCTCAGTCCCTTGAATTTGGTATTACGGTAAAAAGTAGGTAGCATTTTGCATTTAAAATTCAACTACCAATTTGCTTATCGTCTTTTCCTCTTAACGCAATAGACACTTTCTGTGTTTGTTTGCCCTTTTTGTTGTTCCTAACTAGAAAAATCCGCTAAGTAATTTTTGAAAAGCGTTCCTCAAACGCTCGACTAATTGGCAATTGTTCCATTTTTAGAATTAAGATTTTAGTGGAATAGCCCTGCTAAATGGATGTCTTTAAATGGAGATATTAATTACAACTATTTCAGTCGAAAGGGAACGTATGAGTTGACATCTTTTGATTTTAATGCCGACCGTTGGTCTGCTAAAATGACCACTAAATTCAATTTGCCAGCGAATTTTGCGTAAATTAGGCAGGGGGTGGACTCATAGCGGTCCAACCTCCATCTACCACAATTGCCTGACTGGTAATATGACTAGATTGATCGGCTAACAAAAATAGGGTAGTATGAGCGATATCTGAGGTAGTAGCACATTTGCCATTAGGGGTAGTGCGTTGCCAAGTTTTTTGATAATTTCCGCCTTCCAGTTCAATAGTTCTTTCAGTTAAAGTCGCACCTGGCGAAATAGCGTTTACTGTAATTTGATGTTTGGCTAACTCCACCCCCAAGGTTTTGGCGAGAAAAACAATCGCCGCTTTGGACATGCCATAAGTCGTCAGATCGGGATGAAAAGTATGTCCTGTAACGGAAGACATTAAAATAATTCGTCCACCTGTTTTTTGTTGAATCATTTGTTTAGCGGCTTGTTGTGCTAAAAAAAAAGTACCTTGTAAATTGACTTTTATTAGTTGTTGAAATCGTTCAATAGGGTAGTCCAGAAAACTTCCAAAAGTGGTGATGCCTGCATTGGCAATCGCAAAATCTAATCGTCCGAATTGTTCAATAGCCGTATCTATCATTTCCCGAATTACAGATAAATCACTGGAATCGCCTACGACTGCAACACATTTACCTGCTGCTTCACGAATGGTTTGAACTGCTTTATTAGCCGCCTTTGGATCTACATCATTGAGTACCACAGCTGCACCTGACAAAGCTAATTGCTTGGCAATTTCAAAACCTATTCCAATTGCTGCCCCAGTAACTATCGCAACCTTATTTTCAAAAGAAAACTGAATCATTTTTAATAATTTGTTGATAAAATCGACTTTTACACAACCCCTGGGGTCAATTACTTATGTCTTTAACCATTAGCTTAAACTATGTTTACAAAGCAGTAGTTATTCTATTTCAAAATCCACCGCATTAAAGTCCCGAAGTTAAAAACCTTTTATCAATAAAATAGGGTAAGGAGTATCATTTTAATAAATAGACAGATTTGATAAAATAAATAGATTCGTTGGAAACCCATTCCAACCAATTGGATATTTTTTTTGTATTAATTTTTGAAATTAGTATTTAATTCCTAATATTACTTTTTCTTAATTTAAGAACAAAATAAATCAAAAAATATGAAGACCAAGATCACAGAACTATTTGGCATCGAACATCCGATCATGCAAGGTGGGATGCACTATGTGGGTTTAGCAGAATTGGCAGCCGCTGTTTCCAACGCAGGTGGATTAGGCACTATTACAGGCTTGACCCAGAAAACGGCTGGTGACTTAGCTAACGAAATTGCTAGGTGCAAGGATATGACAGATAAACCGATTGCTGTTAATCTTACGTTTTTACCAACGCTGAATCCACCAGATTACCCAGCCTATGTCAAAGCCATCATTGAAGGAGGCATAACAGTTGTAGAAACAGCAGGGCGTAATCCTCAATCGGTCTTACCTTATTTAAAGGATGCAGGTATTAAAGTGATTCATAAATGTACTTCTGTAAGACATGCTTTGAAAGCCCAATCCATCGGCTGTGATGCCGTATCTGTGGATGGTTTTGAGTGTGGTGGTCACCCAGGAGAGGATGACATTCCTAATATGATTCTATTGCCTAGGGCAGCAGCTGAATTGGAAATTCCTTTTTTAGCATCTGGAGGTATGGCTGATGCTCGTTCGCTAGTTGCTTCGATTGCCATGGGGGCAGAAGGAATCAATATGGGCACTCGCTTTATGGCGACCAAAGAAGCACCTATTCATCAAAATGTGAAACAAGCCATTTTAGATGCTTCAGAATTGGATACCCGTTTGGTGATGCGTCCACTGAGAAATACAGAACGAGTATTGAATAATCCTGCGGTAGAACGCTTGTTGGCAAAAGAGAAAAAGTTGGGTAAAGACATCAAATTTGAAGATATTATCGAAGAAGTTGCGGGCGTTTATCCAAAGGTAATGCAAGATGGAGCAACGGATTCAGGAGTTTGGTCATGCGGTATGGTCGTTGGGCTAATTGATGACATTCCTACTTGTAAAGAATTAATTGACCGCATAATGAGCGAGGCTAATGAAATCGTTCACCAGCGTTTGGCTGGATTATATGCCTAAGATAGGGCGAACGAAAAGTCGTTTACCTATTAGACTTGCCATCCAAATAAGAATTTGATATAAGAATTTATATTTAGATAGCAAGTCTATTGTATAAATGACTTTTCGTTCATTCTAATAACCAAGTAGTCAGGCTACACAGTAGAGGGGTTTTAGTAACGAGTGAATAATAACTACCGCATTGAATTGACCTTTTGTCCGTTCCTTATTGCTGAACAGAGAATAGCCCCCAAGTTTTTAGTATACTAGAGCCTTCCAAGCCATACCATTCACCATTTTATTTTAGGTAATCGTTCTGATTTACCAAACATAAAATTTTCTTTCCTTCTCGAAATGCTTGATTTGTTTATATTTTTAAAAAAGATCTATAAAATATTTGGTCAACCAATTTTTTATTTTACCTTTGATTCGTGTTTAATTGGTTGTTCAATTCTGGTCAACCAATTTTTATGAAAATATACATTGAAAATAACGTGATATGTTAAAAAACTTTCAGGAGATAGCAGTAGAAACCCCCGTAGATAAAATAATAGGACAGATAAGAGGATTGATCTCTTCTGGACAATTAAATCCTGGGGATAGACTACCTTCTGAAAGAAAGTTAGCCGAAAGATTAGGCGTTGGAAGAACACACGTTAGAGATGCTATTGCTAAGTTAGAATTTTATGGGATTCTCAAAACCTTGCCTCAAAGTGGAACCATTGTAGAAGGTATAGGTATTACTGCTTTAGAAGGTTTGATCACGGATGTCTTAAAATTAGAAGAAAGTGAATTTGTAGACTTAGTAGAAACTAGGACGCTATTAGAAACACAAGCAGCAAGGATGGCTGCCCAACGTCGAACGACGGAGGACATTATCAATATGAAAGCTGCCTTAGATGCCTATGAGGCAAAAGTAAGAAATGGCCTACCAGCAGTAGAAGAAGATTTATTATTTCACTTGACGATTGCCGAAGCAGGAAGAAATAACGTTTTAAAGTCTTTGATGCTGATTATTACACCTGATATCGTTAAGAACTTTACGAAGCTAGATGTTTGTAAAGATGGCAGATTTTACCGTTCACTGGAAGAACACAAGGTTATTTTAGATTATATTGTTAATCAAAAACCTGAATTAGCCGCAAAGGCAATGGAAGAACATTTACAAGATGTGACGGATTATAGTAAAACTCTGAAAGACAATAGAGAATAGATTATAGGTAGGACAAGCAAACAAAAAACATTTCCTCCATATCATCTTCTCTTATAAAAAAGCGTTGGTCCTATTTATAGGTCTATCTTTTTAATTCTGAAATTCTACAATAACAAACAATTTAGCAAAAAAATTGGTCGCCAAAGCCTATTGATGACCTACTTAAAGTTTTGTACAAACTTTAAGCTAATACTTCTATGTCAAAAATCAAGAATTACTTGCTTAATGAAGCTCACTAGAAATGGAGCTATTTATAAAACAACTTTAAATCATTGAATTATGGTGGACAATTTAACAAAAAATTGGAAAGGCATCAGACTACTAAGTTTGCTTTCCTTTTTAGTCCTTTTTCTTCCCGTTTTCTCAAGAGGAGATACGAATTTAAATAACAATAAATTTTCAGAAGAAAGAATTGAGCGAACCATTACTGGAACAGTAACGGATAACAATTCAGGAGAGCCTTTAATTGGAGTTAATATCCTTGTTAAGGGAACTTCAAGAGGAACAATAACAGATTTTGATGGTAAGTATTCCATCGAAGCGAATGAAGGTGAGACCTTAGTTTATAGCTATACAGGTTATAAGGATTTAGAGGTGTCAGTTACTAGTCAAACTATTATCGACTTAGACATGAGTGAAGACGCTGCTCAGTTAGATGAGGTAGTAGTTATTGGGTATGGTACTCAGAAAAAATCTCATTTAACTGGTTCTGTTTCTAAAGTGACTAATGAGAAATTAGACCAAATGGCTGTTGCTAGAATTGATGATGCGTTGATCGGTCAAGTATCTGGTGTAAATATTCAAGCAACTTCTGCGGAAGCTGGAGCAGCTCCTACCATAACGGTTAGGGGATTTGGTTCAGTTAATGCTGCTTCTGGACCTGCGGTTGTAGTCGATGGATTAGTGGTTGATTCTGATTTCCTTGGAAATATGAATATGAACGATATTGCTTCTTTTGAAGTCTTAAAAGATGCTGCTTCTGCTGCTATTTATGGTAGTGAAGGATCCAATGGTGTAATCTTGATTACTACTAAGGATGGTCAAGCTGGTGAAACTAAGTTTAGCTATGAAACTTTCGTAGGTAGAAAAGAGGCATTTGGAAGTGACGCTTACCGAAAGAGTGTGGCAGATTGGGCGGAATTTGAATTGGCAGAAAGTGGTACGTTGACCAATAATACGCAATATGCTCAAGAATTAGTTGCCTTAACGGGGATAGACAGAGACTGGCAAGATGTGTTTTTTGATGGTGGAAATATTCAAAGTCATTCTTTCTCGGCAAGAGGAGGAAGTGAAAAAACAAAATTCAGTACTTCTCTAAGATACTTACATGATGAAGGAGTTGTAATTACGGATGACTATAAGTTCTATTCTGTAAAATTAAAAATGGATACGAAAGTAACGGATAAGTTGAAATTTGGAATGAGTGCTACGCCATCTTTTTCTAGAAGAAGAGCTTTGCCAACTTCTATTCACAATCCAATCAGACAATCTCCTTGGTTGCCAATCTATCACACGGAGGAAACTTTAGATTACATCAATAGAAGTGCTTACCCAGATGTTGGTGTAGGCGATTACTTTTTAGAAAATCATTTACGAAATATAGATATTGACCCTAATGATGATTTTGGGGCTAGTAGACCACGTACTTCTGGAGATATGAATCCTTTTGCTCAATATGTGGAAAGAGAACATTATGAGAATAAAACGGCTTTATTGGGTTCTACTTATTTGAGTTACAAAATAGCTGATGGGTTGACTGCTAAAACATCATTGGGTATTACTGTAGAAAATCGTAAGAGAACAAGGTGGAATGGTACTAAGCACCATGCAAGTGCAAGTAGAGCTTCTTATCAATTACAAAATAGAGCAAGAAATAGAATTATCTCGGATAACACCTTATCTTATAATAGAGACTTTGGTGGTCATGAATTAAATGTACTTGCAGGGGCAACTTTCCAAAAGAGAACTGCTCAAAATAGTGTAATTAATGGTACTGGATATTCTAATGATTTACTGAAGAATCTACAAGGAGCAACTTTAGTAACCTTAGGGGAAGAAATCGATGCTGAACAGAATAAGATTGGTTACTTTGCGAGAGTTAATTATGCTTTTGATAATAAATATTTAATCAATGCTTCTTTCAGACGTGATGGTAGTTCTGTTTTTGGTAGAGACCAAAAATGGGGTAATTTCCCTGCCGTTTCTTTAGGATGGAATGCACACAATGAAGCTGCCTTACTAGGAAGTGGAATAAGCAGATTGAAGTTTAGAGTAAGTTACGGTTTGACAGGTAATGAAAACTTTAATGTGGGTAGCACCATTGTAAATACTTACCCTTATTTAGCATTATTGAACAATACCAATGCTGTTTCTAACGGGGGTATTACTCCTGGTGTATCTCCACTTAATATAGCTAACACTTTATTACAATGGGAAGCATCTAAAGAATTTAATCCTGGGATTGATTTCGGATTTTTGGATAATAGAGTTACAGGATCTTTGGATTATTATGTAAGAACGAGTGATCAATTACTCCTACAAAACCCTGTTTCTTATGTTACAGGATTTAGCAGTGGTATTGTGAATTTAGGGGAAGTAGAGAACCGTGGAATGGAACTAGAATTGAGAACTAGAAACATCACTAGTGGCAAATTTAGATGGAATACGGTTTTAATTGCCTCTACGAACAAAAATGAATTATTAAGTTTTGGAGAGTCTGATGGCGCATTATTAGAAGATGGTTTTGGTAGAAATTCTCAATGGATCAATTCAGTGGGTCACCCTATCTCTTCTTTTTATGGTTTTGTGAAAGATGAGGAAATTGCTAGAGAATTTTATGATTCACCTTTTATTCCGATTAATGGGGTATCAGAAGATGTAATCGTGAAAGATCTTAATGGTGATGGTTTAATTACCAACGATGATAAGACAATTCTTGGAGATCCTTATGCAGATTTAGTATGGAGTTTGACCAATGAGTTTACTTACGGCAATTTTGATATTTCTGTAATGATTCAAGGTAGCCAAGGTGCGGAAATTAAAAATATTGGAGATCAATATTTTGGTACCCACTGGCAAGGTAGTACATCTGATGTAAATGCAGTAGTAGAGGCTGGAATTATCTCTCACCCTTCTTTCTTACAACCAAGAATTCATACAGACGAAGTAGTTCAAAGTGCGGGTTACTTTTCTTTAAGAAACGTGAATATTGGCTATACTTTATCTCCTAGACAATTATCTCGATTAGGTATTGGATCAGTAAGAATTTATGCTTCTGGACAGAATTTGATTTATAAGACATCTGATGAGTACAATGGTTTCAACCCTGAATATATTGATACGAATAATAGTCCTAGAGCTTACGGTTCTCAAAGAGCAGGTACGCCATTATTCAGTACAGTATCACTTGGTGCGAATATTAATTTCTAAAATTTGAGTTACGAGTTGTGAGTTACGAGTTGCGGGTTTAATACCATCTGCAACTTGCAACCCGCAACTCGCAACCCGCAACACTAATAAAACAATGAAAAATTTTAAATATATACTACTCGCAGTAATTGGAATTATGTTCCATTCCTGTGATACAGATGATTTTTTAAACCCGTTACCAGACTCAGCCATTGTTGTGGACGCTTTCTTTGCCACTGATGATGATGTTTTGGCGGGAGTTATTGGAATATATGACGCAATACAAGGGGTCAATGAAAATTCCCAAACCAATATCACCAGAGCGAATCGGGGAGTCCAATTCGAATATATGTTGTCTGAAATGCGTACAGATAATACTCGGACAGCAACAATAGAAGGGACAAAAGCTGATTTTCATAGATACAGAGTGAATCCTGATAATATACAATCGGAGGATATGTATCAGTCTATGTACGAGGTGATTTTTAGAGCAAATAATGTCCTAGAATTTATTGATGTGGCAGATCCAGCTAATCAAGCTAGTTATGCTGCGGAAGCTAAATTTTTAAGAGCTTTTGCCTATTTTAAGTTAGTTAGATTGTTTGGTGATGTGCCTTTGGTTACTTCAGTCGTAACGCCTGATCAAACAGATTTAATTTTCACTAGAGCAGCTACCGCACAGGTTTATGCGCAAATCGTTGCAGACTTACAAGAAGGGGTTGCTGTGCTAGACAATAGCTCCAAGTCAAGAGCATCGAAAGCTGCTGCACAAGGACTTTTAGCAAAGGTATTAATGACACAACCTACTCCTGATTATTCAGGCGCGGCGCAATTATGTGCAGCTATCATCAGCAGTGGAGACTATTCTTTAGAAGCTAACTTCCATGATGTATTTTATAATGAATTGAATGACGAAATTATTTTTGCCATTCAGTATGAATCAGGAAATTCACAAGAAAGTCAAAGTTTCTCTTCTGAGTTTACAGCGACTATTCGTCAAGGTAGAGAAGATGGACATAACATTGTCAATGATAATTTGGTAGCAGATTTCCAAGCAATCGGAGGAAATAGAACAGAAGTATCTTACTGGAATGCTGGAAGATTTTTGGAAGTGACCAAGTTTTTACCCGAGGGGTCAGATATTACTGCTGTTCCACCTACTTACGGCCCAAGTCCGAGAGATGCTGGAAATGATGTGATTGTTTTAAGGTATGCAGATGTATTATTAATGCACGCAGAGGCTATTTTAGCAGGTCGGGAGGAAACTTCTGATGCTACGGCAGTAGATGCATATCATGCAGTGAGACAAAGAGCAGGATTTGAAGATCGTCCTTCTTCTGTTACAAAAAGCGGATTATTGATGGAAAGACGAGTAGAATTGGCATTTGAAAATCAACGGTTTTATGACTTATTAAGATTTGGAGTGGCAGATGCCGTATTGAGTGCTCATGCTGCTGAAATGGGCTATTCTAGTTACAATGCTAGACAATTGTTATTGCCAATTCCAGCAAGAGAAATTAATTTAAGCGGTGGGCTATTGAGTCAAAACCCTGGATATTAAATTTAATTGTTCTTTGACCAATTTTTTGCTGATAATAGATTAGTAGAAGCTCGTATGGTTTACAATGAATCAAAAAAATAAATTTAAGAAAATGAATTATAAATTTAATTTTATTAAAAGAACAACTATAATGTGCCTAAGCCTAGCTGTGCTAGCTTTAGCTTTTAATAGTTGTCAAAAAGCTTTTGAGTTTGAACTACCAGATTCAAATTCAAGACCTGACCTAAATTTACCCGTAGCTAATTTTTCTTATGCTTCAACTGCTGAGGATTTTAAAACGGTTAAATTTAATAACCTTTCTTTTGAATCGACCACCTTTGCGTGGGATTTTGGAGGTGGAAATACTTCCAGTGAACAAGATCCTGTCTTTACTTTTGATGGCGGAGAAGGAACTTATCCTGTAAAATTAACGGCTAGTGATGGTAGAGGAGAAAAAGACGAGATCACTATTCAGGTTCAAGTAGTACAAGGACCATTTCAGCCAATTATCCTAGAACCAGGTTTTGAAGATAATACATTACCAGATGGTTCTGGTGATGGTCGGGATTCTTGGAGAACAAGTATTGGTGGAGTAATCCAGATTACAGGAAGTCCTGTAACATTTGGTTCTCAAGGTGCCAAGTTACCTGATGATATGTCTCGTGTGGGGTATCAAGAAATTGTGGTAGAAGCAGAGACGAATTATGATTTAACCTTTTGGTACACGATGGTACAAGGTTCATCAGATCCTTTTGTGACCGTAGCGATAGTAGGTGTAACAGAAAATGGACCAATTACAACTAGAGAAGAAGCTGCGGCAGGAACGATTGCCTCTGTAACTGTAACGGACACAGAAGATCCTGCTGTTTATGTAGAGCAGAAGTTATCTTTTGCTTCGGGCGCAAATGATAAGATTGGAATTTATTTCTTTAACGGTCCAGTTGAAGCTAGATTAGATGATTTCTCTATTGAAGTAGGAGCAGAAGGGGCAGTACCTCCATCGGCAGGTTTCGATGTTGCGCAGAGTGAAGAAAACTTTTTAGAGTATACTTTTTCTAATACTTCAAAAGATGGTGTAAGCTACTTGTGGGATTTTGGAGATGGAAATACTTCTACGGAGGAATCTCCAACGCATGTTTATGCTACTCCAGATACTTATACTGTTACACTGGAAGTTACAGGAGAAAGTGGTCTGACTGGTTCTTTAGAAAAGGCAGTTGATATCCAAGCTCCAGTTACTGTTGATTGTACTTGGGAGGTAGACCCAGAAGATTATCGAACGGTTCACTTCACAGATGCCTCAGTGGGGGCAGTAGAACTATTGTGGGAATTTGGCGATGGTTTCCAATTTACAGGAATGAGTGCTTCACATACTTACCGTGAAGATGGTATTTATAACGTAATCTTGACTTCTACAAGTATCACGGGGCTACAAGATTCGAAGGAATTTGCAGTAACCATTTCACAAGGATTCATCGCAACGATTAGTGAAGCAAGTTTTGAGGATAATGATCCTTCAGCAGCAGCTTGTGGTTCTAATTTAGATGGACGGGATTGTTGGAGAAACAGTGCCCTAGGAGGAGTCATTCAGATTACTTCAGGTCCAACTGTTACAGGTTCTCAAGCAGCTAAATTACCTAGTGATGGTTCTCGTATCGGTTATCAAAGAGTGATGGTAGAGCCTAATACGATATATAATGTGACCTTTAATTACACGATGAAAACGAGTCCAGAAGGAAGTTTAACCGTGGCTATTTTAGATGGTTCTACTTTGACGGATAGATCTCAAGTACCAGGAGCTACGATTGCTTCTGTTACTGTAAATGATCAGACGGATGCTAATGCTTATGTTTCAGAAACTATAAGTTTCAATTCTGGAGGTAGATCAGAAGTAGCTATCTTCTTCTCAAATGAAGGGGTAGAAACTAGAATAGATGATTTCTCAATTGAAGCTGGTGAAGCACCAATGCTTATTGAAGGTGGTTTTGAAGACAATACTTTAGCGGATGGCACAGGAGACGGTCGTGATTCTTGGAGAAACAGTGCCTTAGGAGGCGTTATCCAGATTACATCTGGTCCAGTTGTGAGCGGTTCGCAAGCGGCTAAGTTACCTAGTGATGGTTCTCGTATCGGTTATCAATTAGTGGCTGTATCACCTAATACGGCATACACGCTTACTTATAACTACACGATGAAGACGAGTCCAGAAGGAAGTCTGACAGTTTCTATTTTAAATGGTAATACTTTAAACGATATATCTGAAGTTGCTGCAAATACGATTGCTACAAGTATGGTCAATGATCAGACGGATGCCAACGCTTATATCACGGAAACTATTAACTTCAATTCGGGTAATAATAGCGCAATAGCTGTTTTCTTCACAAATGTTGGGGTAGAGAGTAGAATTGACGATATGTCATTATCGCTTGCACAAGGTTTCATCCCTATGGTCAGTGAAGGTGGTTTTGAAGATAATTCTTTAGCTGACGGAACAGGTGACGGTCGTGACTCTTGGAGAAATAGTCTAGGAGGTGTTATCCAAATCACGTCAAGCCCAACAAATAGTGGTTCTCAGGCAGCCAAATTGCCTTCTGCTGGTGATCGAGTTGGATTACAAACGCTTGCGGTTGAACCTAATACGAAGTATAGAGTTTCCTTCTTCTATACGATGAAGACGAGTCCAGAAGGAAGTCTGACTGTGTCTGTTTTAGATGGCACTGGTTCTACTTTAACTGATTTATCTCAAGTAGCAGGGGCTACGATTAGCACGGTTACGGTCAATGATCAGACGGATGCTAATGTTTATTTGATGGAAAGTATGGAGTTTAACTCAGGAAATAATGCTGAGATTTCTATTCTTTTCACCAACCAAGGGGTAGAATGTAGAATAGACGATATTTCAATAACTACCTTATAGTTTATTGAATCAATCTATTGAATAAATAAAAATCGCAAGGTGACTAATTTTTTAGTCGCCTTGTGTGTTTTTTACCAAGATATACATAAAACAATGGTCAAATACTTAACTGAAATTAAGAACTACTCCTACTTTAGTAATAGTCGGTGTAGTTTTTATTTGTTTTTAATAGGTACTCTTCTTTTTATTGGATGCGGAGGGGCAAATCGCTCTCTTGTTTCAGCTCCTAAAGAAGTTAAACCAGTAGAAGGCGTTGATTATTTTTTGCCAAAGATTGACCTCAATAACTGGAAAGTTACTCTGCCAATTGGTAAGCCAAGCGAAATAAAACCACCTGCAATAGTAGATTATCCCAATGTGGAGGTGCTAAAAGAATTTATGTACAACGATTCAACGGATGGATCTTTGGTTTTTTATACACATCCTGGAGCTTCTACTAGGAATTCTTCTTATTCTAGAACTGAATTACGAGAACAAATGGAGCCTGGAAGTAATCAAACAAACTGGACTTTTGCTCAAGGTGGACGAATGAAAGGGACCTTAGCAGTCGCTGATGTTTCTATGGAAAAAAATGGAAAGCCATCCAAAGTGATTATCATGCAAATACATGGACGATTGACCAACGAACAACGAGATTTAATAGGAGAAGATGATAATAATGCACCACCTATCCTCAAAATTTATTGGGATAAAGGGGGTAGAATCCGAGTGAAAACTAAAGAATTAAAAGATGTAAATGTCTCCGAGACAAAAATGCTAAAAACAGGTGCATGGAAAGATGATAAGGGGCATAATTTTAAGACAAATGTCGGAAATGAAAAGTTTACTTTGGAAGTCATTGCCTCCGAAGGCAGATTAGAGGTAATTTTAAACGATGACGAATCTGTGGTTTATGAAAATATCCATATACAAAAATGGGGGGTCTTTGAAAATTATTTCAAGGCAGGCAATTATTTGCAATCCAAATCACCAGATAGTTTTGCTAAGGTGAAATATTATGATTTAGAAATTAGTCATTAATCAGATATACTAACGATTATTCGACATGTTTATCGAAGTAGTTGACACTTTTGTTTTTTTAATTAAAAATGTAAAATCTAAAAATCAAAATTTAAAAGTAAATTATTGCGATTACTTAAAGTCTTATGTATTGAGAAATAGAAACCTCTTACTATTATTTTTCCTATTGAGCTTTTATTCGACATTCGCTCAATACGACGGTGGTAGCATCCAATCCGAATTAAACAGTGATGCCACCAATTTGGTGAAAGATGTTTTCATCAAAGGGACTTGTAAAAACGTCAGCAATATAGAAAGTTCAGGAGCAACCGAAAGCTTTGGAGTGTTCGATAATGGAGGAGAAATAATAGGTTTTCCCAATGGCATTATTTTATCGACAGGAGATGTTCGGTCAGCAGTAGGGCCTAACAATTTTGTAGAAACGACTACGCAATTTAATCGACCCTCGGAGGATGAAGATTTAATGAGTATTGCTACCGATGACTTATTTGATGTAGCAGTCCTAGAATTTGACTTTGTTCCCGTAGAGTCAGAAGTTACTTTTCAATACGTTTTTGCCTCAGAAGAATACTGCGAATTTGTAGGAACTGATTTCAATGATGTGTTTGGTTTTTTTGTAAGCGGACCGGGTATCAATGGCCCCTTTACTGATGGTGCGATTAATGTCGCTCGTATCCCAGATTCGGAAGATTTTGTTTCCATCAATAATGTCAATCATGAAAAGAATGAAAATTATTATGTTAAGAATGAACTGAGAGACGATATAGACAATTGTAATTTAGTTTTTAACCCAAGTCACCTTTTCACTATTGAGTATGATGGGTTTACCGTTCCTTTAGTGGCTCGAATTCAAGTCACTCCTTGTGAGACTTACCATATTCGCCTAGTCGTTGGGGATGTAGGAGATGATAAATTAGATTCCGCAGTCTTCTTACGAGCTAAAAGTTTCGATTTGGGGCAGTTGGCTACTGTAAAAGCGGTCTTACCCAATCAAACGGATAGCGTCGCCTACGAGAATTGCTTAGATGGGCAATTTGTTTTTACTCGACCTGAAGGTAGTTTTAATCTGCGTCCGTTGGATTTAGATTTTGAAATTGATGAATCATCTACAGCATTAGAGGGGATAGATTTTTCTAGTATTCCTAGAACTGTTACCATTCCCGAAGGACTAGATACCGTTGTCTTATCCATTCCAACTTTAGAAGACCAGCAAGCAGAAAGTTTAGAAAGCCTAACCCTGAATTTAAATTTTACCTTAACCTGCGATTGCCAAGAGGGGAGTAGTGCCACGCTAAATTTTGTAGATGCCAAACCGCCCACTTTATTGAATGAGCCTATTTTTGCCTGTGCGGGGCAATCCTTTTCTATAGTTCCACTAGTACAAGATGGGGTCCCTCCTTTTAGTTATCTATGGGACAATAATTCAACAGATATAAGTTTACAAACGAGTATTCAGGCACCTGCCTATTTTGGACTAACGATTTCTGATTTTTGTAATAATCAAACAAGCGATTCAGTCCAAGTCAATATTCAAGAGGTGCCTACTGGTGTCCTATCTGGTGATATAGATTATTGTGAAGGTATCAACGCAAACCTGCCTATTAATTATAATGGGCATCCACCGTGGTCTTTTACCTATCAAGTCAACACTAATTCCCCCGTAACTATAGATAGTATTTTTGATAATAATTTCAATTTACCTATTGCTGAATCTGGAAATTATCAATTAATAGCCTTTAGGGATGCAGCCTGTAGTGGTGTAGCAAGTGGATCAGCGCAAGTGAATGATATCAACATTGAGGTAGAATTGGAAGCTATTCCCCCTTCTTGTCCTGATGTGACGGACAGTCAAATTAATTTGACGATCCTAGCAGGAAGTCCTCCTTATGACATCAATTGGTCGCCTACGGTCAACGATGTAGTTAACCCAACTAATTTATCCGCTGGGATTTATTATTTAAGGATTACGGATGCACAGAATTGTGTATTTACCGATTCCTTGCTTATTGAAAATCCAAGTTTGATTGGTCCCGAATGTGCCAATAATCGGATGTATGTTCCAAATGTTTTTTCTCCCAATGGCGATGGGATAAATGATTTTTTTGAAATATTTCTGGATGAACCAAGTAGTATTCAAAAGATATTAAAAGTAGAAATTATTGATCGATGGGGCAATTTGGTGTATTTAACAGAAGGCAAAATGCCAAAATGGGATGGTCGGTTTGGGGGTGAAATATCCAGACCCGCAGTTTTTTTATACAGGATTCAAGTGGAATTAGCTGATGGTCAGACAGAATTGGTGCAAGGCAATTTAAGCTTGATTAGGTAAGCCTAAATTGTGGTGTAAGGGATGGGGAAAATAGATTTTATCAATTTAAAAAAGAGAATAAATAGACAGTTTTAGGTAGATTTTCAAATGCTACTTTTTTTATATAAAAAAATACCATAAAATATTTGGTCAACCAATTTTTATTTTTACCTTTGATTCAAGTTAGATTGGTCGTTTAGTTTTTGGTCAACCAATTTAAAAAATGATATATAGAAAATGAATATTATATGCTGAAAAACTTTCAAGAGATAGCAGTAGAAACCCCAGTAGATAAGATAATAGGGCAGATAAGAAGGTTAATCTCTTCTGGTCAATTGAACCCTGGGGACAAGCTTCCTTCTGAAAGAAAGTTAGCAGAAAGATTAGGCGTTGGACGAACACACGTTAGAGATGCAATTGCTAAATTAGAGTTTTATGGTATTTTGAAAACTTTACCACAGAGTGGGACAATTGTAGAAGGTATAGGTATCACAGCCCTAGAAGGCTTAATTACCGATGTCTTAAAATTGGAAGAAAGTGAATTTGTAGACTTAGTAGAAACAAGAACCTTATTAGAAACTCAAGCAGCAAGAGTAGCCGCACAACGTCGAACGACGGAAGATATCGTCAATATGAAAGCTGCCTTAGATGCCTATGAAACAAAAGTGAGAAGTGGCCTACCAGCAGTAGAGGAAGATTTATTATTTCATTTGACCATTGCAAAAGCAGGAAGAAATAACGTTTTGAAATCTTTGATGTTGATAATTACACCTGATATTGTTAAGAATTTTACGAAACTAGATGTATGTAAAGATGGCAGATTTTACCGCTCACTGGAAGAACACAAAGTTATATTAGAATATATTGTTAATCAAAAACCTGAATTAGCCGCAAAAGCGATGGAAGAACACTTACAAGATGTAACAGATTACAGTAAAACTTTAAAATAGTAGAGATTAATAATTAGGGGTAAAGCAACAGTCCCTTCTGATTTTGATTATTATCCTACACTAAATATACGATATAAAAAAAAAGAAAGAGTTAGCAAAATTAACTGCTAACTCCCTTAATAACTCTTGAATTCAGCAATAACAAACAATTTAGCTATCAAATTGGTCATTAAAATCCGTTAATGACTTCCTTTAAGTTTTGGACGAACTTTAAAGCTAGATTTTTTTATGCTGATTCTCAAGAGTTAATTGCTTAATGAAGCTCACTGGAAATGGAGCTATTTATAAAACAACTTTAAATCATTGAATTATGATGGACAATTTAACAAAAAATTGGCAAGGCATCAAAATTATTGGATTGCTTTCCTTTTTAGTCCTTTTTCTTCCTGTCTTCTCAAGAGGAGATACAAACTTAGATAACAAGATTTTTACTGAAGAAAAAGTCGAACTTACAATTACTGGTACGATAACGGATGAAAGTTCTGGTGATGCACTAATCGGAGTAAATGTACTAGTTCAAGGAACTTCTAGAGGAACAGTAACAGATTTCGATGGTAATTACTCAATTGAAGCTAATGAAGGGGAAACTTTAGAATTTAGCTACACAGGTTACAAAAATGAGGAAGTATTAATCGGAACTCAGACAGTTATCAACCTTACTATGAGCGAAGGTGCTTTATTAGATGAGGTGGTAGTAGTAGGATATGGTACTCGTAAAAAGTCACATAATACAGGTGCGATTGCACAGATTGGTGGCGATGATGTTGCAGCTATTCAAGCAGCTCGAGTAGATGATGCCTTAGCTGGTAAATTACCTGGTGTTTTGATTCAAAATCAAGATGGAGCGCCAGGCGCAGACCCAAAGATTCAAATTAGAGCAGCTTCTTCTATCTCAGGAGACTCCAACCCACTTATCGTAGTAGATGGCTATCCAATTTCTGGAAGTTTAGCTACGGTTAACCCGAACGATATTGAAAGCTTAGAAGTATTGAAAGATGCTGCTTCTGCTGCTATCTATGGTTCTAGAGGAGCAAATGGTGTTATTTTGGTAACTACCAAAAAAGGAAAAAGTGGCAAACCTAGCATTAGCTACAATGCTTATGTAAGTACTTCTAGCAAGTACAGAGATAATATCTTGAAGAGTGGTCCAGAATGGGCTGCAATTGCAAGAGAAGAAATTGCTGCGGGTAATTGGAACCTTGATCAAGTTGATCCTGCCTTTGTTGAGTTTAGATTAAATGCATACGAAAATTCTCCTGGTGCGATCAGTCCAGAAGATTGGTTATTCAGAAATGGTTCTAGCATGAGCCATGATTTGAGCATTAGTGGAGGAACAGATGACGTTAGTTATTTCGCTTCAGTTGGGTATTTGAATACAGATGGTGTAGTAATTACTCAAGGTTTTGAGCGTTACAATGCGCGTTTGAATGTCGATGCTAAATTAGGTAAAAGATTTAAGGCAGGCTTAAACTTTAATGGATTTGTTGGAGATAGAGATATCGTAGGTCACGATATGAGAGACCTTTTGAGAGCTTATGGTGTTCACAATATTTATCACACTGAAGAGTCTATTGCCTTTGTTCAACAATTGGACCAACAGGCGCAAGCTTTAGGATTGTCTCCATTCGACAATGGTTATAGAGGAGGTGATGCACCTTTCAACAATAGTATCTACACCTTGGAACCAGGAATGACGGCGCAAGACTGGCATTATGGAAGAGCGAATAACGGTATCGGTGGATCAGGTGATGCTGGACCAGCAACAAAGTTGGACAACACTGATCGTTACCAAAAAACGTTATTCGGTAATATTACTTCTTACTTACAATTTGAGGTTGCAGAAGGCTTAAATTTAAAAACCGTTTTAGGTGCAGATGTTAGAGATACTGAAGACTACTTTTGGAGAGGATTAGAATTTGACTCTAGAGCACGGAGTAACCAAACTCGTTTGAACCAAAGCAATGTAAAAAGGTCTTCAGTACTAAGTGAGACTACTTTAAATTACACGAAGGTATTAGGAAATCATGATATTTCTGCGGTAGCAGGGGTTGAATTCCAAAATTTTTACATTAATGGTCTTTCTTTAAATGGTACAAATGTGCCATTTGGTCAGCCTGCTAACTTTGCTTTATTAGATCCAGCTGATATTTCTATTTCAGAAAGAGACGAGACTGTTTCTAGAAGAAGTGTATTCGGTAGAGTTAACTATGCTTATGACAATCGGTATTTAGCATCTGTATCTGTGAGAAGAGATGGTGATTCTCGTTTCGGACGTAACAACAGATTTGAAGTATTCCCAGCAATTTCTTTAGGATGGAATGTACACAATGAAGCTTTCTTCAACCCTGGCTTCTTGAGTGATTTAAAATTACGATTCAGTAGAGGATCTTTAGGAACAACTGCTTTCTTAGGTTCTTACAGCTCATTGAGTTTGTTGAACCCACAGGCAACTATCTTTGGAAATGGATTCTTGATTCCATCTGATATTGCTAATCCTGATTTAACTTGGCAGACAAATACAGAAACTAACTATGGTGTTAACATTGGTTTCTTAGAGAATAGATTTAGAATTGGATTAGATTATTATACTTCTGACATTGAAGATATCTTAATCAATCAAAGTGTTTCTGAGGTTTTGGGTACAACTTCTATCGTATTGAACTCTGGTGATGTAAAGAGTTCTGGATTGGAATTGGAATTAAGTGCTGCGCTTATCAACACGAGCAATTTGCGTTGGAATGTTGCTGCTAACTTATCGACAGTTAATACAGAAATTACTGATTTAGGTGGCTTAGATGAATTACCACAAGCACAATACGGTCAGTCAGGTAGAGGACCAATTTTCAGAAACTACGTTGGTGGAGAAATTGGTGAAATGTGGGGATTAGAAACAAGTGGTCCAGTTGAAATAAGATTTTTAGAAGATGCAACTAGACACCCTAACAATGGTACAGGAGAATCTTATGTCATCGACCAAAACGGTGATGGTGTAATTGATAGAACAAGAACAGTAGAAGAAGGTGGAGATTTAGTTAAAATAGGACAAAATACACCAGATTTCTACTATGGTTTCAATACTCAGTTAAGTTTCAAAGAATTTGACTTTTCTATGCAATTCCAAGGAGCACAAGGAGGAGAAGTTTACAACATTGACCCATTATACTATGGTTCTGAATGGAGTGGAAGATTAATTGATGATTTTGGTTCTGATGGGATTGCTGTGCACAACGGGGAGCACTTCATCGGAAACAGAAGACAAACAGATTCAGGTATTCAAGATGCCTCTTATTTAGCATTAAGAAACTTGACGATTGGTTATTCACTTAGTCCAGATGTAACTAGCAAAGTAGGTTTAGGTTCAGCAAGATTATATGTTGCAGCTACTAACTTATTATACTTAATGGGAGATGATTACACTTCTTATAATCCAGAAGGTGTAGAAATTACAAACGGTGGATACTTAGGACCAACCACTTATGGTGTACAAGTTGGTGCAAGTCCAATTGTAAGAAGTTTCACATTTGGATTGAGTGCTAATTTTTAATTAAATAGAAGTCAGACCACTTCGTTGTCAGATCATCTACTTTGTAGATTGTCAGATGTCAGATAAGCCTCCATTTATTTAATGGACGATTGTCCGTTATATACCATGAGTAAATCTGACTTCTGACAGTCCTTATGGACGGTCTGACTTCTGACCTCTTTCAAAAAATAAAAAATAATGAAAAAATTATATATGATGTTGGGTGCATTGCTATTTATGGTAGCATGTGACAACGATTTAGACCAGTTTCCAACGAATATTGCAAGTTCAGATTCTTTAGAGGATTTCACAGGTGTTTTGAATGCAGCCTATTTTTATCAGCATGGTTCTGTTACACCAATGGCAGTAATGGGGGACTTCCGAGCGGATAATGCTATTATGGAAGAAGAGCCTTACCCATCGTTCGATAGATTCAATGGTGATTTAGTGGATATGGAAGATCAGTTTTTTGGTCCATTCTATACGGCTTTGTATAAGTCTATTTTAAGTGCTAATAACGTAATCGAAAACTCTACTAGTACTACCCAAGTTGGAGAGGCTAAGTTTTTAAGAGCTTTGTCTTATTTCAAATTAGTTCGTGTTTTTGGAGATGTGCCGATTAATTTAACGGCTACACCAAGTACGACGGATAATTCTATCTTAGCAAGACAACCTGTTTCTGCTGTTTATGGTGTTATTACTTCTGATTTGGAAGATGCTATTGCAGCTTTAGGAAACGCTGGTTTGTCAAGCGGTCGAGCGACTCAAATTGCTGCTCAAGCATTATTGGGTAAAGTATATATGCAAACTGGCGATACAGGAAGTGCAGCAACACAGTTAGCTGCTGTTGTAAATGGAGCAGGTGCTGCTGGAATTAGCTTACAAGCTAACTTTGCGGATATTTTTGGTGTAGATAATGATTTAAATTCGGAAATCATTTATGCGGCTCAAATTTCAAGTTCTATTGTAGACGAATACGGATTTTCTGAGTTTTGGTCTTGGTCTGCTGGTTTAGATACTAAATCTTTATTGCCTTTAGACCCAGATCTAATTGCAGCTTTTGATGCAAGCCCAGGTGACTTAAGAAGAGCAGTAACCATTAATGAAGAATTAATGGCCTCTCCAAAGTTCCCTCAAACAGGAGGTCCTGACCACGACTGGATTGAGTTGAGATTAGGAGGTATTATTCTTTTATATGCTGAGGCATTGAATGAAAATGGCAATACTGCAGGAGCACTAACGGAGTTGAATAAGATCAGAACAAGAGCTGGTTTAGATAATTCAACTGCAACAACAGCAGCAGAAGTAAGACAAGCTATTGCGGATGAAAGAAGATTGGAGTTAGCTTTTGAAGGACACCGATGGTTTGATTTGGTAAGAACCAATACAGTTGACCAAGAAATGGGCGTAACTGTTAATCCGCAATATCACTTGTTCCCTCTACCAATTTCAGAAGTACTAGCTAGTTTTGGTGTAATTACACAAAATGCTGGCTACTAATTATTGAAAGAGTTAGGGACTGTCTCATAAGACCCATTTTGAAAAATTCGCCCAATACCTTGCCTACCGGCAGGCAGGAAACTTCTGATTTTCCAAAAAATACAGAACGTTTCCCCCTTAGGAGGGGGTCAGGGGGAGGAATTCAATATCTTACCTTCCCGTATTAAACACGGTCGGTCAGATTCGGCAATGTAATATGTGCCAAGTCTTTTGAGACAGCCTCTATTCTTCCAAAATTAATGAACAGCATTATATAGATATAACCTTCTAAGAATTCAGATCCTTTGGAAGGTTTAAACAAGAATAAAGTTTCATACAATTAAACTAGTGAAATAGGATTTGCTGTCTTTTTCATGCGTATAGATGGCAATCCTATTTTTTTACTCGTTACTAAAATTCATTTGAATTGAAAAAAATCCTCCAATATTTGCAAGGCATCGGCCCAGGCATATTTGCCATAGGTTACACTATTGGCACAGGAAGTGTGACAGCAATGGTCGTTGCGGGTAGTCAATATGGGATGCAATTATTGTGGGTTTTATTTTTTAGTTGTCTTTTTTCTTGGGTTTTAATGGAAGCTTACGGACGTTATTATTTAATAACGGGAGAAACGGCTTTATACAGTTTTAGAAAAAATTTAAAGTTTGGAAATCTTATCGGCTTACTTATCATAGCTGGAATTTCCTTTGGACAATGGAATTCGTTAATAGGTATTTTAGGAATCTCTTCTAATGCTATTTTTGAGACTTTAGTTTTATTTTTTCCAACCTTAGCAGGTAGTTCCTATTGGGGGATTTTAATCATAGCGGTTACGATCATCTCCATTATGTACACCGTGCTGCTAAAAGGTAGTTACACGCTATTTGAAAATATATTAATTCTTTTTGTTTCTTTGATGGGTATTTCGTTTCTACTTTCGTTTTTTGTGGTTTTACCACCAATGGACGCGGTAGCGAAAGGAATGATCCCAAGTATTCCAAAGGTAGAAGGAGGTCGAATGTTAGTTGCCGCATTTGTGGGAACGACGATGGCTGCTGCTACTTTTTTGTCCAGACCATTATTTATTCAAGGTAAAAATTGGACAAAGGACAATCTCAAAGACCAACAAAAAGATGCGCTCTGGGCAGCCATCCTTATTTTTATGATTAGTGGGGCGATTATGGCAGTGGCCATGGGAGCATTTTTCGAAGAAGGAAAAGTGGTGACGAAAGTACTTGATATGGTTTCTACTTTAGAACCAATTGCAGGAAGATTTGCCATAGTTATCTTTTTTATGGGTACTTTAGCGGCAGGATTATCTTCTATCTTTCCGATCATCATGATTGCGCCTATCTTAATTGCCGATTATCAGAAAGGATCTTTAGATATAAAATCTACCCAATTCAAAGTCTTAACGGGCATTGCTTGTTTAATAGGGTTGACCGTTCCAGTTTTAGGAGTCAATCCAATTAACGCACAAATTCTAACCCAAGTTTTTAATGTATTTGTCTTGCCTTTAGTAATTATCAGTATGATGATTCTAATCAACAGAAAATCGTTGATGGGCGAACATAAAGCAGGAATCGGCTTGAATATAGGAATGGCAAGTGCTTTAATTTTTGCATGTATTATTTCCTATAATGGCATTGTTGCAATTTTGGAAAAACTATAAATTATGCAAAGAAGAGATACTATAAAACTATTAGGAACTATCGGATTAACGTATCCAATAAAAAAAGTTTTACCTTTTTCTTTTGAAAAAGAGCAACAGGTTTCCAAAATCCATTTATTTTCTAAACATCTACAATGGTTAGATTATGAAGAAATGTCAAAAGTCGCTAAGAACATTGGCTTTGATGGATTGGATTTGACAGTTAGAAAAAAGGGACATGTATTACCAGAAAATGTAGAAAGAGATTTACCAAAAGCTGTAAAAGCTATGCAAAAACATGGCTTAAGTGCAGAAATGATGACAACGAATATTACCAATATCCAAGAACCAAATACAGAAAAAATACTAAAAACGGCAAGCCAACTAGGCATTAAAAGCTATCGCATGGGCTGGTTGAAATATTCAATGAATCAACCCATAGCAGAACAAATTGAAGCCTACAAACCTCAGTTGAAAGAACTAGAGGAAATGAATGAATTTTATAACATCAGAGGGGATTATCAAAATCATGCAGGAACGAGTGTAGGAGCAGCAGTTTGGGATATTTGGTTATTAATCAAAGACCTAAATCCAGATTGGATAGGCTGCCAGTACGATATTCGACATGCGATGGTGGAAGGACTGAATTCATGGGAAGTAGGACTGAGATTACTGCAAACGCATATTCGATCATTAGATTTGAAAGACTTTATTTATTATAAAAAAGCAGATAAATGGAGTGTGAAAAATACTCCAATCGGAGAAGGAGCAGTTGATTTTCAAAAGTACTTTCAATTGCTAAAGGATTTAAATATAAATGCCCCCATTTCCATGCATGCGGAATATGATTTAGGAGGAGCGAATCATGGGGCAAGAAAATTA
>CALDTJ010000526.1 GCA_937924145.1 uncultured Saprospiraceae bacterium
GTGTCCTATATTCTTTTACTATTTGTAGGTGTTCCGATGAAGTACTTGGGAGATAATCCCGTTATGGTAAAATCATTGGGCATGCCACACGGTATGTTATTTTTAGCTTATATCGTGATGGCTTTAGTTATTAGAAGTCAAATGAAGTGGGACGCTAAAACTACTTTGGGGGTATTGATTGCCTCTTTGCTGCCGTTCGGTACTTTCTATGTGAATAAAAAGTATTTAGGTTCGTACATTTAATAGACTCGTTATTTTATGAAAAAAGTATTGACCTACAAAGGAGCGGTGATGACTTGGGAAACAGACTCTAATAGGCACATGAATGTCATGTATTATGTCAACAAGTTTGAGCACGCAGGACGTAGTTTTAATTTAGATTTGGGTTTGCACGAAATTATAAATCAGCAGGATACGGGTATTGTTGTATTGGAGCAAAAACTAAATTATTACCAAGAAGTATTTGAAGATGATTTACTGTATGTAGAGTCTTCCTTGGTCGATATTGGCAATAAGGCCTATACTATTTTACATGAAATGTACAATGCAAAAAATAAGGAGTTGGTCAGTACCATGCGGATTATTTTGACCTTATTCGATAAGACTGAACGAAAGGCATTGGTTTTTCCCAAGGCTTTGAAAGAACGGCTTTTAGGAGAAATATAACGCGGAAACTTTTTTTAACACGGAATCAGATGTTGACATATACTTAATGTCGGTCAACATATAATTCTGTGTTCCAAATTTCCGTGTTATAAAAAATGACACTACGGTGAAAACTGTGGGTTATTTTTTTTGCGTAAAGAACGAGGTGCTTACAAAGCACCGCTTTCTGCGAGCACCATAGAAAGCGGTGCTTTGTAAGCACCTCTTTCTTTCTTTCTTTCTTTCTTTTGCTTGATATAGGGAAAATATTTGTTCTAAAAAAAGATACCCATAGTTTTCGCCGTAGTGTCTAAAAAATAAAGTTTTGTGTCTAAACGAAAAAGGCAGATTTTTACTCCTCCTTCTTAAACTCCAAATAAGAATAAACCATTAATCCCATAGTAGCTGCAATAGAAAAACCCATCAGAATACCAAAAGCCAATTCCGCATTGGTCAACAAACTTAATATGGCTATTAGAAATCCACCAATCATAAAAGCTTTTCCACCAACTCGATGTGTTTTCCTCCATACAGTTTCGCTTTCTAAAGTCCAAGGCGAACGGATACCAATGAAATAATTAGGCTTTACCGTTGGTAAATAATTCCCGAACGCCATATAGAATAAGCCAATAATGGCATATAATAAATTAACTTTTGGCTGACCATCAGAAGCGGCAATATGAATTATAAATAAAGAAATACCCGCTAAAAATGCCATCGTGACCACTTGGAATTTCTGATAATTATCACCCATCCCTTTCATCTTTTTCTTAGGATCTAATTTTGGCGCAAACTGCAAAATGAGGAAGGTTGGTACCATTAACAAAAGGGGTAAATAAATCAAAGTTTGTTTACTACCAAAGCCATCCGCATTTCCTTTATAATCAAAATGGGTAGCCACTGTTTCTGGAATGTCAGGCCAGACAATGCCCAAATAAATAAACGGAATAACCATAATAGCCAATAACCAAAGCGGTGAATTTTTTGTATTTTCCATATCGTTTTGAATTTTTAGGGTGCATTTCATTTTTTCGCCATTCCTTCCTTTTTAAGGATGAAGAAGTGTAAGCTTCTGACCCGCAAAACGGACGGGGTAGCATAAAGGATGGGTTTAATAAAAAAGTGAAAAAATGAAATGCACCCAATTTTTATAAGTGCTGTATTCTTCAAATATTTTGACAAAAACTAAGACTTTTTTAAAGTCATGATCCAAGCTAAAACCTCATCTAATACCGTCGTATTGATCGAGTAAATAATAAATTGACCTTTCCTATTCCCAACCACCAAATCTGCCTGCTTTAGAAGGTCCAAATGATGAGAAATGCTTGGTTTTGAAATATTGAAGTGTTCTGCGATAGCACCTGCTGTCAAATCCTTTTCTCTCAAAAGATGAAGCATCTGTCGTCGAGTATCATCATTTAATGCTTTAAATACTTTATTCATTTACAAATCATTTTAGATATTTAGGTAAATGTCTAAATATCTTTCTTTGTTTCCTAAATTTTTCGGTAAAATCATGTTTTTGATAGATTAAAAGGGTAGAATTATAGTTTTCTCAACCATTCTACTATTTTTACGCAGTTATATAATCAAAACGAAACCTATATGATTAACCTCAAGTACCTATCCTTATTTTGTTTTTGCTTGGTCATTGCTTGTAAAAATGATCCATCGGTAGATTCCAAAAAAGAAGTCAAAGAGCCAAAACCATTGACTACCTTACCATTAAAAAAAATAGATTTAGTTGATTTAAGTGAGTTTAATACGGAGGGGACGAATTGGCAGATAGGAGGAGCCGTCTATGCTGACTTGAATACAGAAGGTGCTCTTGAAGTAAAAGAAGGTACAGGAGTTTTAATCAATAAACCTTCTGATACTGAAAAAGCAAATATTACAACTATTTGGGAACATGGAGATATTGACCTGGAGCTGGATTTTTTAGTGCCTAAAGGCTCCAATTCTGGCATCTATTTGCAAGGAAGATATGAACTTCAAATTTTAGATAGTTGGGGCAAATCAACCATTGACTACAGTGACTGTGGAGGTATCTATCAGCGTTGGGACGAGTCAAAACCTGAAGGTCAAAAAGGGTATGAAGGAACGCCACCAAGGGTAAATGCTTCTAAAGCGCCTGGTTTATGGCAACACTTTAGGATTGAATTCCAAGCACCCCGATTCGATAAGAATGGCGTCAAAACTCAAAATGCTATTTTCAAAAAAGTCTTTCAAAACGGATTCTTAATTCATGAAAACGTTGAATTAACTGGGCCAACCAGAGGGCCTGCTTTTGCCGAGGAATCAGCTACTGGACCACTGTTTATTCAAGGGGATCATGGGCCAATTGCCTTTAAGCATATAAAATACAAAGCCTATACGCAAGATCAACTATCCTTAACCGATATTACTTATGAATTTTTTGATGGAAAAGATGATAAACTACCAGACTTTTCTACACTAACTCCTTCGAAAACAGGCGAACTAGCGTTTTTAAATGTAAGAAAAGCATCTGACCAAGGAGATGGATATCGCCTTCGATTTAAAGGGAAATTGGAAGTGCCAGTTGCAGGAGAGTATTTATTTACTACTAGAATTGATGATGGAGGAGAACTTTTCATCGATGGAAAATCTATCGTATTTAACGAAGGAGACCCTGGTTATGGAGTAGCACGTGGACTGACGAATCTAACGGTTGGTACGCACGATTTTGTCATCACTTATTACCAAGAAGTATGGGGCGCAAACTTGGTGGTAGAATACGAAGGCCCAGGGATCATCCAACAAGCATTGGCATACGATAAACCTGTTCGAAAAGATAGAAAAAAACGCCCTCCCATTTTAAAAAACAAGCTAACAACACCAGAAATGGTAAGAGCTTTTGTCAATCACGAAGGAGAAAAGAAAACTAATATTTTATCAATTGGAGACCCAAAAGGTGTGCATTATAGCTATGATTTAAGAACCCCCAATTTAATTAAAACTTGGAAGGGAGAATTTGCTGATGTTACCAAAATGTGGCAGGGTAGAGGGGAACCCCAATTATTGCAACCGATGAATTTTGCTATTGATTTGACAGGCGGCCTACCCGTTGCTGCCCTGAAAAGTGAATCATCCAATTGGCCCTCGTTTATTCCTGATGATTTTAAATTTAATGGATATGAAGTAGGCACTGACAATCGACCAATTTTTAAATACCATTATAAAAACAGTCAGTTTACAGACCAGATACTACCGTCAGTTAATGGCAATAATCTTGTTCGTACTATTAGTAAAACAGGCGATGATTCAACCATCTATTTTCGACTTGCTGCTGCTGAGAAAATTGAAAAATTACCAAATGGACTCTTTAGCATAAATGGTGCTTATTATATCAAAGGAGATGATTTGATCCTAAGAGACAATAAAGATTTAATAGCTAAAGTAAATGATCGCTTGAGTTATGAGATTCACTGGTAGAAGGCGATTCTTTAATAGAATCTCCTTCTTTATTAAACAGAATTTAAGCTCAAATATAAATTTCGTACAATTTTAGTTTCTAAATTGATTTTTATGAATACCAAAAACATACTCTTCTTATGCTTAGCAATTAGCCCGTTCTTGCTGATTGCCCAAAATGAAATTATCAAAAAAGAAAACCAATATTATAGCATCAAGCAAGTACCGATTCCAAAAGATATAGTTTTAGAAGTTGGCGGCTTAGCATTTGATGACAAAGGAAATCTGGGAGTAACAACTAGAAGAGGAGATTTATGGTCCATCAAAAATCCATCGAGTGCCAATCCTGAGTTTACCAGATTCGCCTCTGGGCTACATGAACCGCTTGGTTTGGGCTATAGAAACGGTGCTTATTACTTGGCACAACGAGCAGAATTGACCAAAATTCAAGACCAAAACAACGATGGGAAAGCTGATTTGTATGAAACGATTTATAGTTGGCCGTTGAACGGAAATTATCATGAGTACTCCTATGGACCAGAATTCTTGCCTGATGGGAATATGTTAATTACGCTAAATTTAGGTTGGATAGGTCGAGGAGAAAGTGGTTCTAAATGGAGAGGTTGGTTGTTGCAGATTACGCCAGAGGGAGAAATGATCCCCATTGCCACTGGATTGCGTTCGCCTGCTGGGTTTGGCTTGAATGCGAAAGGAGATGTTTTTTATACAGAAAATCAAGGCGATTGGGTCGGATCTGGTAGAATGACACATTTGGAAAAAGGAGATTTTGCAGGCAATCCAGAAGGGCTAAAATGGTCTCAAGAAGCTGGTTCTCCAGTTAAGATTAAATTTGAAGAGATAACGGATACAATGGG
>CALDTJ010000527.1 GCA_937924145.1 uncultured Saprospiraceae bacterium
TATACAACGGATTAATGAAGGACAACAGATTTAGATGTTGACAAAACTAGTCTTAATAATATTAATCTTTTACCTGACGATCTAGTTAGATCGTCAGGTAAAAGATATGCTAAGTATTGTCCATGGGCATAATTCTTTGGCAACTACTTTTTTGATTTTGATAAACTTGTCATAATTTTTTAAGAAAATAGGAAATTGAGGTAGAAAAGATTATTATTCATTTGAAAACATTTTAGCCCTCTAAAGTTAACCATCTTTAGAGGGTTCTTTCACAGGTTTAGGTATATACTTTTACTCGTTTTTAAAAGCAATTGATCGCTGAAAATACATAACAATCTCCTGTACTTCGGTATTGAATACGCCATAGGGGCTAGCAAAAACCGCGTGGATTTCCTTACCAGCAACAGGATCTTGAAAAGTTACTAAAAGATGTTGCTCCAAACCATTTTGGTCTTTCGTAAAAACCGTCTGTTCTGTCCAAATCCCACCCTTCAAATTTTTGGGTTGTATATTTCCTTTTGTAACAATTGCTTTTCCGTCAACAGCTTTAAATCGAAAATCATCGAAGGATATTTCTTCTAAATCAAGCATATTTAAGTTTAAAGAAACGCCTGCTTTATTAGGGAAAGTGACCTTATAAGTGGTTTCGCTCCAATCGGCTTTTACGGTTTCGGGTAATAAGCAACTAAATGCGTCCTTTCCTTTATTGATTTCAACGGTTTTAAACTTAGCTGCCAAAGCAGGATCTCGCTTTTTATATTCTGTTCCAAACATAAATAAACCACCAATAGTACCATTTGGAAATATCTTAAATTGGATTTCTCTAGGGTGCGAAATATTCCGCAAAACGGCTCTAGATTCGCTTGTGTATTGTAAAATATAATGCCCTTTGAGTATCTTTTCATTAAATGCTTTTAGTTCGATTTGTCCATTTTTGCCTTCATAGATATCAATATTTATATCTTTAAAAAATGGACTTTCTTTCCCGAAAGGATAGTATTTACCATAGTATTTTGACCAATCTTCTTTAGGTAAAACAAAGTCTTCATCATCGTAAGGATCTTCAAATTTAGTAATGGCAAAATCCGTAGTTTGTTCCCCATTTAAAATATGAATGACATTATTAACTGTATTTTCTAAAGTCGGGTAGACGTACCTGTCTAAACGGTTGACATCGCCATTAAATAAGAGAACGACCCCTTGATTATTTTCTCGACTAAGTCCAGCAATAGCAGCGGTTGTTCCAGTATTGCCTACTTGTACATAAATTAATCGGTTCTCCACGTTCATTTCTAGCCAACTCAAACCACAGTGAATATCAATCCCATTTCCCCCCAACATAGTCCCTAAACCCTGAAAGGAAATATTACTTTTAAAGATTTCTTCAATGCTCGATGCTTTTAGAAATTGCGTGCCCTTGAATTTTCCTTCGTTGAGCAACATGGACATAAAATTGGCAAAGTCTGCCGAAGAACTTTTCATTTCAGAACCAGAAGGGAAGAAGTTGCCATCAATCGTTCCTTGTGCAGCAGGAATAAAATTCGATAGAGCCATTTCGTGCCCATAAAGCACATTGAGTTCTTGAAACCGACTAGGATTCGTAGTGGTCCGAAGCATATTAAGTGGCTGAAAAATATATTTCTCTACATAATTTGAATAAGTCATGCCCGATAATTCGCTGATAATCAATCCTGCAATACTGTATCCTTCTTCACTGAATTCATAAGCCAATCCTGGTTTTCTTTTAACATAATAGCCTTCCAAGGAACGAACAAATTTAGCCAATGACTTATCAGGATCTAAACTTGGTACCGCCTCGAATTGAGCAGGAATAGCGGACGTATTACTTAGGCACATTCTAACCGTTATTTCATCACTAAAGTTCTTATTGGCAGTGGTAAACCAAGGCAAATATTTGGTAACAGGTGCATCTAAATCAACTGCTCCTTTTTCTACCAATTGCATAATACCAACTGCTGTAAAACCTCTGCCTAATGACCCAATTCCCAGCGAACTGTTTTTAGTCATAGCTTTGCTAATCCCCTGATTTTCTGTACCATATCCCTTTTCAAAGACCGTTTTATTATCTTGTACAATGGCAATAGAAAAGCCAGGGATAGGAATTTTACTCTGGTAATCTTTTAAATAGGCATCTATCTTTTGAATATTGCTTTGCTGCCCAAAATTAGGAGTTGAACCAAGTGCGAAAAAGAAGAGTAAAAAGAATATATTTTTCATTACAATGATAATTTTTAGGTAGAGCTTTATTATGTTGAAATAGGTTGTACGGATTTAGCGGATTAACTACGGATTTCTTAATTATAATTGATTGCTAAATCAGTAAAAATCAAATAAATCCGCTTGATCCGTACAACCTATTCTAATACTTACTCTCGAACCAATATCCGTGGTCGAATCTTCAACAACCGTCGAGAAGCAATCCAAACACTACCAATAGTAATCCCTAAAATTAGAGGAATTGTCAACAAAGTTTTATTCAAATCAAAGATATAAGGAAATTCTGCCAAGCCTACATTACTAGTCAAGATATCCAAGGCAGGCGGTATGAGTTGTAGTGATAGTGGTACCCCTATAATTACTGCTAAAATAGCCGTAATAATCGCCTTAATAACCAAAGCTAATTGTAGCTGAATTGGAGTTAAACCCACCGCTTTTAGAATACCCAAATTTTTCTGATTTTCTCGAATACTTAAAACGGTATCATTAAAAACAGTCAAAAATAATACTCCTAAAAATAGGACCGCTACCAGTTGAAAAACTCGTTTGATACCATCAATAATTGAGAGTAATTGAGTCTGCGATTCTGAATCAATTCTTATTTTGTAGGTGCTGCCGTAGGTGGCTAATAATTCGTCTCTAAAGGTGTCGGGGTCTTCTTCGTCATATAAAACGACATTATATCGGTTGATTTGATACAGTGGATTTAACTCTTGGATACCTTCAATTCGCATCCGAAACCCTTCACTTAGGTTACTCAAATTTTGGTAAATCCCTGTAATGTTAAAAGGCACTAATTGACCTTCCATGAAGATTTTTACCGTATCACCGATTCCTTTTCCTAGTTCTTTGGCACTATTAATACCAATGGAAACTTCGGTTTCAAAAACAGGGTGACGACCTTCCAAGTTTATAATACCCAGTTTCTCTAATTCATCATCGTAAATGAAACCAACAAAAGTTTGAGGTGCTTTATCTTTTTGGGCAGGTAGATTGGCCACGTAAACGCCCATTTTTACCACCTCTTTGACCCGATCATCGTCTTCTAAAAACTCTTTAAAAATATCTTCTTCATTTTCTTCTAACGGGTTAGAAGCATCAATAAATACGTCAGCATTAGAATAACCCCAAGCTGGTCTATTGTCCCCTAAATTTAGAACAGAGTTGTTAATATTAGTGTACAATACTTGCACAAAAACGACGAAAAGCAAACCAATGAAGACTAAAAATGCCCGCTTTTTATTAGACATTAAAAATCGCAAGCCTAAGAAAATGGGTAATTTAGAATTCGCACCAAGTGTAAATAAACTGAACTTAGACCCCGCAAAAGATCTTTGTGGCGGCCCACCAAAACGGATAGCCGTTACTGGCTGAATTTGCCCCGCTTGACTAGCCGTTCGATAAGTGATAATCAAAATTCCAATCAAAAAAGCGAAGAAGGTAAATACCGCAGGCAACAACCAAGAGATATTAAAATTCACCGCTCCAATAGCTGAAATCAAATCTCTAAAAACCAGTTGGGTCATGAAATAACCACCAATCAATCCTATCGGAACAGCGATACAAGTGATGACTAAAAATTGAATTAGATAAACCGTAATCACATTTTTCGTGGTAAACCCTTGTGCTTTCAACATCCCAATCATTTTATAATCGGTTTTGATCGCACTATTGACAACCGAAGAGGTAATGGTCAGCGTTACAATAATTCCAAAAATGGCGAATACTAAAAGTAAACCACCTGTGATTTGATAAATAATCTGGAATATTTTTTTGTAAAAACCATAGACTTCTCCAAATCCTCGATAATCATTTTCTTGATAAAATCTTGCCCAAACTTTGTCTGTATCAGCGGAGTTTTTTAGCCGAATCCCTAAGGAAACGGTAGATAAATCATTGACTGGAAAAATAAGTGGCAGCGTACCTGGTCCGACCCATACAGGAACAGGATTCATCAATCCATTGGAATGTTGCGCATTGACAGCAATAGCAGAAACCAATAAAGGGTAAAGCCCATTATCCGTCGGAATTTGCAGCGTATCTCCAATCTGAATATTAGATTTATTTTTCCAACTATTGGGTATCCAAATTTCCCCTGGGAGTGGATAATCTTTGATGTCTCCTTCCAAAATATGCAACTGATCTTGTCCTTCCGAATTTCCCGTATGTTCCCAAAAGGTTGGACTCCTTGGAACTTCTTCTCCTCTAAGGATAGGACGTTTCCAAAGGGTTTTAATTATTCTTGGTTGACTGACTTTGAGTACTTCTTCTTGTTGTTCGAACCACTGAGTGATTTGGACTGGATCATGTTCATTGATGTCAAAATTCATCAAAATATGCGATGCTTGCAATTTTGAATATAAATTCTCAAACGGTTGGTTCATTCCTAAACCGATACCAATTAGAGTGGCGAACATCAACGCCGCTAAGGCAATACAAACACCAACTAGAAAGGTCTGAATTTTCCGTCTTTTTATATTTGCCCACGTTATGAGTAGAATACTTTTCATTGATAATTTTAAGCCTGATTATGAGTTGCGGGTTGCGAGTTGCGAGTTGCGAGTTGCGCTTGAAACTCGTAACCCGCAACCCGCAACTCGCCTACCAATCCTTCTCTGCCAACCACTTCAATAGTTTATCTTCTTTTTCTTCTGAGCCTAAATTTTTATCAAATCGCAGATCATCTTCAATTTGTCCATCCTTTAAAAAGATAATTCGATTAGCTCGACAAGCAGATTGAATGTCGTGTGTCACCATGACGATGCTTTGTCCTGCTTCAAAGAGTTCACTTAAAATGTCTAAAACCGCTTTGGAGGAGGAGGAATTCAAATTACCCGTTGGTTCATCTGCCATGACCACTCTAGGATTATTGATTACTGCCCGAGCCATTGAACAACGCTGTTGTTGACCACCAGATACTTCCGAAGGTAAACGATCCGCTAATTGCAAAATATCCATCTTCTTCATGAGTCCTTTCGCCTTGTCTTGCAATGCTTTACGGTCATTCTTGACTAAATAGGCAGGAATTAAGATATTTTCTAAAAAGGTGAGATTTGGCACTAAGTTGAAATCTTGAAAAACAAAACCAATGTATTCTCTTCTTAAAAGGGTAATCAATTTTTCGTCCATCGTATGAACGGGTTTATCTTCCAACCATATTTCTCCACCAGTCGGATTTTCTAGACCGCTAAGTAGATAGAGTAGGGTGGACTTCCCCGAACCAGAACTACCCATGATTACCGTAAAATCTCCTTTATAAAGGGTCAAATCAAGGCTATTGATAACAGGAACTTCTGTTTTTCCTGTGAAATAACTTTTACGAAGGCTTTTGGCTTGTATAATTGTTTCTTGCATATTGATAAAGAATTCAGTGCTAAATTTTACAACATGAAAGGAAATAAAGGAAACTTTTGGTCAACATTTAGCTTAGCAAAAATGCTACTGCTCGGTCAACATCTAGTTAGGAAAACTATTGTGAACTATCCCGATAGGAATCAGGGACAAGTTGTGTTTTACTATTGTGACTCGTGGTAGAAAAATAGCATCTAGTTTTGAACTTCATTTCCATTCAAATACGAATGAACGAATAATTTAGCGAAAATAAGATTATATTTTTTTCATTCGTGAAATATCAAGGTTTAATTGGGGAAAAAGACTGCTGAATGATTGTATGTTAAAAACTTACAAGAATTATTCAGGATTCTTAGTTTATTTCCTAGCTTTTAACTTACCTTTGCATCCCGTAATTAAAGTTCGCAAAAAGACAAACATGACTAAATATATCTTTGTTACGGGAGGCGTTACATCATCTTTAGGGAAGGGAATTATCGCCGCATCTCTCGCCAAATTGTTACAAGCCAGAGGCTTTAACACCACCATTCAAAAGTTCGATCCTTATATCAACGTGGACCCTGGTACGCTTAATCCTTATGAGCATGGGGAATGTTTTGTCACGGATGACGGAGCAGAAACAGATTTGGATTTAGGACACTACGAACGATTTCTAAATATTCCAACTTCACAGGCCAATAACGTCACTACTGGTAGAATCTACCAAACGGTTATTAATCGAGAAAGAGAAGGTGGGTATTTGGGTAAAACCGTTCAAGTAATTCCGCATATCACCGACGAAATCAAGCGTAGAGTTCAATTGCTTGGTCAAAACTCTAAATACGATATTGTAATTACTGAATTAGGTGGAACAGTTGGAGATATTGAGTCTTTACCTTACCTAGAGGCTTTGCGCCAATTGCGTTGGGACTTAGGAAGTGATAACTGTTTAGTGATTCATTTGACCTTAATTCCATATCTAAAGGCAGCGAAAGAATTAAAAACCAAACCGACTCAACACTCTGTAAAAGAGTTATTGAAGACGGGGATTCAGCCAGATATTTTGGTTTGTCGTACGGAACATTCTATCAATGATGACATTCGTCGAAAATTAGCTTTATTCTGCAATGTAGAAAAGGAGTCGGTGATTGAGTCGATTGATGCGGACACGATTTATGATGTGCCCTTATTGATGTTGAAAGAGAAATTAGACGTTAAAGTCATTTCAAAGTTAAGATTAAAAGATACCAAAGAGCCTAATCTAAAACGTTGGAAAAACTTCTTGGGCAAACTTAAGAATCCATCTGACGAAGTACACATTGGTTTAGTTGGAAAATATAATGAGTTGCAGGATGCCTATAAGTCAATCCATGAGTCATTTATCCATGCGGGCGCTGTGAACGAATGTAAAGTAATTATTGATGCAGTCCACTCCGAGCAATTGGAAGGTAGTTACGAATCAGTAAAGGAGCGATTAAAGCATTTGGACGGGGTTTTAGTTGCACCGGGTTTTGGAGAAAGAGGAATTGAAGGGAAAATTCATGCGATTAAATACATCAGAGAAAATAAAATTCCTTTCTTTGGAATTTGTTTGGGAATGCAGTGTGCTGTAGTTGAATTCGTGAGAAATGTAGTGGGAATTAAAGATGCATCTTCGACGGAAGTAGATACCGAAACAAAAGAACCTGTAATTGACTTGATGCCCGATCAAAAGAAGATTACTAAAAAAGGTGGGACGATGCGTTTGGGTTCTTACAAATGTAAATTAAGACCAAATTCTAAGGCAGCGAAAGCCTATAAAAGTCAGAATATCGTAGAACGACACCGTCACCGCTACGAATTCAATAATGAGTATTTAGAGCGAATCGAAAAAGCAGGTTTAATTCCTTCTGGTATCAATCCAGAAAATAACTTAGTTGAAGTTGTTGAGTTGAAGGGCCATCCTTGGTTTGTGGGCGTACAATACCATCCTGAATTGAAGAGTACGGTTGAGAATCCACATCCTTTGTTTGTGGCTTTTGT
>CALDTJ010000528.1 GCA_937924145.1 uncultured Saprospiraceae bacterium
TATTAGATAATTTGAAATTGCCAGAATATCGAACTCGCTACCGAACTCGTCGAGCGTTGCGGGCTAGAAATAGCGAGGAAGTATTGACTAAATTAACGGCTTGGGTAGCAAATTTAGATCAATCGGATGCCAATTATGAGCATCAATTATTAGAGGCACTTTGGGTGACTTGGGGCTTAAATAAAATTGATAAAAATATTTTAGAACAAGTACTAAAAGCGAAAGATTTCAGAGCAAGAACGGCAGCAGTAAAAGTATTGCGCTATGCAGGACATCAGCTTGACAATCAAGCCGATTTATTGTTTGCTGCTGCACAAGATGATAATAGTCGAGTACGGTTGGAGGCATTGGTCGCTGCCTCGTGGTTGGACAAAGACGAAGGGCTTAGAATCGTGAATGAGGCAGGGAAAAAAGAGTTGGATGAATGGATGGTGCATGCATACGAAACAGCCGTGGCACATTTGAATGGTCGAAATTTAGAAAAAAAGGAGAAAGAAATAAAAACACATTTAGTCGGTGCAGAAAGAGAAATGTACATAGCAGGAAAGGAGTTGTACGAGCGAGAGGCCTATTGCGGCACTTGTCACCAAGAACACGGGCAAGGTTTGGCGTCGGGTGGCTATCCTCCACTAAAAACTTCTAAATGGGTAAAAGAAGATAAGGAAAGACTGATTAAATTGACTTTAAAAGGGGTTTATGGCCCAATGACCGTGCTGAATCGAGACTATCCAGGCACCGTTCCAATGACGCCTTTCGAAGGTTTGATGAACGACGACGAGGTTGCAGCGGTTTTGACTTACGTCAGAAATAGTTTTGGGAATAAAGCGAGTGTAGTCACTGTCGATGAGGTGAAAACGGTAAGAGCAGCGATTGCGGATAAAGAAGGTTTTTATATAGCGGCAGATTTATTGGAAGAACATCCACATATCGGATCGAATAAAGAGGGGCGGACTAATCGGAATAAATTAGATAATTTGAAACCAGTTTTGGAGTAAAGAAGGCGTAGAAAAATTAATCAAAAATTGGTATCTTTGAATAGCTCGTTTTTGATTTTACATAAATAGATTAAGAAATATGGTAGCAGTAGCAGCAAAAAATAAATTGTCTTTACTTCAAGAAATATTTGATTTTGGAGGTGTCTGTACAATTGAGGGGTTGTCCAAAGAACACTTTAATCAGTTAACTGCACGTTACCCTGAGTTGCAAATGGAACGGGAATCGAATGGAAACATTAATATTATGGCACCAATAAAAGGCGGTAGTGGTATCCGCGAGAATAAATTAAGTTATAGAGTTCGACATTGGAGAATGGAGACTCAAAAAGGAGAATCCTTTAGTCCCAGCACAGGATTTGATTTACCAGATGGAGCCACCAAAAGCCCAGACGCAGCCTGGGTAAGTCAAGAGAAGATGGATTCATTGACAGGTGAGCAAATCGAAAACGAATTTATTCCCGTAGTGCCAGATTTTATCGTTGAATTGAGATCAAAAAGTGATCGCCTAAAGAAAGTGAAAGAAAAAATGGAGCAAACTTGGATGGCAAATGGTGTGAAATTAGCATGGTTAATCGACCCATACAAAGAGAAAGCATACATCTATAGGGCTGACGGAAGTAAGGAGACGATTACCAGTTTTGATAAAAAACTTTCAGGAGAAGATATTTTAGAGGGCTTTGAATTAGATCTTTCTGAATTTCGGATTTATAAATAAAGTAGCCGTTTAAATATTTTTGATGAATTTCATTTTTTCACTTTTTTATTGAACCCATCCTTTATGCCATCCCATCCGCTTTGCGGGTCAGGAGTTGATACTCCTTCATCCTTGAAAAGGAAGGAATGGCGAAAAAATGAAATTTACCCAATATTCTTCAAGTTCACTATAAAAATAAAAGCAGGGTCATTTGTCAAAAGACGAACGACCCTGCTTACTTTCTATGAAATAGTTTCTTTGAGATTAGTTTCGAAAAGATTTTTTAGGTGTTTCTTTAGTAGCCTTTAATTGCGAAACATCGTTTAAGGAATTATCTTTTCATTGGTGCATATTCCATAGACAATTTTTCAAACTGCTGCAATTAATGTGGGATTTATTGCATGATTGAAATAAAAATATGTAATTTTTTAGTTATATGAAAGTTGTTAAACCAATTTCTAACAAATTTCCTACACTTACCCGTTGATTTGCTCCAATCTTCGTTCTCTTAGGTATAAAAACAACGGAAAAGTAAATGCGATAGCAATCATAAAAGTCAAAGGAATCAATGCCCACCAAAATTTAATTTTCAACCGTAAAGACTCGGGAATCATCCACGCAAAAAAGGTCAAACAAACCACGGTAATATCTGCACCAACCGATTTGGCAGGCAAAGTGGTCAAGCATTGGTCAATAAAATTCGATAGAGAAGTATCTTCTGCCGTCTGGAAAAATTGAATATTATAGTACCAAGTCCAAGAGATGCCGAGAACTGCTAATAATAAGTAGCCATATTTGATTTTCATAATGTTGAGGTGTTACTAAATTAATGTAAATTATTTTTAAAAATAAGTATTTGATTATCAAATTTTTAAATAATTTACAATAAAATATATGTTTATTATTTGAACATTATCGCCCTTCAAGCTTTTGAATAAGTAAGCAGAGGTTAATAAATGGATTAGTCCATTTGAATACTGAGAATTAGTAAGCTCGTATGGTATTTTGATAAACTTCTAAGCTAATAAGTTGAATAAATGATTTCGTAAAGTTGCATGCTTTAAAGACCCCAAAATCATTCTAAGGGTTATAAAAATTAATTAAACCCCCTGAAATAATCTCAAAGATTATGGATCGACGAAGGATTTATAAACCCCCATTATTTATCCTTTCATTATTCCCCCTAAATAACTTCACCTTGTAATAAGGTGAGGTTATTTTTTTGGCACTTATCTTTACTTCATCTCAGCTAGTAATATACTAATTTCTTCCATAAATTCAGTCACATCTTCCTGATCTGTTCCATTACAAAAAGCTCGAACGTGTCGATTTTTATCTACTAAAATCAAGCGACCACTATGGTCAAAACCACCTGGGGCAGTAGGATCTTCTTTAGCAACACTAAAATAATCGTCCGCAATATCATAGATTTCGTCTTTGTCGCCCGTGACAAAATGCCATTTTTTAGTTTTGACTTCCATATTGCTACTGTATTTTTTTAATCGTTCCACCGTATCATACTTGGTATCAATAGAGTGGGAGAGAAGGAGTAATTGATCTTCTGATTCAAAACGGTCATAGACCCGTAGCATCTGCTTTTTGACCTTCGGGCAAATTGTAGGACAAGAGATAAAAAAGAAGTCAACCACATAAGCTTTATTCGCAAAAGTAGCATTAGTGACTGGTTCGTTGTCTTGATTAATAAATTGAAAATCAGGGACTTGATGATAAATAGTGTCGCCAGTTGGAGAAATATCTCTATGACCAATTATTGGTAATGGAGCATGATTTTCTTGGACGCAACTGGTTGATAACAAAGAGATTATTAGAAAAGAAATGATTGAATATTTCATCTTGTAGTATTTTAGTTCACCCTTTAAATCCCCTTTTACAATTTTTTCGGTCGATACGAAAAAAAATGTCGGGAACGATTAGAAAAGAAGTTTTATAAGTTAAAATCACCAAACTTGTAAGGAGAGAAATGTCTAACACTCTGGCGGTTGGAAAATGTCGGTAAGCAAAGCGTAGGACGACCAATTAATAGTACTAATAGGTTTGATAGGTTGCTGCCATAAAGTCAAAACAGACACCTTGCTAAAATCATCAAGGACGTAAACTACATCCACTTGACTTTCCTGCGAAATACCAGATTGTTGGTCGTGCTGTTCTTGACTGTCAATAATGGCTTGTGTCAATACACAATCAGCAAAACAGAGTTCTTCTGGTGCAAACCGATTGATACAAACATTTTGGGTCAAATACGTTTGATTGGCTTTGAAGAGTGCATAGATCGCCAAGTCTTTCATAGAGATTGAAAGAATTAGTAGGGTTAATGATATGGCAATTGCATTTTTCATTGTTGTAAAAATAGAAGTTTTTACTTTTTGGAAAAGCTTATTAACAAAAAATGGCACAGAAAGGAGGTTTTAGTTTTTACCTGATACTATTCTACAAAAGTCTTTAGTTTTTGGTTAGTATTAGTTAGGTCTAGACCTTTTTTAACTAAAAACGAAGGTAAAGAAATGGAAAAGTATATTGCATAATTTTTATTAATTTAATGTTTATTCTAAAATTTTTCGTAAGGCAATAGCTGACAGCCCTTCAAGGGTTGTCAGCTATTGCTTATTTAGAATAAGGTCTATTGTAAACAGAATAAATGGAATGTAGGAAAACTATTTCAAGAACTGTCCAGTTTTGAATAAGCACGAACAAATCAAATTCAATTTGCGATAAAATATAAGAATGAAAAACCTAGAATCAGATATACTCATAATCGGTGGCGGCTTGACAGGTTTTATGCTTGGGTATTTATTAACCCAACAAAACAGATCTTTTCGAATTATTGAGGCGAGAGAAAGAATCGGTGGTAGAATCTATACAAAATATCAAGATGGCAATCCAATCGCTCCTTTAGAAATGGGCGCCACTTGGTTAGGCAGAAAACACATTCACTTGAGAGACATTCTACAAAAGCTAGAATTGGGCACTTTTGAACAAATCTTAGGCGAACGAGCGGTCTATGAACCGATCTCAACAAGCCCACCACAATTGGTTAGTTTACCTCCAAATAGTGACCCTAGTTTTAGAATTATCGGTGGGACTTCCAAATTAATCAAT
>CALDTJ010000529.1 GCA_937924145.1 uncultured Saprospiraceae bacterium
ATCACGGTCTATGACTCGACCTTTACGCTGCGAGCCGATACTTTGCTCTTTAATTCGGCAACGAAAGTCGTTACTTTTTTAGGGCCAACGCTGATTAATCAAGATAGTAATCTCATCTATTGTGAAGACGGCTTTTATGACATGGAAACCAAATTGGCAGAGTTTACTAAAAACGCACAATACGTCAAGGGGGAACAAAAAGCAACGGCAGACATCATCACCTACGATGGCTCCATGAAAGAAATTCGGCTAGAAGGTGATGCTAAATTTACGGAAGAAGGCAAACTCGCCACGGCAGATGTCATTCGCTACGAAGAAGATAATGAGAATATATTCCTCGAAGGCAATGCCTATTTTAGAGATTCCACCCAAGAAATAAATACCACTGAAACGATCAAATATAACTCTGATACAGAGTCTTTTTCCACCACAGGTCGATCTAAAGTAATAGATGATAAACAAATTTTACAAGCCAATAATTTGGACTTTGACGATCAATCAGGGCTTGGGTTAGCAGAAGGCGATGTCTTTTGGCAAGACACCGTTGAAAACATTTCGATCAATGCAGAAAAGGCAGACTATATCAAAGAAAACGATTATATCAAAGCCACTGGTGGACGTCCTTTATTGACTTCCCTCATGGATAACGACACTTTGTATTTAGCATCGGATACCTTATTATCTACTCGTGCTAGCGAAACGGACAGTAGTCGATTAATGCAAGCATACGAAGATGTCCGAATTTTTAAGAATGACCTACAGGCAATAGCTGATTCCCTTGCTTTTGTCTCAAAAGATTCCTTATTCAAGTTATTCAAAGATCCTATTTTATGGTCGGATACTTCCCAATTTAAAGGCGATTCTGTATTTATTCAGATGAAAGGTGGCGGAATAGATCGGATTTATCTATATGAGAATGCCTTCATTGTTACGACTGCGGATTTGCTTTATTTTAATCAAATAAAAGGTAAAAATATCGTTGCTTTTTTTAAAAATAACCAATTGGATAGAGTGCGAGTGACAGGTAATGCGGAGGCGATTTACTATATACTAGATGAAGAAAAAGCTTATGTTGGTTCTACTAAAACCATCTGTAGTGAGATGTTGATTTACTTTGAAAACGGTAATGTTAGTAAAATCAAGTTTTATAAGCAGCCTAGTTCTGTCGTTACCCCAATGGCTCAAGTTATATTGAGCCCGCCAGAATTAGATGGTTTTACTTGGGACTTTGACATTCGACCTAAATCTGTAGCTGAACTTAGAGATGAAAAATTGGTGATGAAACGTAGCAAAAGTGCTGCCCCCTCAATTATTCCTACACCAGATAATATTGATGGTTTTCAGAAACCTAATCAAATCGAAGGAAAAGGAAATAAAGGTGGTAGACCTCCTGCTGCTGATCGAGGTAAAAGAGGTTAAAATAGGGTGTTAATTGCTGCCAGCCTTTCGAAGGCTACGGTACCGACACAGATGGGCAAGCTAGTAATTAATCCCGTTAGGGATTGTATATTGGTAGAAAAGATACAATTTGACCATTTTCCTTCGCCTTTAGGTGCAATATATATTATATAATGTACCTAAAGGCACATTCAGAACGGTCAATTCTACGTTATTTCTACCAATCTAAAGTACCTAAAGGCACTTTTTAAGTATTTGCCCATCTGTGTAGGTATGGTAGCCTTTCGAAGGCTGGCAGCAATTAACAGTACATTTTAGAGATTTTTAATACCCTTTCTGTGGTGAAACTTCATTCAATAATTCACGCCCGTTTTTCATCCGCAAATAATTTTCCACCACTTGATTTACTGTACTTTTAACATTGGTCATACTAGCAACATGCGGTGTCACTTGAATTTTTCGATGATTCCAAAAAAGATGATTTTTAGGTAAAGGTTCTTTTTCAAAAACATCTAAAGTAGCACCTGACAGTTGACCACTATCAATCAACGGAATCAAATCATTTTCTACCAAATGCCCTCCTCTACCTACATTGATTAAATAAGCCCCTTTCGGCAGTTGGCTCAATAAATCGTGATTTAAAATACCTTTAGTTGAAGAAGTTAAGGGTAAGATATTAATTAAAACATCTGTCTTTTTAAGTAGTTTAGGTAGTTGCTCCAAGCCTGCAAATGTTTTTACTTTTCTAATTTTTTTAGGAGAATTTGACCAGCCTTGCACTTTGAATCCTAGCTTGGCAAATTGTTTGGCTACATATCCACCGATTTGACCTAGCCCCAAAATGGAAACCGTCGTTTCGGGAATGGTTTTATAATGGCGTCTATCCCAATACGTATAGCTTTCTTGTCGCTTGTATTTAGCAAAATCCTTTAAGTATCCCATAGTCGCCGCTAAGGTGTATTCCCACATATCCGTCGTCAATTGTTCGTCTATCAAACGGACGACCTTCACATTATCAGCAATCTCATTGCCATCAAAAATATGGTCTACGCCAGCTCCTAAAGATTGAATAACCTTTAGGTTGGAAAAGGCTTTCAACTGCTCGTTTTCTGGTTTCCAGCAGACTAAAAACTCGGCATCTAAGGCAGTCGTGGATTCATTGAAAATGGCTACTGGAGTATTAGGTAATTTTTCCTGAATGACTTTTTTCCAAACAGAAGAGGCTCTATGATTGGCTAGAATGGCAATACTCATTTTTATTTTTTGGCAAAAATAAGGAATGATTGCCTGCTTGTAAAAGAAAGGTCTAATAATTTAATCTAAGTTGCTAATTGGGTTAGCTATCTTTTTTAAAACTTAATTTTTCTGGAAGAATTAAGTTTCAAAAAATAGCTAGCCTAAATTAATTTGGCACTACGGTAAAATATGGGTTATTGTTTTTTCTGGCGTAAAGAAGGAGGTGCTTACAAAGCACCGCCTTCTATGGTGCTTGCAGAAAGCGGTGCTTTGTAAGCACCTCTTTCTTTATTGTGCTTGCAGAAAGCGGTGCTTTGTAAGCACCTCTTTCTTTATTCGCTTAGCCCAATGACTATAGAGATTCCCTTAGAACCTTCAATTATAAAAAAGTGTACGGTAGAGAAAGTTAGGTTAGCAGTTTTCAATAAATAAATTCTTCCAATTTATTCATTAAAAAGACTGCTAACCCAACACAAAAGAACGGATAATTTACAATCCCATTTTTGTTAGGTAAAACTGCTAACTGCCCCTAGTATTAAGTGTTCGAATAGCTTATTATTACTTTTGAGCTGCAACTAAAGCAAGATTGCTAATGTTGTTCATTCTTGTTATAAGAAAAATCTAACCAAAATAGAGTATGAAAAGCGCCTTACTATTATTTACAGCAGTCCTCTTTTGGGCTTTGAATTTCCACTTGGGTAAAATCATGATGGAGTACGTTTCGCCTAATTCCTCTGCTTTTTGGAGATACATTTTTGGCGTAATCGCTTTAGTCCTATTAACTATTACTAAGTTCCCCTCTATAGCACAAATTAAAGAAAACTTCAAAGGAATTTTTCTAGTAGGATTTATAGGACTTTTTGGATTCATCTACTTTTTCTTTCAAGGATTAAACTACACTTCTGCTATGAATGGCTCTTTAATTATTGCCTTAAATCCGATGACGACACTCATCATAGCAGCCATTTTTCAAGGTTATCAAATCACTATTCGAGAAATTATTGGGACGATTATCGCATTGGTTGGCGTCGTTTATTTATTGACGGCTGGGAATATGAGCGCTATATTTTCTCTGCAATTTAATTATGGAGATGTGCTATTTTTCATAGCAAATATTCTCTTTGCTTTGCATAATCTATGGGTCGGCAAATACTCTAAGCAATTAGGGAATCTGAATTTTACCATGTTAACCAGTTGCTGTTGTTTACTCGGTTTTAGTGTCATTCAACTATGGGAACCTTCGGTAGATGTTTTCTCCTTACCTCTCCCATTTTGGTTATCAGCCATGGGCATGGGCTTTTTAGGGACAGCACTAGCTTACTACTGTTGGAACTACGGGATCATCAAAATTGGAGCAACTCGTGGAGCTGTTTTTTCGAATGCTATCCCACTATGTACTGCCTTTTTTGCTATTCTTTTTGGTGAAAAGGTTTTCGGTTATCATTGGGTAAGTTCCTTTTTGATTATTGGCGGGTTGTTGTTTGTACAGTTGAAAGGAAAAACAACTCCAACGTAAGTTGTCAAAATCTAAATCCGAAAACCTTCAAAACCAGCACGCCTGTGCATGCGGGCGAGTCCGAGGTATAATTTCTGCCTAGCGTATAGAAGTCTTCAATTTCATCCTAGCTCAATTTTTCCGCTTTTGCAATAACTGATAATTAGCAAAAAAGAACCCTAACCCGACCAAGACAAAGAGTATTCCCCTCGTAACAAAACTCAAATCCAAATCAAAAAATCGACAGACAATCAATGCCGCAATCGTCAATAAGCCAAGGTTCAAAACCCCTAATCTATTTAATTCATTGCCTCTATGAATGTAGAAAATACCCGTTGCTAGAACAAAAAGATTACTCAAGACCATACCAATAATTGGCATATTATAGCCCAACAAGAAAACAATTAAAAATAACATAAAGCCAAAAGGAATAGGCGAAACTAATTTAAATCGTTCTGGCGTTTTTTGTTGGATAAATAAATAGATTCCTAAACCTGTCAATAAAATAGTCACCCAAAATTCTTGATGCATAAAAAGGGAAGAAAGGTGCATTTTTTTTCTTAAGATATCTTCCCAAAAAAAGAAAAAAGTAAAGGTGAGAAACAAACCAATCGTCCCAAATAAGCCTATCAATAAAAATGGATTATTGGCACTTCTTTTATTTCTAAAAAAGGGTAAATTACCAATTAGAAAATAGAGTCCTAACAAACTTACATAAGCAATCCACATTAATATTTCTGCCTCCTTTGCCCATAAACCTAGAGTAATTAAAACCGATAAAGCAATTGCCCATGAGTGATAATTGAAGGAATTTCCGTTCGGTTGATGTTGATACAATCGGTAATAATGTGGGATTGCCATAGCCAATAATGCCCAAAATAGGTAAGGTTCATGACTATTTGCATATCCACAATTGGTAGCATACCAAGTAATCCCACCAATGTACAACAACGAAACCATCGAGGATTGCATGACATAAATCAAAGGCAATACTAATAACATCCAAGTCAATAAAAAACTACCTAATTCGCCTTCTAAATTATAAATTTGACTAACCATGCCAATACATGCACCAACTGCAAAAAACAGAAAAGTAGCCGAACCTTCTCGCCAAGATCTGTTATCTTTTCGCTTGAAAAGCGTGTAAACACAAGCAATTTGCCCAAGAATCATAGGAAGAAACGCCAAAAATGTTTTGGTAGGTCGATTGAAATTATCCCAATTATGGGCGACAATCAGCATAATCCCCAAGCCGATTAAAGCCGCACCTAGTACACTCAAAATAATGCCTAATCTATTGGGAGAACTTTCGTCTTGCTGGGTTTGAAAAGCCCATATTCTAGCAGCAGTCGATTCGTCTATTACTTCGGATGCTACTAAATCATCTAAGTCCAGATTCTTTAATTTTCTCATATTAAAACGGTTGAATGGTAAACGGTTCACGGTCTACTGTTTTGAAACACCTCCCTGAGTCTTCTTTTTTGAACCATGCACCAATTTTAGTAAATTTAGGTTTTTCTTTGTCAATAAGTAATTTTTAAAGCTCAAAAATGAAGATTCTAATTTCTGGAAGTAGTGGACATTTGGGTGTTGCCCTCTCAATCGTATTAGCCAAGACAGCTCACCAAGTAATTGGAGTTGATATAAAAAAAGGAGCATTCACTCATAAAGTAGGTTCTTTGGCTGACAAGGCATTTGTCCAAAATTGCATGAAAAATGTTGACGTTGTGCTGCATACTGCTACGTTACACAAGCCACATATCGTGACGCATAGCAAACAAGATTTCATTGATACCAATATTACTGGAACGCTCAATCTATTGGAGTCAGCCGTAGAAGTGGGCGTAAAATCTTTTATTTTTACGAGTACAACTAGTACTTTTGGGGATGCTATGCGTCCTAATAGCGAAGGAGGGGCTGTGTGGGTAACGGAAGAACTCGAACCAATCCCGAAAAATATCTACGGTGTGACTAAAATAGCGGCAGAAAATCTTTGCAAATTATTTTATCGCAATCATCAATTGCCCTGTTTAGTCTTACGGACTTCTCGATTTTTTGCAGAGGCAGATGATGATCCAATGATGCGCGCGAATTACGAAGATGCCAATATCAAAGCGAATGAACTGCTTTATCGAAGAGTAGATATTCAAGATGTGGTAGATGCACATTTAATTGCTATTGAGAAAGCGCCGAATATTGGTTTTGATAAATATATCATCAGTGCTACAACGCCTTTTACCCTTTCAGATTTAAAAGATTTACAGTCAAATGCCCCAGCTGTTTTGCCAAGAAAATATGCCAATTTTTCATTAACTTACGCTAATAAAGGATGGAAAATATTTCCAAAAATTAGTCGGGTCTATGTTAATGAAAAAGCTAGAAAGGAATTGGGTTGGCAACCTAAATACGATTTTGCATGGGTGTTAGATTGTTTGCAGAAAGGAGTTGATTTTCGCAGTCCCTTGGCTAGGGAAATAGGGATTCGGGGGTATCATGCTGAGAAATTTGAGGAAGGGCCATACCCTGTAGTTTGAAAAAACTTGACTGATGTTTTAGGTTTCCAACCAAGCTAAGCCATTTAACCCAACCCCGACCAGCCTCCCGTCCGCTTTGCGGTTCAGGAACTTACATTCCTTCATTTTGAAAGGGAAGGGAGTCGTCAAATTGAAGATTTATAGGCAAAATTGGACATAAATTACCATTTTGCCTAAAACTAATCCCCTTTCTTCAGGAGGGATGGGTTAAAAATCGTCCTTTTTTCACTTAAACTGACGTCTATCACTTGTAGACCCAAACTATCAAAATTACTTTAAACGAACTCCAAAGAAACCTAATGATGAATTTACACGAACAATAGATAAAGCAATAATATAAATGACAGAAAATACTCAATCTACTGGTATTGCACCATCGCTCCCCTGCCCTTCTTGTGGCTCGCAACTGCGGTATTCAGCAGAACATAAAAAAATTGCCTGCGACCATTGTGGTTATTTAGAAGAGGTAGACAAATCGGATGATGAAGTTATAGAACAGTGCTTGGAAGATGCGATATCGGAGGCACCGATGTATATTCCCGAACAGCAAGGAAAAAAAGTATTGGAATGTCAAAATTGTGGAGCGCACTTTATGGTCGATGCTCAGAAAGTAAAAGTGGATTGTGGTTTTTGTGGATCCATTAAGGTAAATACAGAGGCTTTCGAGCATCAGTATTTTCAGCCTCAAGGTATCATTCCTTTTTATGTTTCTCGAAAAGAGGCAGAAAAATCCTTTGCCAAATGGATCAAACAAGGCGCTTTCCATCCGAGTAAGTTGAAAAGAATGGCAAAAATGGACAGTTTGCATGGCATTTACATCCCATTTTGGACTTATGATGCGCAAACAGAATCTACATGGAGTGGACAGGCGGGTTTTCAGCAGCAAGCCCGACCGACGATGAGCCGTCGAGGACAATTACAACAGGTTGCCAATCAAAATATGGTTTGGCGAAGTGGAAATGGGCATTTGAGTCACTTCTTTGATGATATTCAAGTCGTAGCATCTGGTGGTTTAGATCAACGCCACATGAATAAAATTTTACCTTTTAATACCAATGAAGTCGTCAATTTTGATCCTCGTTTGTTACTGGATTGGGAGGCAGAGGTTTACAGTGTGGATGTAGAAAAGGGCTACCAAATGGCTGAAATTATTATGGATCAAAAGATTCGGAATATGTGTGCAGCGCAACTAGGTGGGGACGAACAGCGAAATTTACATATCAACAGCACTAAAACGAACTTAACTTTTAAACATATCATCCTACCAATTTGGATTGCCTCGTATGAGTATATGGGCGAAATTTACCACTTTACCATCAATGGTCAAACGGGTAAGGCAGGTGGTCAAAAACCAATTTCTTATGTCAAAATTGGGTTAATGATTGCTGCTTTTGTGGGCTTTTTGGTATTGATTTGGTTTTTGCGAGAGTGGCGAGTGTTCAGTTAGTCCAATTCGTATCGCACTCCAACTTGTACCATTAGATTTTCAGCCATCAATTCTGCCCCGTCTAAACTAGCAATGGATCTAATGCCTTTTGATACCGTTGGTTCCACATAGACAGCTAGATTCGGTTGAATTTGGTATTCTATACCAACTCCTGCAACTACTGATGGTAAATATTTATTAGGCTGTAGGTTGTTCGCATCTTCATTAATAGGCTCATTCCCAGTATGTTCAACTACTCTATTCAACTCAAAGCGATTGACTAAACCCGTTTTGACACTCAATCCTAACTTTCCTGTTTTCCATTTTTTCTTTACCGTTACTGGAATATCAAGGTAGTTTTTCTGGGCAATTTGTGCTACCTCAGCATTAGGAGTTTCAAAGGTACGTTGGTCCATTTTTGTATAATGTGCACCAGTTTCAACAGCCCAACCATTTTCGTTTACTCGACCTATATTTATACCTATAGAACGTCCTTTAGTAGATGTTTTTTGAGCAAATTCATTAGCCTCATTTTTCAATTTTTCTGTGACAGTTGTATAATTCGCCGCTACATAGTAGGTAGTCTTTTTCTCTTTTATGAAGGGAACTACGCCCATTTCTAGCACTCTAGGATCGGATATTACTGAGGAAGTAAATATTGGAAGAGTATTAGTTTCTTCAATTGTTTTTCTTTCAAGATCAACACTAGATAAGTCGGACATAATCAATTCATTATCAAAAGATTCTATCAAATTTAATGAATTATTTCCTACGGGTGCTATTCCTTTTTCAGCAAGATCCTCGATATTTCTAGTCTCCAGACTAGAAATCAATATCGGTGTCGTCTCCTGACGACCAAAGTCATA
>CALDTJ010000530.1 GCA_937924145.1 uncultured Saprospiraceae bacterium
TACGCAGTATATTTGCGCAGTAAAATATTTTTTCGTTTTTTTATAAAATACTTTAGTATTAATCAAAATATTTAAATTTAAAGCGCTGATAATCAAATATTTAAATTAAAAAATAATTTATTCAGAAACTAGAATTCAATTGTTGAGATAAAATAATTACCAATAAATTCGCCCTGATTGAATGACCTATTTTGAATGTATAATAAGCACGACCTATTTTGAATGCATAAAATGCATGACCTACATGTATCTTGTTCATCCTGTATAATCCTGTCATCCTGTAAAAATCCTGTCATCCTGTGAACAAGAATGCCCTAATCCGTTACCGAACCATAGACAATTGCCTTAAAAATCGTTTCAGAAAATGGACTTTAGAAGATTTAATTGCCACCTGTTCAGATACGCTTTATGAATATGAGGGGATTGATAAAGGGGTAAGTAAACGAACGGTACAAGCGGATATTCAAATCATGCGATCAGACAAATTGGGTTATAACGCACCAATCGTCGTCAAAGAAAAAAAATATTATACCTATGAAGATCCCAATTATAGCATTACCAATATTCCGTTAACCGATCAAGATTTAAATAGCTTGACGGAGGTCGTGGAAATTTTAAAGCAATTCAAAGGCTTTTCCCATTTCCAAGAATTGAGCGGGATGGTACAAAAATTAGAAGATAAAGTTTATACTTCTAAAAATAAGCAGGAACGAATTATTGATTTTGAAAAAAATGAAAACTTGCGAGGTTTAGAATATTTAGATACAATTTATCAAGCTATTCAGAAAAAGCAAACTTTATCCATTACCTACCAATCATTTAAAGCTCGGCAAGCGAATGAATTTATTTTCTTTCCCTATTTATTAAAAGAGTATCGCAATCGTTGGTTCCTCTTGGGTATCAGAACAGGATATCCAAGGTTAATGACTTTGGCATTGGATAGAATACAAGCTATTCAATCTTCCGATGTTCCTTTTCGTGCGAATACCCAAGATTTAAGTAATTATTATCAAGATGTGATTGGGGTAACGGTGAGTGAAAATTTACCTCCGCAAGAGGTGCATTTATTTGTCTACCAAAGTAATGCGCCTTATGTTTTGACTAAGCCTTTGCACCCTAGTCAGCAATTGATTGGTAAAAAAGACAAGGGAATTATCATTTCTATCAATGTACAAATCAACTTTGAATTAGAACGAGAAATTTTAGGTTTTGGTGATGCGATGATTGTCTTACAACCACAAGATTTGAAGGATCGAATTGTGAATAAATTACGACGGGCCAATAAGCATTATGAAAGATGAATGTAACTGTTGAGCACTATGACAAACTAGACTTACTCTTAACCATTTAGTTATTTAAGTTCATATAGAACACGACTAAAATGCACTTAAATGACTAAATGGTAGAAGATTTTATGGTGAAACTTAATGGTGAATAGTTATCAATAAATGTACCTAATAACCCAACCATTTTACAGAATTTGGTGGTCTATATAGATAAATAGTTAATTTAAAATAACCAAAAACTGTAATTATGCTCAAAAGAAATGGATTAGTTTATTTAATGTCAATTTTCCTTTTTTCCAACTGTACTAAAGAAGAAAACATCTTTCAAGGCGATTTGTCCGACGAAGAAACTTTTGCCATTTTTGAAGAATGTAGAGATAACAACGACAACCAGTTAAGTACCCAAAAAGAAATTTCAGAAAACTTAATTGGAGAATGGCGATTAGTCTCTAATGCCTGTGGTTTTTGTGTACCTTTAAAAAAAGCGCCTAATGCTACTTTGACTTTCGACCAAAATTCAGGTGTTTTAGATTTGGAATACGGCGGTGTAGACGATACCCTTTTGACTTTTGATTGGGTATTAGAAGATAATAGATTGGTCACAACTCCTAGCCACTTTGCTTTGCCCATCAATACTTTTTGCGAAGAATATATACTATTTGATGGTCGAGCTAATGATGGCCTTATGATGATCTATCAAAAGCAATAACTGCCTCAATAAGCCGTAAAAAGCACCTTACGCATGTGCATTTCTGGTGTTTTTAACGACTTAAATCCAAATTTTTTGTACAAATCATGGGCGTCTCTAGTTGCCAAAGACCAACTTCTAAAATACCTAAATTCCTTATAGTCCATTATCGTCTCAATTAGCCATTTTCCTAGACCTTTTCCTTGGTACTCAGGTAAAATAAAAACATCCGCCAAATAACCAAAAGTCGCTTTATCTGTCACGACTCTTGCAAAACCCACTTGCTGCTTTTTGTGATACACTCCAAAACACACCGAGCCTTTGATAGATTTTCTAAGCATCGACTTCGGTATATTTTTACACCAGTAGGAATCTTCTAAATACTTATGGATCATATCCAATTGCAATTTTCGCTTGCTATTACTGATCCGGTATTTCCCTTTTATTACTTTAAATGTCTTACTATTTATTTCTTTTATGACCATTATTTTTAGTTTACTAGACTTACGTTAAATCTGACTTCACCAAAGCTAAAGCTTTTTTGAAAGAATTGGCAGAACGCACTATATCCTCACTAGTCGTCGCCCAAGAACAAACACTAATTCGAATAACCTGCTCCCCTTCCCAAACTGCACCTCCTGCCCAACATTCTCTTAATTCTTGTACCTTTTCCATTACTAATTGAGTCATTTCGTCAGTAGCACACTTAACGATGACTTGATTGTATACAACCTCATTTAGTACTTCAAAACCTACTGTTTTAGCTAGAATTTCGGCAAACTGTTTGGCTCGTTCGTGCATCTCAAAAATCATTTCATCTACCCCATCTTTACCTAAATATTTTAGGGCTGCCCACATTTCAACGACTCTTGCCCTTTTAGACATTTCGGGCGTCAAATACATACCTTCTCGACGTTCATTACTTGCCAAATAACTGGCACTTGTGTGTAAAGCAGAAATCAATGCCTCTTCGTCTTGACAAAGAATCACACCAGAATCATAAGGCGTATTCAAAGTTTTATGCCCATCTACCGCATAGGAATGTGCGTGTTCAAAACCTTTGGTTAAGTGTTTTAGGCGTTTAGTGGCACCTGCCCAAAGTCCGAATGCGCCATCAATGTGAATCCACGCGCCTTTATCTCTGGCTGCTTTACAAATAGTGGCAAAGTCATCATAAGCACCGCTGCTCACATTTCCTGCCTGTAGGATCAATAGTGTACTATCATCTAATTCTGGTAGTTTCTCTGGTATAATCTTTCCATGTTTATCACATTCCACCATTTCAATATTGGCTTTACCAAAACCTGCTAAAGAAATGGCTTTTAGAATGCTAGAGTGAATATGTGTGTGGGTAACCACTCTAATTTTTGGTGCGCCAAATAAACCTTGTTCGGTGACGTCCCAACCTTTATTTTTTAATAGTCGATACCTTGCTGCCGCCATCGCTGCTAAATTCGCCATCGAAGTTCCACTGACAAAACCTGCTACCGTATGTTGGGGTAAACCGAATAATTCAATGAGCCAGTTTTGTACGACTATTTCTAGTTTTGCGGTGATGGGCGACATGACGTGCATCGCTGCATTTTGATCCCAGTAAATAGATAAGTTCTTAGCTGCTAAACTGGTTGGAATCATGCTGCCATTGACAAATCCAAAATATCTGCCGTTGTAAGGAACTGCGGCAGGTGAACCGTAATCGTTTAATAAATCAATGATTTGTTCGCCGTCTCCTGATTTTTCGGGCATGGATTCTTCGAACTTTTCTAGATTTTTTAGTGCGGCCTCGGTTGGAAAAATATCTCTTTCGAAGGCACTTTCTAGGTATTCGAATGCATGATTTTTGGCTTTTCGGAATAGGTTTTTGTTTTGCATTTCTGCAAACATAGCGGATTGGATGTTGGTCTTTTTATTCATGTTTTTTTGCTTTGTTAGATAGGATTGGATCACTCCCGATAGCTATCGGGATAACAGATTAAAACGGTTTCTTTGCTAGACTTGCTCTAGGTCGTGTTCACTTTTTTAGCTTATTGAATTACCCCATAATTGGCACATCTAGTAATCTTCTATGGTAATTTATTTGTCCTAAATGATAAGTTAAGTGAGTCGTCAAATGGGTTAGGAATAAGCCTGTTGACATTTTATTTTTGAAAACGATGATTGGGTAGTCTTTTTCTAGGTCTTCTTCGGTTAGTTTATGGAGGGTATTTTCGATTATTTCGGCGGTATCTTCTATTTGTTTTATCAGTGTTTCTCTTGGTACATTTTTTAGGGAAAATTCTAAATCTCTTTGTCTAACATATCCTGTTTCTCCCAGATGAGTTCCTAAATAGGTATTGAGATTACCTACTAAATGCAAGCATAAATTTCCTCCACAGTTGGTAATACCTTCAGCTACTTTCCAAATATTTTGCTCAACTTTATAGGCGTTTATTTCTTTTTTCAATTTATTTAAGTCTCTGTTGTAGAGATATTTTAGGGTGTCGATTAGCATAGTTTTCGTGATGTTTCTAAAAGAACTGCTCTGCAAGCGTTAAAAATAACCTTTTAGAGCAGTTCAAAAAAGTTTTAGATGATTCTTTTATATTATAATTTCAGCTTTCATATACGCTACGGCATAACCACTAATAAACACTCTATCTCCTTTCAGCTCACAAAACAACGCTCCTCGTCGAGCGGATAGTTGATGTGCATGCAATTTATTTTTTCCCAATTTTTCTGCCCAATAAGGTACAAATCCACAATGTGCGGAACCAGTGACAGGATCTTCGGAAATAGGATCATTCGCATCGAAAACTCTAGATACAAAATCTACTTCGTCGCCCTTGGCAGTGCAATTAATTCCTAAAAACGGTAAGTGTTTAAGTAAGGGCAAATTGGGATTTAAGTCCAAAATCTGCTGTTGGGTCTCAAAAATCAGCAACAAATCCCTTGTTTTAAAAGCAGCTATTGGTCGATGCTTAAAAGCTGAAAAAACTTCAGTTGGAATGTCAATTGGTACATTCTTCCAAGCGGGAAAATTAAGGGTAATTTGTCCATCGCCAGAACGCCTTGCCCCTAATGCTCCACTTAAGCACGAAAAACGTATCTCGTCAGTCGGGTGATTCAAATAATTAAAAATGACAAAAGCGGAGGCCAAAGTCGCATGCCCACACAAGTTGATTTCGCCGCTTGGCATAAACCAACGGATATGATAAACATCGCCTTCTTTAACAAAAAATGCAGTTTCAGCTAAGTTGTTTTCTATAGCAATATTTTGCATTAAGTCGTCAGATAGCCATTCCTCTAATGGACAGACAGCAGCAGGATTTCCGCCAAAGACTTTTTTTGTAAAGGCGTCTATTTGATATAGGGTAATAGAATTTTTCATAAGTAATGCTTTTAGGTCACTCAAAACAGGTCTTTATACGTATTGGAACACGACCTAGAGCAAATCAAGTACAGAAACCGTTTAAATCAGTCTGATTCCAATTTCCTTCGCCTTGCAACCGATGAATTTCTTCAAAATCTACCGTCAATAATATGCTTTTGCAAGAGTGTGAACCACCTAATTCTGCTTTTACTTTTTGATTAAGTATTTCATAATACAACTTGGAAGATTCCCAACTCATGCCGTCGATTAATCCGATAGTTTTCATAATTTTTCTTTTGTACAAGCGACTTTAGTAGCCATTAATTTCAAAAAAAAGTAGGCGATTGAAATCGCCTGTACTTGACAATGTTCCACAAAAGTAGCTATGTTTGTAAAAAGAAAACAGATTCAGTTTTTTATTTTTTAAGCATATCAGATTTCAGACAGTTCACGGTAAACGGTGGACGGTTCACGGTTAAACACATATTAATCAATGGTAACTTCTTCTAAAATATTTCGCTACGATCAGATTGCTAAACAACTGGAAGACAGCATTTTAAATAACATTTTAAAAGTAGGAGAAAAACTACCTTCTGTTCGTTTCATGAGCAAACAACAGCAAGTTAGTGCGACGACTATTTTTAAGGCTTATTACCAATTGGAGGCTAAAGGATTGATCGAGGCACGACCAAAATCTGGGTATTATGTAAAGTTTAGACATGAAGAAAGACCTACCCCCGTCAATAAATCGAATAGCCAACCAAGTGTAAAATCGGTCAATACCAATGAAATCATCCAAGAGTTAGAAGAGTTAAGAAATTCTGAAAATATCATCAAATTATCGTCCGCTGTTCCTTCTCCAAAATTATTACCGATTGCTAAATTGAATAAATCGGTCGTAGAGGCATTGAGAGATGAAAAGAATTTATTATTAAAATATACACACCCTCAAGGCAATCATGAATTGCGCAGAATGTTAGCTCAGCAGTTAATGAATTGGGGAGGTAATTTCACTCCCGAAGATTTGGTCATTACTGCGGGTTGTATGGAGGCTTTGAATATCAGTTTAATGATTTTGACCCAACCTGGCGATGTGATTGCTATTGATGAATTGACTTATTTTAGTATTCACCAAGCAGTAGAGCGTTTGGGTCTAAAGGCAGTTTCTATACCTGTAACAGCTAATGGTCTGAACTTAGATTTTTTGCGAAAAGCAATCGACCAATACCCTATCAAAGTAGGACTTTTTGTTACGAATTTTCATAATCCAACGGGTACTTGCTTACCTGATTTACAAAAAAAGGAATTGGTAGAATTAATGACTGCCAAACAAATTCCTATCATCGAAGATGATATTTATGGAGAGTTATATTTTGGTAAAAGTCGTCCGAGTACTTGTAAATATTATGACACGGAAGGTTGGGTTTTGTACTGTTCTTCTTTGTCTAAAACAATTGCTCCAGGATATCGGATTGGTTACTGTCAACCCGGTCGATTTTTAGAACAATTTGCCCATCAAAAAAGGATTTTATCACTTTCTACAAGTTCTTTACCCCAAGCTGCTCTTCTAAATTTTTTAAAGAAAGGTCGGTACGATTTTCATCTTCGAAAATTACGAAAAGCATTGCATACGCAAGCACTTCGATATAGTCAGTGCATACTACAATATTTCCCAGTTGGCATCTATTTTTCTGTACCAGAAGGTGGTTTTAATTTTTGGATTGAGTTCCCTAAAGGCTTTGATAGTTATAAATTATTTAAAGCTGCCAAACATCAACAAATTAGCATTGCGCCAGGGCAAATCTTCTCCGTTGAACCTACTTTTAGACATTGTGTTCGACTGAGTTTTGCCGAACCTTTTACGGAAGAGATTGAGGCTAGTATTAAACGGTTAGGGGAATTGGCAGAACAGTTTATGAATAATTAATTTAGATTTAAGTAATGTACTACGTTTTATAAAAATGGCTAAATAGGGCTTGATTCAACGCGGATTAGACTGATTTAACGAATTTTTGTACGTGGCTAAAAACACGTGTTAATGTCGAACACGACCTGTAAGATCCGTCTAATCTGTTCAATCCGTGTTGAATCATGCCTAGTTCGATAATAGAATAGGGTTACTTATTCCGTTTCATGCCCTAATTCCCAACTCAAATATTCTTTGACCAATTTACTTTTTTGACTTAAATCGACTAGGATTTCTAGTAATTCCTTTTTGTCTAATTTTTGTAAATCTTGTTTGATTTTGGATAACGGGCCGTTGCCTATTGGTTGGTTATATAATTGTTCTTTTTTGACATAAAACATTACTGCCACTTCGTGCTTACAGACCGTTCCCCAATCGTAGGGGCAATCGCAGGAATGGCTTAATATGTTTAACTGTTTGTCTATTTTTAGGGTGACACTATATTCTTCTGATCCTTGAACGGTAGCTACAAAAATACCTTTTTCAACTTGTTCTATATCTTCTATTGCTCCATCTTCATAATAATGAAATCCCCGATTGGTGATTTGGGGTTCTACGGTTTGTTGGAAGTTTTTTAAATTCATTTTACTAATTTTATTATCCATCAAAATACCATCCTGCTGGTTGAATTTCAAAGTCCCAAACATCCTTAAAATGATACATCAATTCTAAGACCTGTTGTGGTTTCAATATTTCTTTTTGGCCTCTAGCCCAATCTTTTCTGTCTAATGTCCCCATCACAAAACTATTCTCAGGATTAAACTTTAATTGGGGTTTTGTTTGAGCAATTTGTTGAGCTAATAATGTGTCTAAATCTGTCTTTTGCCCAATTAATAAATCACAATATGGACAGTATTTGCAAGATTTATTTAAAGATAATAATTGATGATAATTAATTGATTTTTCCTGATAATGGATAACCAAACAAAATTTTCTAACTTTCGTTTTATTATCACATTTTGGACACTTCGTCCACTTATAAAGATCATGTGGATTTAAATAGAAATTATACCTTGTTCTTTTCATAACTTATTTTTTTAAAAAATCTACCGCAACACATCAAAAACCCGACTATACTTCAAAATAAAACTCCGATTCAAAGGCCCACTAACCAAATCAGACAACTGTCCACGATTCTCATTATAAACTAAAAACAAACCTGTATTAGCTTGCTGCAACCAACCAAATCGAATATTTGCCGACCATATATCTGCTACCGAATTATATTGAATCAAACTTTGGGCAAAAATACTTGGCGTAAAAGAATACGCTAATTTTGCTCTAAAAACATCTGCCGTAAAATCACCATCAGGTAATCGAATATCATTATGTTGGATACCAAATTCAGCGTTAAATTTATCTCCTAAAATTAAGTTAACAGAAACACTATTGGCAAAACGAGTACCACCAAAAAAGCCACCATTGACGTGACGGGTACTAATAGAAACTGGCTTACTTGGATTGGTAATAATGACAATCTGAGATTCTGCGTGATCGTAATTACCTGCTGGCACGAAGACGCCTTTAGATATTTGAAACGGTTCATAAACTCCTTGGGTTGTGAAGTTTACACCCGTATGAATCTCAAAAGCATTTTTCCAAACCCAGTGATTATCGACGTGTAAAAAACTAGTTTGCAACCTATTCTCTGCGTCCCAATATCCTCGATAAGAAATGTGAGGTCGATTTTCCAAAAAACTAGACTCTTCCGACCCACGCAAAGTATAAAATAATAAGCCTTCTACTTTCTTAAAACCGCCTTCTCTACCTAAGAAACCAACTTCTGGATTGAAATTCTCACCTACTTCGGTATAACCTGCAAACATTCGCCAACCATTCCAATTATAGTCTGATCGGAGTTGAAATGATAGATCATCTCCTTCCTTATCTGGAGTGTCTGTTTTGGCAAAATAGCCCGATAATTTAGCTTTTCTACCCAACCCTAAACGGCCATCAACTGCATACGTTCGATTATAATCATTGGAAGAATCATCGCCTAAACCACTACGGTTAGCAAATAAAGCCCCAATACCCGAGCGCCCTTCTTGGTGGTTGATTCTGGCTACGGTAAAGTTATTTTTATCAATGCCCAAGTCGGGTACATCATCGGTCGTCATGTTTAAGAAACCGATATTCGTCTTATTGATTTTTCCAGACAATCTTGCTCCTCCAATAATCGGAATTTGATCTCCATTCTCACTAAGCCCTATCCGACGACTAAAAAATAAATCAACTTCACCGGGAGAGCCTACGGTGAATAGTCCAGCATTTTCTAAGAAAAAAGGTCGCTTTTCAGGAAAGAATAAATTAAAACGGTCTAAGTTTACCTGTTGGTCATCTACTTCTACTTGTGCAAAATCGGTATTGTAAGTGAGGTCCAATGTTACACTTGGCGTGATACTGTATTTTACATCTACCCCTACTTCTGCATCGACCTCGGTTTTACCATTAGGGTCGTTTTTGAAATCCCTCTCTACTTTTCCCAATGCATACGGAATAAGCTTTAAGTTACCTGGACTTTTGATATTTAAGCCTGTCAATGTGCCTGCTAAAGACAAGCGTTTCATATCCAAGCCTAGGGGTAATTGCGACCAAAAATTAATCTCATTCGTCTTTCTAATATTCCGTCGGAAGTTAATCCCCCAAGTCGTATTTTCACCCGACTTAAATCGCAAAGTTTTGAAAGGAATGGCAAATTCTGCACTCCAGCCAAAATCTCCAACCTTCGTTTTTACCACCCAAGAGGCATCCCAATTCAAGTTAAATCCACCAATCACACCGCCTTGCTGTCGGTTATTATTAAAATTTCCTTGCCCCTCATTATCTACCTGCGCATCGTACTCAATACCTACGGAATTCGTTCCAAAGACAAATCCATTTTGACTATCATGGTAAGTATCTAAAATAAATAAAAAGGCATCTGTTCCAGCTAAATCCGCATCTCTCCGAGCATCAGAAACGACCAATGCCTCTGGTGTCGAATCATAACAGACTACAGATAAGTAAAAAGTAGTGGCATCGTAAGCGATTCGAATATCCGTTTTTTCTGTCGGTGCCAAGCCCCAATTTGGTTGATTTTGCACCATTTCTGACAAGGTATTGACGGTCAACCAAAGTGGATCGGTTAGAACTTCTCCGTCGATAACTGGTTTTTCAGTGATACGTACTGCTTGGGTACTTCGACGTTCCATATTGTCGATACCTGCTTGAGCGAATAATCCACTAATAGGAAAAGTTATAATAAATAGGAAAGTAAAAAATTGCCGACTAGTCATGTTGCTGTTGGTTTTATTCGTCGATATGTATAAGACGCAAAGGTAGGAAATAATAGGTGTGATCTATTTATATCATTCTGAGATTTTTCTGAGGAATCAATTTGTATAAGTCAGCTTTGATGTTTTTGCCAGTCCATTTTATCAATTGCCACTTTATTTTCGGCTACCCATTTTCCTTTTTTAAATAATCCCTTTTCTATAAACTCAACAAATTGCAGTCCATTTTTTTGTAAAACTTTTTCGCTTGCTTTATTCCAAAGTGCATAGTCTGCCTCTATTCTAGAGGCTTTTAATTTGGTAAACCCAAAACTTAGTATTGCTGCTACTGCCTCGGACATAATACCCTTACCTTGATGTGTTGGGTGTGTAAAAAATCCAATATTCCAAATAGCCTTTTCTTTAGTTTTTCGGATGGAAATTCGACCTAAAAAATCGCCTGTACTTTTTTCATCTATTGTAAAAGAAAACCCATTACCATTTTTCCAACTTTCTAAACTCCTTTCTAATGGCGCATTCATCTCTTCGATTGTTTCAGGTGGTTCCCATCCCATACCATCATTAAAGCCTTTTACTCTACTGGCCGCAAAAATGTGTGGAATGTCTGCTTTGGAAGGTATTCTAAGTCTTAATCGCTCTGTTTCGAGGGTGAAAGTTGTAGCTAACGGCATATCATTATTTTTGCAAGGATTCGTATTCTCCTTTTGTCAATCTATATTGATAAACACTTCTATATTCGTCTCCTTTCTTATAATGCTCTTTCAATTCTCCTTCTTTGATCATTCCATTTTTAGTCATCACTTTGCCAGAAGAACCATTGCCAATCAAATGAACAGCATAGATTTTATTCAATTTTAATTGTTCAAAACCGAATTTTAAAATAGCTCCTGCGGCCTCTGTCGCATAGCCCTTATTCCAAAAAGGAACACCAACCCAGTAGCCTAATTCTGCTCGATTGAATTCGGGTGTTAGATGCAAGCCCATTCCTCCAATTAATTCGTCTGTTGCTTTTAAACGAATACCAAAAATGTACTTGGATTGGCTTAGAAAACCTGTATTTGCCATGTTTAACCAAAAAACAGCATCCTCTGCTTGGTAAGGATGCGGCATATTTTGCGTGGTTGCCGCTACTTTTCCGTCGCCAGCGTATTTGATAAGATTGGGAATATCAGTAATTCTTGGTTGTTCGAGGGTCAACCTTTGAGTCGTTAAGATTGGGTAGTTTTTCATGGCTTTCAATGTTTTTAAGTACTTACACTAATTTACTTCTAAATTTCACACAACGTCACTACGACACAACGATTTACTCATCACGTCGTGGCGTTGTGGCGTTGTGTGAAACTAATTTTCGTTTGTTTAAATTATCTCGCTTAAAAGATTAACCACCTTAATTTTTCCTTTCGTAAAATCAACTAATCTTTCTTTAGACTGATGTCCATTTGCGACTAGGACACAATCAATTCCCATTGCATTGGCTACTTCAAAGTCATGGTAGGTATCGCCGATTAAAACCGTTTCAGTTGGCTGGATTTTTTGTTCCTTCATCATCTTTACGCCTCTTGCTACTTTTCCTTCTGCTTTAAAATTGTCTACCCCTTTTACAGCTTTGAAATAATGGTGAATATCAAAATTATTTAGTAAAGGCGTGACCAAATCTAGATGAGCTGCCGTCAATATGAATTGCTCTTTTTGTTGTTGCTTAAACTGTTTTAAAATGTCAAAAACACCATCATGCAAACCACATTTTTTAACCCCTTGATTATAATTTGCCACAAATTTATCGGTCAATACATCGAACGACTCTTTTGCTAAATCTATCCCTATTTTTTCGTAATATCCTGTAATTGGAAAACCGAAGGCGTTACGATAAGCTGTCAAATCTATCGGTGTGTCTTGATGATTGGCTAACATTCCATTAGCAATCTTCAAACATAAATCAAGGTCATTTAATAAGGTACCGTTCCAGTCCCAAATGATGTTTTTGTAATTATTCATATTGTATTTTTTTCAGAAAAGCTGATCAGGGTTTTGATAATGTTTATTTTTTTGATTCCGATAATTATCGGAAAGAGACGCTGTTTGAAGTTATGACTTTTTATGTTTTCTTCTTTAACGTGTTCAATGTTAGAGAAGAAAACATAAAATATCATAAAAGTCAGCGTTTTCAGCGTCAAAAAGAACTTCTCAAGAGCTTATTTAAAAATATCAATTCTCATGAACCGCTTTAAAAAATGCCGCCAATTTAACTTCATCAAGATGCCCATTAGTCCG
>CALDTJ010000531.1 GCA_937924145.1 uncultured Saprospiraceae bacterium
TTTGGGCTGACTTGGGTCAATTAAAATCATTGACTCCTTTGGGAAATAATCCGTAATATTCGTTGCACCTGCATAAATCGGCATTGTCCAAGATAGAAAGCAATCGGCTATTTTCTCTGTCCAATAATCTGAGCAAAAGTAATTTTCAATGGCGATGCTGTATTGATGTGGCGCAATGCCTTCGTACTTATCATCAATCGGCTGAAAACCTCTGCCATATAGCTTAAAATCAAAGCCAACTTCTTGCAAATAATTCAAAAATTGCATCCGTACCTGTTGCCCTTTTCTACTAGTCTGATTACTCGTTATCCATGAAACGGTCTGTTTTTTTGCCATAGGTTTCAATCCTATTAATTCATCGTAGGATTTTTGAATATGCCAAGGCAATGCTGTTTGCTGAGCCGTTATTTTCGACCAATCTCCTTGAAATAGCGAAGTCCTTCCAGCACTTGGAGTGCTGGAAGGACTTTGCCAAAAACCAAAAACTTTATCAAAAGCTTTAAAACTCTTTTGATGCCATTCGTAGGATTTGACGGGTGGTTCTTGTAAAAACAACCACTTATTTCCTTGAGGAATATTGATGTCTACGTCCTTATTTGGTGGATTTAACGCAATTAAAAAATCACATTCTTCCAGTGGGTTCGTAGTAAATTTTATGCCCTCCCATACGCCCTCATTGTTTGGGGATTGGTGATAGAAATTTGGGAAATCATAATTTCGGAGGACTTGGACTTTCATTTTGTATTGCTAGGTATGCGGCGACTGCCTGTCTATCGACAGGTAGAAAGTCGCCGGTACTAGGACAAAAAATTATACAGTTTTGCTTTTCCCTTAGTAATGAAATTATATGCTTTGCCATTCAAATAAACGTCATCTTTTCCGAGTCTTCGTAAAAATTTGAATCCTTTATTTTTTAAAAAACCACCTATTTCAGATTCATCATAGTTGTTTTCAAACATGATAATTGAAAATTCACAAGCTGAAAAATCAATAGAATTTAAAACGACCATTTCACTGCCCTCTACATCCAAACTTAGGAAATCAACTTTAGCTATTTCATTCTTTTTCAATAAGTTAGCTAAGGTATAAGCTTTCACCTCAATTAACTCTTTTTCTCCATCAAATTCCTTTAACTCTTCTTCTATCCGTTGCAAATGACGTTCTTCATAGTTGCTATAAATCCCGCTCAGCATCTCTGCATAGCCTTTGATTCTTAGAAACTTTTCTGTTCCATTTTGGGCACTGATACAGCAGTTTGCTTTTAAACAGTTCCTGTTTTTATCTAACGCTGCGAATACCTCGGGAATCGGTTCAACACATAGCCCTTTCCAATTTCGATGCTTTTCAAAAAAGTAAGAATTAGAAAAGGTAATCCCGTCATGTGCCCCGACATCCACAAAAATTCCTTGCTCTTTTTTGCTAAAAAAATAGTCGAGAAAATGATCTTGTTTTGTTTGGGAATAGTAGGTCATTTAAAATTTAGCATTTATGCGTTTTTCAAGACTTTCCAAAATAATTTGGCTTTGCGATTCAGTGCAGTTGGGCTAAAAAATAGATAAGGAGCAAGGCTTTTTAGCGACAAAGAAAAACCTGCATCTAAAATTTCCGCAGCAACATTTAACCAATTATTGATGAAAACTAATTTTCCTTTTTTAGTTAAATGACCACTTTGTAATAACTCCTTGGATAAATTCAACCAAGCTAAAACAAGTGATTTTTTATTCCAATTTCCTGCTAAAGCTGCTTTTTCAGTATCAGAGAGCGGTCGATTGAGCAATGACTCAAAATATTTGCATCGAATCCTTTTGGATACTTCAATTTGATATTTAATTTTTTCCGGATTCAAACTTGGTGACTGCAATCTATATTTCAATAAGGCTTGAGGTAACACATGGACTTTTGTTTTCAATATTAGCCGAGTCCAAAGTTCATAATCTTGTCCGTATAATATCGTAGGATCATACTGATTGGAGACTTCCTCAAAGACACTTTTTCTAAAGACTACTGTTGGATGATGCAAAGCATTTCTAAACAATAAAATTGCTTTTATCTCTTCATGTTCTTGTGCCAATTTCCAACGAATAACTCCTTCTTCGTCTCCCATGACATTTACCCAACTACCACAGATACCAATCTCTGAATTATTTTCTAGAAAATTTATTTGTGTCCTTAGTCGATTGGCAAATGCCACATCATCTGCGTCCATTCGGGCAATGTATTTCCCTTTTGCTAACCTAATACCTTTGTTTAAAGTCTTAGTTAGTCCAATATTCTCGTCATTCTCAATTAAACGAATTCGATCATCTTTGAATTGTTTGACGAGACGCACAGTATTATCCTTTGATCCATCATTGATAATCAAGCATTCAAAATTGGTATAAGTCTGTCCTAGAATACTTTCAATAGCGGCTTTAATGTACTTTTCTTCATTATACACGCCCATTAATATGGTAACCAAAGGCTGCATTTATTCTGCCTTCTTTTTGAAAGTGTCTACCAATTCTCCATTGTCCGTATCTTTTAAGACCCGAATTAAGGCAAGCCCATAATTATAAGGCAAACTCATTAGTTCCAAATCTCCATTGGGTCTACCCGTCCAATCAC
>CALDTJ010000532.1 GCA_937924145.1 uncultured Saprospiraceae bacterium
TCTAAAGTAATTGTAGTCGCTGTGCCGCCATCTATGTTATAAGTTACGACTGCATTGGGTGTTCCTGTGAACGTATAATCTACTGCGGTTGCTCCCGAACAGATTGTGGTTGTACCTGCAACACTTGCTGTTGGTAATGGATTGACTGTTACCTCAATTTCCTGCGTTGGACGACAAGAAGTCACACCAGGTGTTGGATTAATAATCGCATATACATAATAAGTAACTGGTGAGGTAGTAGCATTTGTAGGGAAAGAAACATCCGATAGACTCGCTGTTCCCCCTGATGCTGTAGTGGTGCCTAAAGAAGTTCCACTTCCATCATACATATTAGTCCCAGTTTGTTGAGTTGTATAATACACAAACTCAATTCCATTCGCATCTGCGTTGGTGGTTGTGACACTAAGGGTAGCTACATTTACTCCTGAACAAACTGTAGCGTCAGCTGACGGAGTTTCAATATTAGGACAAATGTAAACTACTTGTGGATCGTGATCATCTTCATCTGTTGCTGCACTACCATCTAAAGTAGTACTTGTACCATTTCCATCAACATGATTGTCCGCTGGACTACTTGAAAGTCCACCACCATCATTATTACTATTTGTATCAGGAGTAGAATCTATATCTCGATTATCTGTTTGACTAACATCTTTTGCTGAGCTAATTTCTGCGTAGTTTAATAAGCTATCCGCTGAAACATTTCCGTCTATGGATAAAGTGATATTTACAGGTATGGTTGCATTTGGTGCTAAACCACCAGTTGGTAACCCTCCATCAGCAATTGTTAATAAAGTATCATTGCCTACCCAGTTTCCAGAATTATTAGTAAGTCCTGTAGCAGGATAATCTGTTATTCTAATACTATCGGCATAGAAGTCTCCTTGATTGTGTACAGTAATGGTATAAATTACATCATCACCTGGTGAAACATTCACTGATTGACCACTTGCCAATTGTTTGTCCAATGCTAAATCAAAACAAGCCTCTTCTACTTCTATTGGGCAACAAGATCCAGCATTACAACCAGTTGCGGCATTATCTGCCGTAAAAGTGTATTCCCCTGCTTGAATCGCTTTATAGATTTGATTAGTTGCACCACTTATAGTCGCTCCATTTCTAGACCATTGGTACATGGTGTATCCTGCTGGCGCTGTCAGTGCAACTGTATCATTATAGGTTGGGCATATTTTAAATGGAACAGATACACACTTGGTAGCATAATCATCATCCGTAATGACGTCATCATCTGGCGCAGAATCTACATCAAATCCGTCCATTGCATAGACTTGTGCTATACTCGTATGTACGCCAGGTGCTAAGATCTGAGCTTGTATTTCTAACTGAACAGTCGTTGTTGCCGCCGCAATGTTTCCAATCGTCCAAATTCCTGTTGATGGGACATACGCACCACTACTATTATCTCCTACATAAAGTAAATTTTCTGGTAAGGAATCTTGTACAGAAACTCCTGTCAAATCTGTTCCACCATCGTTATTGACAATGATCGTAAAGGTGACAACATCACCAACTCCTGCACTATCAACATCAATCATTTGGGTAATTGATAAATCATGTTGTGCATGAAGCTGTAAACTAAAACTAAAAAATAGGATAAATAAGAAGGAAAGTTTACGCATCCACAAATAAATGGAAGATGCTTTAGTTTCAGAAAGTGGCTGGTCAATTAATACAGTACTCATTTCTCTGTAGGTTTAAACTGATTTATTAAACGATGTGTATTATATGTGATAGAATGCTATCACATTAGTGTTATATTTTCCGCTCTGTCATTATTTGAAATTATCCATAACATTCAGGAATGGCAGGGGATAGTACTAGATATTGAAACAATGAGGAAAGGAAATACAATAAGGCTACACTTTTACGGGATGTAAAAAGTATAACTATTGGTTTATTTTTAAATTCGCTCTATTTAAGTCTAGCCTATCTTTTGAATGTTAATATTGGGGGGAAGTAGGAAGTGTAAAATTTTAAATATTTACTCCTTGATGCAAGTTGTCTTAAAAAAATAATGCCTACAAGCATGATTTACTAGCTTTTGTGACACCGTTAAATGAATTCTAGATCATCATACATTCCATTCAATATATATGTTTACTCCTTACTCAATTTCAATTACAAGGTCCACAAGTACCTCCATGCCCTAGATGTGTAGGTGAGGCTGATAATGGAATGCGCTTGGTGAAAGACTGTCCATTTCCCTCTTTGTGACAAACTTCAATAAAACCATCGTTATCATCATCTTGATTATTGCGTCTAGGAAAAAAATATTTCCTCAAAATGGCCACTTTATTAATTTATTTTGCCTTATTGATCAACGCATTGAAATGAGTGGGATTGAAAGAGGGATCGCCTTTAAAAGAGGGGATAGCAATTACTAGTCGTAGTTAGTAATTCAATAATAATATATAACAAAAATTGTGCTATTTTGAAGTAGTTGGTAGGTTTATTACTGACTAAAATCCATACTTTTCAAAGTATAGAATCGCATCTACATGAGCTGTAATGACTTTTTGTTGGATGTCCTTGTCCAATAATTGATAGACTTCTTTTCGGTTGTTATAAAAACCATTTTCGGTGAGTACAGCGGGCATATTGGTGCGGCGGAGTACATAAAATTGCTTCGTGGCTTGAGACTTAATCCCGCGATTGGTCCAGCCTAATTGATTGACTAATTGTTGTTGAAAAACGGCGGCTAATTTTCTACCCGTTCGACTTCCGTGAAAGTACCACGTTTCTAATCCCTTAGCACTTGTCCAAGTTCCAGGGCCTGCATTGGCGTGGACCGATAAGAAAATCTTAGGAATATCAGAAGGGACGTTATTAGCTCGTAGAACCCTACCTTTCAAAAAGTTATCTACATTTACTTCGGGTACTACATTGTAATAACGAACACCATGTTTTTTTAAGGCTTTAATAATTCCCTTGACAATCTTTCGATTAAATTCATATTCAAAAAATCGTTCTCCATCACTTAATTTTGGCGAACGTTTTCCCGCTGTTAATTTACCATGTCCATTGTCTAAACACCACAAATAGCGTTGGCGTGGCGCCGTAGGCTTTTCAGGTGCTGGCTCGGGAACAGGTTCTGGGACAGGCTCCGTTACAGGTGGAATTTCTGGTGGTAAGTTGGGTGTTTCTGCTTCTGGCACCACGACCATTTCTTCCAAGTTGGTATTAACGGTTACAATGGTATCTTGTGGAATATCTCCTCCATCTTGAGGCTCTAAATCTTCTGGATCAGGCTCAATTAATACCACCTCTTCCTCCTTTGGGGAGAATAAATCCCGCAGATTCCCAAAGATGAGTTCCAAGAAAGAACTAATGAAGTTTGTTAATTTTTCGAGCATGGATGTTTTAGAGTAAATAGTCTACAATTGACCAATGATTAGCCAAATATAGGCATAAGTCTTTATCATTTACAAATATAAAAATGCATCAAGTGTATAATCCTTTCGCTCGTTCTGCCCTATTTCGACATTCTATCTTTAAACATATTAAATACTGAAACCATACTTTTACCATTTCGTTCAGATTAAGTGGTTACATTTCAATCATGAAACCCGCTAAAAATCAAAAGGTTAGCTTTTAAAAAATAAAAAAAATCAAGCCAACTTTTCATAAATCATACAGACTTATGAAAAGCGGAGCTTTGTTAAAAAGTACCTTAAAATCTAGCAAAGCAAAATACAAAAAATCACACCTTCAGAAAAGTCCACAATAGCTATTGGGACTTTACTTCAAAAAAACTTGACTATTCATCATCTAATTTCACTATAAACTTAATTCTACCATTTAGATATTTAAGTTCATTTAGACCACGACTTACATGAACTTAAATATCTAAATGGTAAAAAAATAAGTCTAATTTGTTATAGTGCTGGATAGTAAAAAACAAGAAAATAACAGCGTCCAAAAAAATAACAGCGCATTCAGTCTACGCGAAAGAAGTCTTTGAAATTGAGGCAAAAGCCATTCAAAATCTGAGCCAAGCACTAACCGAAGACTTTGATCAAGCCATTGAATTAGTCTTAGCGGCAAAAGGTCGGTTGGTCGTTACGGGTATGGGAAAATCGGGCTTGATTGGTCGAAAAATGGCAGCTACTTTTGCCAGCACTGGTACGCCTAGTTTTTTTCTCCACCCTGCCGAAGCTTTTCATGGAGACTTGGGGATGGTCACGCAAGCAGACGTTATTTTAGCACTTTCTAAGTCGGGAGAGACTTCTGAAGTTTTACAGTTAATCCCTTATTTCAAACAACAACAGCTTCCAATTATAGCGATTACTGCGGATATGAATTCGACCTTAGCGGTCAATGCCAATTTTTGTCTAAAAGTAATGGTCGATCAAGAAGCTTGTCCGCTGGATTTAGCCCCTACGGCTTCTTCCACTGCCACATTAGCCATGGGAGACGCCTTGGCAATGGCATTAATGAAAGCTAAAAATTTTCAACCAGCAGATTTTGCCCAATTTCATCCAGGAGGTAGTTTAGGTAGAAAACTATTAACGGAAGTCAAAACCGTCATGTATCAAGAAAACCTACCAATTATTACGCCTACTACCAAGATGGAAACCCTCATTAATACCATGACTAAAGGTAAATTGGGTTTAGTAGTCATTGAAGAAAAAAGAGAAGTTGTCGGTATTATCACAGACGGTGATTTGAGGCGAATCATGAAAAATCAACAGGCTACTTTTTTTGAATTGAGGGCAAAAGATTTTATGACTAAAAATCCGATCACGATTCCATCTGATTGTAAACTCAACGAAGTGGAAACGCTCATGATTAATCGAAAAGTCACTTCCTTATTGGTGACAGAACAGGAGCGGCTGGTCGGTATTGTGCAGATTTATCAGGTCGCTTAGTGCGACGCAGTTTATTTTTTTGACGCAGAAGGCGGCAGGGCTATTAAATTCTAATTGGCAAATTTTGAAGTGTTAAAGTTTTTTATTAAAAAATGAAGATTGTATAATGCTTTTCCCCCTTTGAAGGGGGTCGGGGGGATGTTTTTAGTATAATTTACTACAAATCAGTACTTTACATCCCCCTAGCCCCCTTCAAAGGGGGAATTAGCCCCTACAAATTAAAAACTTCAGGAATAATTTTTAACCTGCCTGCCGGACAGGCAGGCATTTCACCACTTGTGAAACAGAACTTAACAGCCCTACCAGTAGGCGGGCGTCCCTCTGCGTCAAAAAAACAATGTCAAAAAAGAAAAAACAGTGTCAAAAACGCTTTATCAAAAACTAAAATCAACTCCTTTCATCATTGCTGGCCCATGTGTCATAGAGTCCCAAGCCTTGTTAAATGAAATAGCGAAGGAGTTGGTAAGGTTACAAGCTATTTTTCAAATACCCATTATTTTCAAAGCTTCTTTTGATAAAGCCAATCGAACTTCTATTAATGCTTTTAGAGGACCTGGATTAAAGAAGGGATTGAAAATGTTAGCGAAGGTCAAAAAAAAATATAACCTCGCGATTACTACGGATATACACGAGTCGAAACAAGCTGCGCCAGTAGCGGAAGTCGCAGATATTCTACAAATCCCTGCTTTTTTGTGTCGTCAAACGGATCTATTATTGGCAGCAGGAAAGACCAATAAAATTGTCAATATCAAAAAAGCCCAGTTTCTATCGGGGCAGGATATGCAGTTTCCTGCTGAAAAGGTAGCCTCAACTGGCAATCACAATATCTTACTGACCGAAAGAGGAAATATGTATGGCTATAATAATTTAGCCGTCGATTTTAGAAATATCCCTGATATGCAAGCCTTCGGGTATCCTGTCGTGATGGATTGTACGCATGCCGTACAACGACCGGGTGGCGCAGGTGGCAAGACGGGCGGCAATCGGGAGTTCGTACCTTCGATGGCTTATGCTGCCAAAGCTTTTGGAGCGAATGGTTACTTTTTTGAAGTACATCCAGATCCAGAGGTGGCTATGAGCGATGGGCCTAATATGTTGTACTTGAAGGATTTTGAGGGGGTTTTGAGGCGGCTTTTTGCGTAGTTTTTCTTTTGACGCAGAGAGACGCTGTTTTAAAAGTATGACTTTTTTATGTTTTCTGCTCTAGCTTTGAAATGACATAACTAAAAACATAAAAAATCTGCGCCTGCCCGAATGCTCAGGCGGGCGGGTCTCTCTGCGTCAAAAAATAGATCTGTGTCAAAAATATATATAACTACATTTTGTTAAGTTGTTGGAATTCATTAGGTTTAGTTTTAATTTTTAACTAAACATTATTTATTATGAGTAACTATGACAACTTTAAACACACGGAACTTACCTCGGCTATTATAAAAGCGGCCTATTACGTTTTTGAGTATCATGGGTTTGGACATTCCGAATCAGTTTATGAGAACTCTTTGGCGATTCAATTAGGAAAAATGAAATTGAATACTTTACAACAACATCCCATTAAAGTATACTTTGAAGGACATATTGTAGGAGATTTCAAAGCCGATATTATCGTCAATAATACCGTTATTATTGAATTGAAGGCAGTAGAAAAATTACATCCTAAGCATGAAGTTCAATTGGTGAATTATCTTAAATCTACTGAAATCGAAGTTGGTTTATTGATTAACTTCGGGGAGGAAATAGTGATTAAGCGAAAGGTCTTTAGCAATGATCGTAAGCGTCATCTTAATCGCATTCCTTGATACTTTTGACGCTGTTTTTATTTTTTTGACGCAGAAGGACCCGCCCGCCTGAGCATTCGGGCAGGCGCTGTTTTAAAATATGACTTTTTTATGTTTTTCTATGCTAGATTTGAAAAACATAATAAAAAAACATAAAAAATCTGCGTCCCTCTGCGTCAAAAAAAAACATAATAAAAAACATAAAAAAATCTGCGTCCCGACTACTGTACGGGACTCTGCGTCAAAAAAAAACAGCGTCTAATCTTTGAAAGTAACTGTCTACAGCCCCAAGTCGGGCATCCTCTCCCCCAGAAGAACCCTAAAAAGCCTAGGTAGCGATCTACTAGCCTCGCGTGAACTCGCTTGGCGGTTGTTCCTGAGGAACATTCGGTCGAAGTATCGGCAGGCGGCGTTGGGTATTGGCTGGGCTTTTTTATCGCCATTGGCGACGACTTTGGTTTGGATATTTTTAGCACAATCGGGAGTGTTGAATGTACAGACCACCGACTTGCCTTATCCGTTATATGTGTTGACGGGGACGTTGTTGTGGCAAGTATTTGTACAGGCGTTGGACAGACCAATGAGTATGGTCAGTAGCAATAAAAGTTTATTGGGGAAAATCAATTTTCCTAGAGAATCTTTGATTATAGCAGGGGCAGGAGAAGTGCTCTTTAATTTTTGTATTAGCTTGATTATGATCGCCTTGGCTTTTATGGCTTTTCAATATTTACCAACTTGGCATGTTCTATTAGTGCCGCTAGGCGGGCTGGCTTTATTGTTATTTGGATTGACCGTTGGGTTGTTATTGACGCCATTCGGGATGATGTATAAAGATGTGGGAAGTGCTTTAAAAATTATTACTCAATTATTGTTTTATATTACTCCGATTGCTTATAAGATTCCTGAATCTGGATTCGGGAAATTTATTATGGAGTGGAATCCGCTGTCTTATTTGCTTTTGGTGACTAGAGACTGGTTGACGATTGGAGCATCTACTCACCTCCTACCATTTTTGATGGTCTTAGGACTAACCATTCCATTATTTATTTTCAGCTTACTATTTTATAAATTATCAATGCCTTATATTATTGAACGAGTTGGTGGATAATACTACAAAAGTACAAAGGGTAATACCCACAGGAGAGGTGCTGGTACGAGTAGAAAACGTGTCTAAAAAACTGTGCAAGGATTTAAAAAAGTCTTTATGGTATGGTATTCAAGACTTTAGTAAGGAGATGTTAGGTAGAAACCGTAAAACGGCTTTAAGAGATAAAGAATTTTGGGCGGTAAAAGATATTTCCTTTGCTTTGAGGAAAGGGGAATGTCTTGGTTTAATTGGTCAAAATGGGGCAGGTAAAAGTACGCTTCTAAAAATGCTGAATGGATTGATAAAACCCGATGCAGGTAAAATTACGATGCTTGGTCGTATCGGAAGTTTGATTGAATTGAATGCTGGATTTAATCCGATCTTGACGGGTAGAGAAAATACTTATATCAATGGAGCAATTTTGGGGTTTTCCAAGGAAGAAGTAGATGATAAGTTTGCGGATATTTTAGCATTCGCTGAGATTGGTGATTTTATTGATTCTCCTGTCCAAAATTATAGTTCGGGTATGCGGGTTCGGCTTGGCTTTGCCATTGCTTGCCACATGGAGCCTGATATTTTATTGATTGACGAAGTGTTGGCGGTTGGAGATCATGGGTTTCGAGAAAAATGTCTGAAAAAAATCAAAGAAATTACTAAAGAATGTTGCGTCATTTTTGTCACACATTCTATGCGATATATTGAAGAAATTTGTACCCATGTCTTACTTTTAGAAAAAGGAACTGTTTTGCATGGCGGAAATGATGTAGAAGAAGGGATTCGAATTTATGATTGGATGGCTTTGAGTGAGGAGGAGCGTGCGGAGATAAATAAACAAAGAGAAGAGGATGCTAAAAAGGCGTTAGAAGAAAAAGAAAAAGAGATTCGCGACAATGTTAAAGCGTCTCCTCCGATTGAATTAATCAGTTGTGAACTACATGAAGTAGGAAATCCTAAAAATATCTCAAAATTCAAACAGTTTATTGATATTCAATTAACTATTGAGTTTAAGTTTAATAAAATCTTTGCTGGATATGCTTTAGGTTTTTTTATTACTAATGAACAAGAAGTGAATGTCTTAACAAGTAGGTCGGAGCTATTTAAAAAGGAAGTCAACAATTTCGATAAATATAGTTTTAGTGTTATATTCAACAATATACTACTTCCTGGTT